>JAGGVJ010000019.1 GCA_021158055.1 Candidatus Iainarchaeum sp. | reverse complement strand
ATTTGGGACGCATTAGAAGATTCAATGGAATTATCAAAAGAAACTAAAAAAAGAATCAAACTTGCTGAAAAAGACATAAAAGCCGGCAACATATACTCTCTTGAAGATGTTAAAAAGGAGTTAGGGCTATAATGTTTGATCTTTTTTTTACCGGCGAAGCAAAGAAATTTTTAAAGAGATTAAATAAAGAAGATAAAACAAGAATTATTTCTTCACTTGAAAGATGCAGAATCAGGCCGTATGCCCATGTTAAAAAACTGGTTTCATCTCCTTATTTTAGGTTAAGGGCCGGTGATTATAGGGTGATTATGGACATACAATCCGGGAGATTATTAATTATTGTTGTTGAGATCAGCCATAGAAAAAACATATACAAATAATAAGTCGGCTTAAAATAAACTAAATCACAAGTTTTTGTTTTTTAAATTTCTGAAAAAATTTTCTTTCCAGAAATAAGGTTTAGCAATAACAATGGCAGTTCTTCTATTTCAACCCGTTTTTGCTGCGCGGTGTCGCGGTCACGCAAAGTCACGGTGTTGTCCTTGAGAGAGTCGGAATCAAAAGTGATGCAAAACGGGGTTCCGATTTCATCGTGTCTTGCATACCTTTTGCCGATCGATCCCTTGTCGTCAAATGCGCACGCAAGACCGTTTTCAAGGAGTTCTTCAAATGCCTGCCTTGCTTTTTCAGGCAAGCCGTCTTTTTTCACAAGAGGAAAAACCGCTGCTTTATATGGCGCAAGCTTTGGGTGAATTTTTAAAACATTTTTGCCATCGCGGACTTCAAATGCGTCAACAATAAAAGTCAAAAACGCCCTTTCAACACCTTGAGACGGCTCCGAGACAACGTAAGGGGTGATCCTGGTTTTTGACTCTTCGTCAAAATAAGTCAGGCTTTCACCCGACGCTTTCGAGTGCTGCGTCAAGTCAAAAGTTGTCCTGTTTGCCATGCCGTGAATTTCCTTCCAGCCAAACGGAAAATTGTATTCAATGTCCCAGGTTTCAAGTGAGTAATGGGAAAGTTCTTTTTCAAGGTGCTGCCTTACCCTCAGGTTTTCTGCTTTTACGCCGAGGCCTGTGAACCAGTTGTGCATTGTCGCAAGCCAGTACGCGTGCCATTTTGTCTTGAAAAGCCCTTTTTTGACCGCTTCCCTGATTGTCATTTCCTGTGTCTTCTGCTGTTTTTTGCCTTTGCCTTCTTTTTCCTGTGTCTTTTGTGTGCTTTGTGCTTCCGCAGTCAAAAAACTGATTTTTGTTTCCGAAACAGAATCCAAAAACGGACAATCGTTTATCGTGTCCGGGTGAATGAAATACTCAAGCTCCATCTGCTCAAATTCCCTTGACCGGAACACAAAATCCCTTGGGGAAATCTCGTTCCTGAACGCCTTGCCTGTCTGCGCGATTCCAAACGGGAGTTTCATGCGGGAACTTTCCTGCACAAGCTTGAAATTGGTGAAGATCAGCTGGGCTGTTTCAGGCCTGAGGTACGCGGTGTTCTGGGTGTCTTCAACGGGCCCCACAAAAGTCTTGAACATCAGGTTGAAAGCGTGCACCAAACCAAATTCACCGCCGCAGTTCGGGCACTTGATGTTTTTTTCTTTGACAAGATTGTCGATTTCTTCAAGCGACATGCCGTCAGCCGGGATTTCAAGCTTGTCCTCGATCAGCTGGTCTGCGCGAACCCTGTTTTTGCATTTTTTGCAGTCAAGGAGGGGGTCAGTAAACCCGTCCACGTGACCGCTTGCCTTCCACACTGCGTGCGAGTTGACGATTGAGCCGTCCACTCCTACAACGTCTTCCCGCCTTACAACAAATGAGTTCCACCACTCAGACTTTATGTTGTTTTTGAGCTCGACACCCACGGGACCAAAATCCCAGAACCCTGAAAGTCCGCCGTATATATCGCAGCTTGGAAATACAAACCCGCGGCGTTTGCAAAAAGCAGTCACTTCATCAATTGATTTCATTTTTTCACCGTCTGCCATAATTTTGATTTTTTATTTTTTTTTGTTTTTCTTTTGGTTTGTTTCATTTTCCGGCTTTTTGTTGAATTTTGTGCTCTTTTTGAAACAAAGAAGAACAATTTAATATAAACCTGACACCTTAATATCTTATATCTTTACAGATTTTGACATGTTTTGGCATATATTATATGCTTTGATATGTGTATTATTTGATATGTATTAATTAACCTTTAATATATTATAATTTAGCATATTGTGATTTAGCATATTATAACATTTCATGCACAGTATACACTGCACGTTCATATTTTCGGTGATTCAATGGCAATTAAAAGGACTCAAAGAGAAAAAAAGAAAAAAACAGGCAAAATAGCTTCAAAAACCTCAAAAAAAACAGGAGAACCTGATAAATCACCTGCAAGGGACGAGAAAAGAAACTCGCGCAGGAAGCTTTCCGAGCTGAAGAAAAAAGCCATTGCAGCTTCAAAAAAAGCGGTCGTTGAAGAAGTGGGGCCTGACAGGCTTGCAATAGAAGCTGTTGCGCTCTACGAGGACCTTGACCACAACATCAACCTGTTTGCAACAAGGCTGCGGGAATGGTATTCTGTTCATTTTCCCGAAGCCGCGCGAATACTCAAAGACAACCGCGAGTTCACTGAATTTGTTGAAAAATGCGGCGAAAGAAAAAGCATGACCTCAAAAAAGCTTGCGTCTGCGGGCTTGAGCGACAAAAAAATCGAAAGCATTGAAAAAGCAAAAGAAGGCTCAATCGGCATAGAGATCACCAGGGATGATTTCAAGGAAATGCAAAGGTTTGCCTCAACAGTCCTTGCAATTGAAGACGAAAGGGATTCTGTCCTGAAATACCTGGGCAAAAAAATGGATGAAGTTGCCCCGAACGTAAACTCTCTTGTGGGAGAAACAGTCGGCGCGAAGCTTCTTGCAAGAGCCGGATCGCTCTGGAAACTTGCCATGATGCCCGCAAGCACAATCCAAGTAATCGGGGCTGAAAAAGCATTGTTCCGGCACCTGAAAAACAAGTCGATTCGGCCGCCCAAACACGGCATAATCTACCAGTTTCCGCAGATCAGGAGCGCTCCCGCAAACGAAAGGGGAAAAATCGCGCGGGCACTGGCAGGAAAGCTTGCGATTGCCGCACGCGAGGACTACTTCGGAAACAAAAAAGTGGACAAAAACCTGAAAAAAGACTTTGAAAAACGCCTGGCTGAAATACACAGCTGATTTCTGTAACCTTTTTTTTGGGAGTTTTTTTATTTTTGAAGATTTTAAAGACGTGATTTTTTGAAAAAATACTTTCCCGGAGTATTCAAAATAAAAGACAAGATTGCAACACTCAACAATTCCCCAGAGTACTCTGTTTACGGGGAAAAACGAGTCATCATACTTGGCAAAGAGTACAGGTTTTGGGAGCCGTACAGGTCAAAGCTGGGTGCCGCCATACTAAATGGCTTGAAGCAGCTTCCGATAAAAGAAGGGTCTTATGTCCTTTACCTCGGGGCAGCCGAAGGAACCACCGCATCTCACGTCTCTGACATAGTCGGAGAAGACGGGGCAGTGTTTTGCGTTGATTTTGCCCCGAAAGTCATGACCAAGCTCATTGAAGTCTGCACCAGGAAAGAAAACATGATACCCATCAAAGCAGATGCCTGCGACCCGCAGTCATTTTCAGACACGGTCATTGACTGCGACGTGTTGTTTCAGGACATCGCCCAAAAGGATCAGGCAGGCATTTTCTTGAAAAACGCAAGGCAATACCTTAAACAAGGCGACTTTGGGATGCTTGTGATAAAATCAAGAAGCGTTGACGTGGTATCCGAGCCGAAACAAGTTTTTGAACAGGCAAAAAAAGACCTTGGAAAAGAACTTGAAATTCTCCAGGTGGTGCCGCTTGAGCCATATGAAAAAGACCACGTTCTGATTTTGTGCAAAAAGAAATGAAACTCAAAGGGCATGCAAAAATTTAAAAAAACGAAAAAAACCCTGAAAGCAGCAAAAACATTATTGTTGAAGACATCAGGACCCCTAAAACAGAGCCAATTAGGATTTGTTTGTTTTCTATCCCGAGGATTTTTGCAACAAGCACTCCGGAATAGACGCCTGTGATTGGAAGCGGTATTCCGATAAAGAACGCAAGACCGAAAACCCCGTATTTTTTGTATTTTCCGACCAGCTGCTCTTTTCTTTTTTCAAGCCTGTGGCCCATTATTTTTCTCCCTATCAACTCAAAATTCAACAGGTTCCAAAAAACAATCAACACAGGTGCAACAGCAATGTTTGCAAGAGCCCCGAGCACCATGAGTTCAGGACTCCCGACAGCAAAAGCATAAGCAGCTGCTCCGCGGACCTCGCTTATCGGGGCAAACCCGTAAAACAAAACAAGCAATAATTCATTGTTTTCAGAAAAAAACGAGAGAAAGTTATTTAACATTAATTTAACAAATAAGTATTAAACTATAAAAAATATAACGTAAAATAAAAATACCATAAAAAACATATTAAAGAACCATACATATGAAACTATAATCCCTAAACTACCAAACCATTAACCGCAAAGACCGGAAACTGGACCCGTAGCCTAGCCTGGAGCCAATGCCGTTAAAAGCATTGTGGGAAAATAGGGCGACAGCCTCCTACAACCAGCCTTGGTTGGTGAAAGCTGTAAGTCGAGAGTTCAAATCTCTCCGGGTCCGCCAGAAAAACACAAACAAGAAACGAATTACATTATAAGAGAGATTGCATGATAAAAGTAGAAATCGTCGGCGGCCCGAAAAAGCCAAACAGGATACACCAGATTGCAGGTGTTATTGCAATGCTTTTGGCATTGCTGATTTTCGCAGTCTTTACAGTCAATTTCCTGATTATTTTTGCACCGATAATAGCAGCCCTGGTTCTTTTTTCGGCAGGCCTGTACCTTTACAACAAAACATAAATAAACAAAAAAACAATTGAATTATGGCTGAATTGACAAAAAAAGAATAAGATAATAAACTGAATAATACTTGTTTAAATAGCTTTAAACAAGCTATATACAAAAGATGGCTGGGATTTAAAAATGGATAAAATAAAACTTGATGCCCGTTGCGCCAAAGAAATCGGAAAAGGATATATGTGGTCTCTTGAAGACAAAACAGCTGTTTTTATCGGAACCATGAAAAAGATTCCGTTCATAAAAAAATGGCTTTACCTTTCGCGCAACTATTCGCAAGACCTTACGGTAAAGCTGGTTCTGGAACTCACGGAGCTAAAAAACGGGTGGAGCGTTCTCATAAGCGGGGGAAACGAAAAAATCTTGCGGGAAAAACTCAAGAAAAAAAACATTGATTTTGAATTCAAATACGGCTGTTTTATAACTTACCTCACAATTGACAACGCAAAAGACATATTCAGTCTGATATACGATGCGAATGCACAAGACTGGCTTGTGTTCAGGAGCAATGAAAAAGAAAGTGCCATAAAAGACTTCAATGTAGAAAACCAGCTGATTAAGGTAAGCAAAAAATACAACGACATCATTTTCATAAAAAACTTTGAAAACACGCTTGACAAAGTGAAAAAAGTACTTGAAGGGCCCGTTGCCTAGCCTGGAATCAACTGCGGATGCATTTGATAAGCAAATAGGGCGCTGGCTTGCGGAGCCAGAGATCGAGAGTTCAAATCTCTCCGGGCCCGCCAAGTTTTGAAATAACTGCTTTTATGGTTTTAAAAGATCCACTGATTTGCTTTTAAAGGAATCACTGCTCTATCTTTAAAAGAATCACTGCTTGTTTTAACCGGAACAAAAGCAAACCAATTGTTTTTATTGAAACAAACTGTATAAATAATAAAACAATTAAATAATACTGATTATATTACAAACAGCATAACATGGGCCGGTAGCATAGCCTGGATATTGCGGCGGGCTTCGGAAACAGGTTTTTTCAAAAAGAATCCTGTTGAAGTCACCCGCAGGTCGGGGGTTCGAATCCTCCTCGGCCCGCATGCATTCAAAAATTTAAAAACTGGAATTTGCAGGTTGATTTTTTGACAAACAAATACAAAACACAGGCAGCGGAACTTGTGAAATTAGGGGTTTCAAAACTCCTTGAAGCTGATAAGGATTTTGACAGCGAAAAAATACTTTCTTCAATTGAAGTGCCGCCTGACCCGAAACTCGGGGACTTTTCATCAACCATTTGCTTTGATTTGTCAAAAATGCTCAAAAAACCGCCTGCACTCATTGCAAAAAAACTTGCTTCAAAAATAGGGATTAAAGGGAGTTCTTTTGAACGCGTTGAAACAGCCGGGCCAGGGTACGTCAATTTTTTCCTTGAATTTGAAGGGTTTGCAAAAGACACTGTCTCTGCTGCAATCGGGAAAAAAATCAAGCCAAAGCCTGCTAAAAAAACCAAAAAAATAACTGTCGAGTTTCCTTCAGTAAACCCTGGAAAACCGCTTCACATCGGGCACGCAAGAAATGCTGTTCTTGGGATGATCGTGTCAAACGCCCTTGAGTTTGTGGGAAACCTTGTTGTCAGGATGGATTACCCTGACGACCTTGGGCTGCAGGTCGCGCAAACTGTCTGGGGTTATCAAAACCTTTGCGGCACGCCGGACCCGTCAATGAAACTTGATTACTGGCAGGGAATACAATACGTTGAAGTCGCAAAAAAAATCGATGACCCGAAAGTCAGCAAAGAAGTCAACGGGATCATGAAAAAAATGGAGGAAGGCGGAAACGAAACTGCAACTTTCGCTGAAAAAATTGCTCTTGAGTCAGTTGACGCACAAAAAATTACTACACAGCGCATGAATGTTTTTTCAGATGTCATGGTCCGCGAGTCAGACCTTGTTAAAAACGGAGTGGTTGAAAGAGCCATTGAGCACCTGAAAAAAGGCAAAAGCCTTGTGAAAGAAGAACAAGGGCCAAACAAGGGTTGTTTTGTGGTCAAACTCGGACACCTTGACGAATTCAGGGGAATGGAAAACCCTGACAAAATTATTGTGCGCTCAAACGGCGCAACCACTTACACTGGAAAAGACATCGGGTTTCACTTGTGGAAATTCGGGCTTTCCGACACCAAGCTCAAATACAAAAAACACCTTGTTCAAAAAAACGGCGCTGTCTTATGGTGCGTGGTAAGCAAAGATTCAGGCGTACAGGAGCATGAACACGAAAGCAGGGGAGAGGAAAAGCCGGAGTTCAACTCTGTTGACGCAGCCATCAACGTGATCGGCTCGGAGCAAAAATACCCGCAAAAAGTTGTTAAAAAGTCACTTGAGGCAATGGGTTTTGTGAAAGAAGCCGAAAACCTGCATCACTTGTCTTACGAGTTTGTGGTTTTGCCTGATGCAAAAATTTCCGGAAGAAAAGGCACTTGGGTCGGGGCAGGGGTAAGCACTGACGAAGTGCTGGACGAGTCAGTTGAACGCGTGAAAACTCTTATCAATGGACGTGCGAAAACAGACCCGAGCCTTTCAATGAACAAAAAAGAACTGGCTGACGTCAGCGAAAAAGTGGGGGTTGGAGCAGTGATTTTTGCCCTTGCAAAAGTAAGCCCTGACAAAAAAATCATTTTCAAGTGGGATGAGGTCTTGAGCTTTGAAGGCGAAAGCGGGCCGTACCTGCAGTACGCGTGCGTGCGTGCTTCAAAAATACTTTCAAAAGCAAAGGAAAAACAAATCGATACAAGCAACTTAAGCAAGTTTGACGCAAGCGTTCTTTCAAGCGAAGTTGAAAAAGCCCTTGTCAGAAAACTATGGGGGTTTTGCGAAGCAGTTGACAAGACTGCGCTTGAACTCAAGCCAAACATTCTCACAGAATACACAACAGAACTTGCAAGCGCTTTCAGTTCTTTTTACAATCTGAAACAGGTCCTGAACGCTGAAAAACAAGAAGAGCGCCAGGCACGGCTCGCGCTTGTCCTTGCAACCAAAAACACGCTTGAAGCAGCGTTGAAGCTTTTGGGGATCGAAGTGCCTGAAAAAATGTAAAACATTCACGTCAAAAACAACACAGCACATTAAAAGAATATTAAAAGAACCGATAAAGAAAAGAATTTTAATAAAACAAGTGATATATTACTTAATCCAGTGGACGGGTAGCCTAGCCAGGAACCAATACCTTTCAAAGGGATTGTTGGCAGATAGGGCGGCAGACTTCTAATCTGCAGATCGCGGGTTCGAATCCCTCCCCGTCCGCCAGTTTTTAATTGGTAGATTTCAAAGCGTTGCCAAACAAAAACCTATAAATAAAACTATTACTCCTATGTTAGTATGGGTAGAATCATAAAAATTGCATTGCTCGGGGTTGCATCCTGGCTGGTTCCCTTCCTGTTTGCCTTTTTGTTTTACTCGCCGCAAGGTGAGTTGGGTATTGATATTTTCCTGTTTAAGTCAATAATGATAGTAACCGGTTCAGCTACGGGAGCTGCATTGCTTGTGTTTTATTTCAGGCAAGTGCAGGAAAACTACCTAAACGAAGGAATCGCTGTCGGACTTGCCTGGCTTGCAACAAACCTCATTTTGGATTTACTGATACTGCTGCCCATGTCAGGAATGGAAACAGGAACTTACTTTGCTCAAATCGGCTTGAGATACCTTGTAATCCCGGTTATGAGCATCGCCATAGGCTACATTCTTAGCCGGAAAAAATGAAAGGAAAGGTAAATTTTGTTAAAAGACAAACTTTGGTTGATTACATGACAGAAGCAGAAAAACAATCAGGATACCTAAAAGAATCTTTAACCGAAAACGGGAAAAAGAGCAGCCCAAAACTTCTTCCTGGATTAAAAAACTATTTGATTGACATTGACGGTGTGATATGTGAAGACATACCAAACGAAGAGCCGGAAAGAATGCCGGATGCTTTTGAGATTCCAGGGTCAAAAGAGCAAATAAACAAATGGTTTGAGGAAAACCACATAATTACTTTTTTCACTGCAAGGACAGAAGAACACAGGAGAACAACAGAAAAATGGCTTAAAGAACGCGGGTTCAAATACCATTGCATAGTATTTGGAAAACCAAGAGGCGGAAACTACCACTATATAGACGACAACCACATACAAGCAACTCGTTTTGTGGAAAGCTTTGAAAACATAAAAGAACACACAACAAAAGGTTTCGAAGACCTCAAATAACCGAAAAAGCGCACCAAAAGCTTGGGTAAAATCTGCAAAGGAAAAAAGTATATATCCGCCGGTTGTTTGATGTTCATATACACAAAAACACTATTTATTGAAACTTATCGAAACCGTGATTGTATGGCCAAAAAGAAAATACTTTTTATCGGAACAGGCGGCACAATAACTGCCAAAATGATTGACGGAAGCTGGAAACCCGGGGAATTCACTGAAGAAGAACTCTTGAATTTTATACCTGAAATAAAAAACATAGCTGAAATCACAACAGTCATTGTGTTTAACACTGACTCTTCAAACATGCAGCCGAAATACTGGCTGAAACTTGCTGAAATAATCAACGAGAATTATCTGGAATACGACGGGTTCATAATAACACACGGGACAGACACAATGCATTACACTGCATCCGCCTTGTCTTTCCTGCTGCAGAACCTGAGCAAACCCATTGTCCTGACCGGTTCACAGGTGCCGCCGCAACAACTCGGCTCGGACACAAAAAGAAACGTACTGGATGCAGTAAGGGTTGCGACCGACGCAGACATTCACGAAGTGATAATTGTATTTAACAGCAAAATACTGCGGGGAAACCGCGTCAAGAAATTCAGGGAAGTTGAATTTGAGGCATTTGAAAGCGTCGGGATGCTTCCGCTTGGAATAATAGAACACGACATAAGGCACACAGGAGAACACTATCAAAACGACAATGCTGATGCAAAACTAAAATTCTTTGACAAGCTTGAAGAAAAAATATGCATCCAAAAAATAACCCCCGGGTTCAACCCTGAGATCATCTCAAAACTCATAGAACTCGGCTACAAGGGAATAGTCATTGAAGGTTTCGGAGCCGGAAACGTTCCGATTGACGAAAATTCACTTATACCGGAGATAAAAAACGCCGTAAACAAAGGCGTTCCAATTGTTATTTCCTCGCAATGCGCAATCGGGTTTTCCTGGATGTATCTCTACGAATGCGGGAAAAAAGCACTGGATGCAGGCGCCATTCCAGGACATGACATGATAAGCGAGACTGCCATGACAAAACTTATGTGGATTCTCGGGAACTACCCTGAATACAATATCAGGCAAATAAAAAAGCTTTTCTTAAAAGACATCAGCGGCGAAGTTTCAGACATAAGAAGCCCGAAAGAAAAAAGGATATGGGAATATTCGCTGTGAAAAGCCCTGAATGCTTTTGTAAAACCTAATATTTGCTTCCCAGATGGTGCAGTGATTCAAGCGCCCATTCCCTGACGCTTGGAAGCAAGTCCTCTTTTTCAATTTCCTGCTTTGAAAACCACTTCAAAGGAGTTTGCTCGTCGCTTTCCTTTAAAAAAGTTCCTCCTTTCACGACGCCGAAATAAATAAGGTTTATGTGCTTGTGGTCGTCTTTTATGTGGTCCAGGTGAACGTGGACAGGCTGGACAAGGTTGCCTGTATTTGACCGGTCAAAAGGAGAAACCAGTTCAATATCAAGGCCTGACTCTTCCTTTGCTTCCCTTATCGCTGAACTGCACGGGAGCTCATTTTACTCTATGTGACCGCCGACAGGAATCCACGCACGGACTTTCCTGTTCCAGGTCATCAGCACTTTTCCACCGTCCACCACGTAAACAGTGGACAAAAATTCCCTGACTACATCTTCTTTATCTGCCACGACATAAATAAGCAAAACAAAAATATAAATGTGATTATGTAATCAATTCAAAATATGTAATCAATTCAAAACCACAAAAAACCCCGGTCAAACAACCACTTTAAACCCGTTCTCTTCAAGCAGTTTTTTTGCCCAAAGCACTTTTTTCAGGGAAGGCGCCTTGAGATCTTTTGTTTTCGTGATTTTAAAACCCTTGAATTCCCTTTGCTTTTCAACACCCATTGAACTAAATGAAAGAAGTTCAATTAACTCAAGCTTTTCAAGCTTTTTTGCAAAACCAATCAGGTCAAGCAGGTCTTCCTCTGAATCAGTTATGCCTTCAATCAACACATACCTCAGCCAGACAGGCTTTTTTGACGCCGCATACCTGATGTTCTCCAAAATCAGCTTGTTGTCCCTTCCGGTCAACCCAAAGTGTTTTTCCGCATCCATGTGCTTGACTGAAACCAAAAACAAATCAACTTCCGGGATAAGGTTGACTAAAACATCTTTTTTAGTGAAAAGACACGTATCCAGCGCTGTGTGGAGACCCCTTTGCCCGCACGCTGAAAGAAACTCCTTGACAAACCGCCACTGAAGAGTTGGCTCCCCGCCGCTGACAGTTATTCCGCCTTGCTTAAGGTAAGGAATGCATTTGTCAATTTTTTCCATGAGTTTGTCCAAAGTGACTTTTTTTCCACCTTTCAGGTCAATCGCACCGGCGTTATGGCAAAAAACACATTTTAGTGGGCATCCTTGCATGAAAACAACATAACGTATCCCCGGGCCGTCAAGGGTTCCAAAAGACTGGAGAGAGTTAATTTGCCCTTCAATTTTTCCCCTGGCAGAATCCATCAAAAGCACCCTTAAATCAAAACAAATAAATTAACAAAACAAACAAATAAATTAAACCGAGCAATGAAATGTTCTTGAAACCACTTCTTTTTGCTGTTCTTTATTCAATCTTGTGAAATTAACGGCATAACCTGAAACCCTTATGGTGAGATTCGGATATTTCTGCGGGTTTTTCATGGCGTCAAGCAAAAGATCCCTGTCAAGCACATTTACATTGAGATGATGCCCGTTTTTGGCAAAATATCCTTCAATAAGGCCTTTGAGGTTGGCTATCCTGTCTTTCTCTGTTTTTCCAAGAAACGCGGGAACAATGGAAAAAGTGTTTGAAATGCCGTCAAGGCACGAGGAATAAGGGATTTTGGCAACGCTGTTCAAAGAAGCAACCGCTCCCTCTGTGTCTCTTCCATGCATTGGGTTTGCGCCCGGAGCAAACGGCTCGCCGCTTTTTCTCGTGTCAGGTGTTGCACCGGTTTTTTTCCCGTATACTACGTTTGAAGTGATTGTGAGAATTGAAAGGCTGTGCTCTGAATTCCTGTAAGTCGGATATTTTTTCAGAAATCCGATGAATGCATTCACTGCTTCAACAGCCAAATCATCTGCTCTTGAATCATCGTTTCCAAACTTTGGAAAATCACCCTGCACTTCAAAATCAACTGCAATACCGTTTTCATCCCTTACAGGTTTGACTTTCGCGTACCTGATGGCAGACAACGAGTCGGCAATCACGCTCAGCCCTGCAAGGCCAAAGGCCATAAACCTCTTTACACTGGTGTCATGCAAAGCCATCTGCAAACTTTCATAGGCATACTTGTCGTGCATGAAGTGAATTATGTTCATTGCGTTAACGTATTGCTCTGCAAGCCAGTCGCAGTAAAACAAATATTTTTCCCTGACTTCAGCATAATCCAGAAACTCTCCGGAGGGAACCGGCTTGGCAGGGGCAATCTGGTTTCCGGTCAGCTCGTCTTTTCCGCCGTTCAATGCAAGCAAAAGCAGTTTTGGGCCGTTGCACCGTGCCCCGAAAAACTGCATTTCTTTTCCGATTCTCATGGCACTTACGCAACAGGCAATCGCGTAATCGGTTCCGAACAGCGGTTTCATCAGGTCGTCGTTTTCGTACTGGATGGAACTTGATTCAATGCTTATCCTGCAGCAATATTCCTTAAAATCACCTGGGAGGGATTCACTCCAAAGCACAGTGAGATTGGGTTCAGGTGCAGGTTCCAGATTAGTCAAAGTGTGAAGCATGCGAAAAGAAGTTTTTGTCACAAGGGGTTTTTTGTCAACATCGTTGGCAACAGTCATGCCGCCTATCACGCAAGTTATCCACGTCGGCTGTCCTGCAAACAAGGCATTGTATTCCGGGTGCCTTAAATGCCTTACAAACCTCATTTTAAGTATAAGCTGGTCAATAAGTTCCTGCGCCCGGCTTTCAGTCAGGGTTCCTTCTTTTAAGTCGCGTTCTATAAATATGTCAAAAAAACAATCAACCCTTCCAAAAGACATGGCAGCGCCGTCCTGTTCCTTGATTGCCGCAAGGTATGCAAACCAGGTCCATTGAACCGCTTCCCTTGCGTCTAGTGCCGGGCGGGTCAGGTCAAACCCGTAAGAATAAGCCATTTCAATCAGTTCTTCAAGAGCGCTTATCTGCTCGAAAACTTCTTCCCGCAGCTGTATGTCTGAAAATGAAAGTTTTTCAAAGTCCTTTTGCTTTTCAGCAATCAGTTTTTTTACGCCGTAAAGGGCAACTCTCCTGTAGTCACCGATTATACGCCCTCTGCCGTAGTTGTCAGGAAGGCCTGTAATCAGACAATTGTGGCGAAGATTTTTGATGTCTTTTGAATAAGCGGAAAAAACACCGTCGTTGTGTGTCTTTGAATAATTTTCAAAAATATCCTTTACTGTTTCATCAAGCTCAAAACCGTAGGCATTGCAGGCCTTTTCAGTAAACTTTATCCCCCCTTTCGGTTTTATTCCGACTTTAAGAGGCTGGTCTGTCTGGTAGCCGACAATGAGCTCAAGTTTTCTGTCAACATAGCCGGGAGCATGAGAAATAATCGTTGAAGGGGTTTTCACGTCGATATCATAAACCCCGTTTCTTTTCGCTTCTTTTTTCAAAAGTTCTTTCTTTTTGGAAAAAAGTTCCAGGGTCCTTTGAGTCGGCTTTTCAAGAAACGACTCGTTTCCCGAGTAAAAAAAATAGTTGGCTTGAATAAAATCCTGCACATTGATCTCGTTTTGCCATGCGCCTCCTTTAAATTCCCGCCAGGCATACTTGTTGTTCTTTGCAAAATCAGTTTCTTCCATGGCAAAATACTCCTTAAACCAAATTAGGACCTAAAAAGTTTAAATATCTTGCCATAACCTAACCACTCCAGACAGCAGGCTTTTTAATGCATAAAAATACAAACGCCTGCAATTGGCATTTCAGCGTCTGCTGTATTTTCTAAAACCTGTTTTATGGTTTTTTTGTTTAAAATTAAATTTTCTGCTGTATCGTGTTGGTGGTGCTTGCTCAACTTTTTTTACTCTCAATCGTTCTATTTCAGGAACTTTTTTCCAGGTAAGTTTCAACTTGGTTTTTTTAATCGTTGCTTTAAGATTATCCGCGTCATTTTCAGCAATCAAACTTACGGCCATGCCCTCTTTACCTGCCCTTGCAGTACGGCCTATCCTGTGCACATAGTTATCAATTTCTCTTGGGAAATCAAAATTGTAGATGTGAGAAACACCTTTTATGTCAAGCCCTCTTGATGCGACATCTGTGCAGACAAGGGCATATGATTTTTGTGCCTTTGAATTAAACTGCACCATTGTTTTTCCTCTTTGGTTTTGTGAAAACCCGCCGTGCATAGGCAATGCATTAATGCCTACTGATTTCAGGTTATTTGCAACAAAATCAGTATTTCTTTGGGTATTGCAAAAAACCATTACCCTGTGTGATTTTTCTTCCTTGAGCAAATGGACCAAAAGTGAAAATTTCATGTTGCCTCTTACATCATAACAAACCTGAGTTAATTTTTTTGGATCAACATGGGGTTCTGCAGAAATCCTGACCGGTGAATCCATATGTTTTTTTCCAATCCTGATCATGTCTTTTGAAAAAGTTGCCGAAAACAACATGGTTTGTCTTTCCACAGGACATTCATTAAGTATCTTTTCAACATCCGCTGCAAAACCCATGTCAAGCATACGGTCAGCTTCGTCAAGAACAACAGTGTTGATTGAACTTAACTCAAGTGTGTTCCTGTTTAAATGGTCCAAGATCCTGCCTGGGGTGCCGACCACGACATCTGCTGTTTTTAGTGCCCTGATCTGCGGACCAATTGATAACCCACCATAAACAGCTACAATGGATAGTGGAGAATACTTTGAGAACAACTCAAAAGATTTTGCAACCTGTTCCGCTAATTCCCTTGTCGGCGTCAATATCAATGCCTGTATTCCTTTTCCTCTTTCAGAACTTTGTATAATCCCGGCTGCAAAAACAAGTGTTTTTCCTGAACCCGTGGCTGATTCAGCCATAACGTCTTTTCCCTCAAGAACCAGGGGGATTGACTTCTCCTGTATTTCTGTCGGTTCAGTAAATTTTTGTTCTTTAATTGATTTTAAAACAAACTCTGAAATACCTAATTTTTTAAATTTTTCCATTATTAATCACAATTCCTAAACTGCTATCTAATATATCAAATATAACACGTTAAGCACATTCCTGTAAACCTAACGCTAACTAGAGCGAATTACAGTTTACAGATAAATACATTAAACAGGCCTTCTGAAAACCTGAAAAATAAGAAGGGCTTCAACTATCTTTTTTTACAAATAGATTATAAAAACAACTGTATTGCTTCAGTTAATTATATAATATTTATGCATAAACTTGTATATATGCCTTCACGTTTACGCCGACTTTCATTTTTCTTGTTTTGATACGTATTATCCTGTATTTTGATGCTTATTATTTTGTAATCTGACATTTATAAAAAATAGAACTAAAATATAACCTGATCAAACCATGGGCGATAAAGACACCTAATTCAATGGTGCCTTTATGCAACATGATTATGGTTAAAATAAAACAAAAACAATCAAGAAGATATTTCAACCACTTTTATCTTGAAAGTCAAAGTTTTTCCAGCCAACGGGTGGTTAAGGTCGATAATAATAGCGTCCTCATTTACCTCAACAACTGTTGCCGGCAACTGCCCTCCTTCCGGAAGACTCGCAGCCAAAGTCATGCCGACCTTCACATCCAAATCAGGCGGAAGCTGGGTTTTTGGAACTTCTTTTGTCATCAAAGGGTCGGCTTCGCCGTATGCCTCTGAAGGTTTCAAAGTTACTTTTTTTTCTTCATTTTTTTTCATACCGATAACTGCGTTTTCAAAGCCGGGGATCATCTGCTTGGCGCCGAGCTCAAACTCAAGCAGACTGCCGTGCGCTTTAGAGCTGTCAAAAACTGAACCGTCTTCCAATGTCCCTTCATACTCAACTTTTACCCTGTTTCCTTTTCCTGCGACCATCAAATCAACTCCGTTCACATATCTGTTAAAGCAAACTGCGCACCGCTAAAAATGAGAATTGAATATATAAATTCCTTTCTTTTCTTTTTCAAGAAGAACATTGTGGCAGTAAATTGTCTGCATGTATCTTTTAAGGTAATGCTCTTCTTCCGCCGGATTTGAATAAAACGGGCTGTTAAGCCATGAATCAACTATTTCAAATGCCGTTTCACAGTCGGTGGCGTTTGCTGACAACGCGAGAAAATTTGAGTTATTGTGCTTTCTGCTTGAAACCGCGTCTTCTTTGTTAAGGCACCTTGCAGCAATAACTCCAGGGTATTTTGTTGCAGGGTATTGTATTCCGATTCCGGAGCCGCAAATGCCGATTCCGACATGCGTTTGAATGTTCAGGACCAACAACTCACCTATCTTTTTTGAAAAAACAGGGTAATCCGTGCGCTTTGAATCATATGACCCCACGTCAATAACTTTGTGATTTTTTTCTTTCAGCTTTCCCAAAAGAAACTTCTTTATCTCAAAACCGCGGTGATCTGCACCGATAACTATCTTCCTGCCGATATGCGTACCGGTAGGAATGTTTACTCCAGCGCGTTGAATTGTTTTCATATTTTCCAAAACTCCTACTATTCGTTTATTTCATTTCAAACAAGCGCCCAGTATGATATGTGATTTAAAAAATCAGTGAAATACGCTCTTGCTGAGCAATTTTCCCAAAATAAATTTACACGGGTTTGCTTAAATTCGGTTTTAAACCTGAAACAATATTTTTTTATTGTCAATTTTCAATTACATAGAATAAAAGAAACAAATTGGTATAAAAGATTATCCTTGTTTAAAACTCAAATTTTTCCTGTTTATTTCCGGTTTTCAAAAGTTTTAAATCCCAGGCCGACCAATATAAAACAATGCAACTAAACATCATACCGACTGCGTCAGCAGAGCACATCGGGGCAAAAATAGCCGGCGAAGGCAAAGTGCAGGTAGTGTTTACTGATAAGAACAAGGAAGGAAAAAGGCATTTTCCTGACCGGGAAGTTTACACAAGAATTTCAAAAATCAATGAGTTAAACGGAAAAACCGTTGTTCTTTGCTCAGGCGCTCCCGACTGCAACAGCGGCTTGGTGGAGCTGGAGATGATCCTGTCAATCCTGAACAGATCACAAAAAATCCATCCGCTTGAAGTATTTTTTACTTATTTTCCTTACGGCATGCAGGACAACATCTGGGAAACCGGGGAAACAAATGCAGCAGAAGACCTGATTAAAAAACTGGTTGATTACCATCATGTCGAGCGGATTTATACCCTTGACGCTCACTTTGCAGGCAAGAGCTGGCTTGAAAAATATCCTGTAACAAATGTCTCAGTTGTCGACTCGCTGATGCGTGCGGCTTTAAACGATTACCCGAAAGCAGTTTATCTCGCTCCCGACGCCGGCTCCCAGAGAAGAACAGGGTTGAAAGGCACGGAAAAAGAAAGGGTAAACTCTTACCTGACAAACATTCAAAGCAACGAAGAATTCAAAACACTTGTCCGGGGCCAAGTGGTCGGAGTGGTCGACGATCTGCTGGAAACAGGCGGGACACTGGATCGTTTTCACGACGAGTGCATGAGATGCGGTGCAAAAGAAGTCATTGCATTAATCACGCACGGCGTTCTTCCGGCAGGAATAAAAAGAATCAAAAGCAAATACGCCAAACTTTACCTGACAAACAGTGTCTGCAGAAACGAAGCAAACGTGGATGTGACAAGTGCCATTGTCAACGCAATAAAAAACTGACTGCAAATTTGCAAGAATAAATGATTAAAAACCAGTGCGGAAAAAAAGTTTACAAAGCTCAAGATTTTATTTTCTTCAACCTGAAAACGTTTTCGCGCTCCATTTCTTCAAGGCGCAAGGTTATAAATTTTGAATCAGCGACTGTTTTTGGGATGACAGAAAATTCCAGTGCGTTGACTCTTCTTTTTGTTTTTTCTATTTCGTACAAGAGCCTTTTCATGGTGTTTTCTATTTCAGCTGCCGCAATCACTTTTTCAAGAAGCTTTTCGTATGCAAAAGCCGCTTCATCAATTGAAGACGAACCCCTGACCAAACCATAGCCTCTTTTTGGAAAGTGTTTTACAACCTTTTCTGATTCAATTTTAGGCACCACCACACCCATTATGTTTCTGTTTTCTATTTCAACTGTCGGGTGCTCTTTCAAGGCCATTATTGTCGACTCCATCACAACACCTTCAAGCGCGTGCGCAATCTTCAGGTACTTTTTTGCATTAATGTATGCTTCAGTGAGTTCCGAACGAACCGTTTTTGCATCTTTCAATATTTCTGAAAACTCAAGAATAAGACCGTCGCGTTTTTTCTTAAGAAGCTTGTGCCCGGAAACAGCAAGCTTTATTTTTTTCTTAAGCTTCATAAGTTCTGACCGTGTTGGTTTTATTTCCGCGCACATTTAATCCATCTCCTGCCACTGATTCATTTTACCTGCCTGATTTAAGCAGATTCCTCTGCCCGCTGTTCTCCTTCTTTTGCTTCTTCAGTGCTGTTGTCTTTTTCTTCCCCGGTTTTGCTTCCCTTTTTACCTTCCTCAATCTTGTTGTCTTCTTTTTGTTTTATATAATACTTGTCTTTGAACTCGTCTTTTATTCTTGTGAGCTCGTCTCTTGGAACATCTGAAAGAAGTTTCCATGCAATAGCAAGCGTGTCTTCAATCGACCTGTCTTCGTTTTTGTCCTGTCTTACAAATTTGTCTTCAAAAGCATCTGCAAACTCAAGCAAGTTTTGGTCACGCTGTGAAAGCGCTTCTTTTCCGACTATCGCAACAAGACCGCGAAGGTCACGGCCCTCTGCATAAAACGCGTAAAGCTGGTCTGAAACCTGCTTGTGGTCTTCCCTGGTTTTTCCCGGCCCGATCCCGGAATTCATAAGCCTTGAAAGCGAGGGCAAAACATCAACCGGGGGGTAAATGTTTTTCATGTGAAGCTCTCTTGAAAGAGTGATCTGCCCTTCAGTGATGTAACCTGTGAGATCAGGTATGGGGTGGGTTATGTCATCCCCGACCATGGTAAGGATGGGTATCTGCGTAACAGACCCTTTCTTGCCTTTAATCATTCCCGCACGCTCGTAAATATTTGCAAGGTCCGTGTACATATAACCAGGATAACCCCGTCTCCCGGGCACTTCTTCCCTTGCCGCCCCTATTTCCCTTAAGGACTCGCAGTAGTTGGTGAGGTCTGTCAGGATTACAAGCACGTGCATGTCCTTTTCGTAAGCAAGGTATTCTGCCGCAGTAAGCGCCATCCTCGGGGTGATAAGCCTTTCAACCGCCGGGTCGTCTGCCAGGTTCAAAAACACAACTGCATTTTCAAGAGCACCGGTCTGTTCAAAGTCATTGATAAAATATTGCGCTTCCTCGTTTGTGATTCCCATTGCGGCAAAGACCACTGCGAAGTCCCCTTCCTGCCCGACAACTTTGGCCTGTCTTGCAATCTGCAGAGCAATCTCGTTGTGCGGAAGGCCGCTTCCTGAAAAGATCGGCAGTTTCTGGCCGCGGACAAGAGTGTTCATCTCATCAATTGTCGAAATCCCTGTCTGGATAAAATCCGCTGGAGAGTCACGCATGAAAGGATTTATTGCGGCACCGTTTATATCCACCCTTTTTTCCGGAACGATCTCAGGACCGTTATCAAGCGGCTGGCCTGAACCTGAAAGAATCCTTCCGAGCATATCGTCTGAAACAGCCAGCTTTATTGTCTCGCCCAAAAAAGTGACCCTTGAATCCTTGTCAATCTCGCTTGTGCCTTCAAATATCTGCACCACGACAATTTCCTCTGAAGTGTCAAGAACCTGTCCCCTTTTAACAGAGCCGTCTGAAAGCGTTACCTTCACGAGTTCACCGTAACCGACGGGTTCGGTTTTTTCCACGTACACCAGGGGACCTGCAATCTTGCTTATTGTTTTGTATTCTTTCATAAAATCACCTCAAGCCCTCAAACTCTTTCTGCATTTCAGACTCGATTTCCTTAAGTATTTTTTCATAATCCGCTTCAAATTTAACATTTGCGACTTTGTTTTTTGACTTCAAAAGCAAAATGTCTTTTATTTTCATGCCGCGTTCAAGTGCGCTTTCTGCCAGGCTGCTGAACTGATGAATCGTCTTCAGCAACGCGTAACTTTTCTGGGGCGTGCAGTAAGTGTCAACCTCGTGAAAGGCGTTTTGCTGCAGGAAAAATTCCCTGAGCATTCTTGCAACCTCGAGAGTCAACTGCTGCTCGTCCGGAAGCGAATCAGAACCCACAAGCTGAACGATTTCAAGAAGCTTTTCTTCTTCCTGCAAAATCCTCATTGACTTTTCGACGTATTCTGCCCAGTCACTTGCAACGTTTGAAGAAAACCAATCGTTTAATTTGTCAAGGTAAAGGCTGTAAGAATTAATCCAGTTGATTGAAGGAAAATGCCTTCTTTGAGCAAGTTTTGCGTCAAGGGCCCAAAACGATTTTGTAACCCTTAATGTGTTCTGGGTTACCGGCTCTGAAAAATCCCCTCCCGGAGGCGAGACAGCACCGATTACGGAAACCGAACCCGGCTCTTCAACCCCGAGAGTTTTTACCCGTCCGGCACGCTCGTAAAACGCCGCCAGCTTTGTTGAAAGGTAAGCCGGGTATCCTTCTTCCCCGGGCATTTCTTCAAGACGCGAGGAAATTTCCCTCATGGCCTCTGCCCACCTGGAAGTGGAATCAGCCATGAGCGCAACATCGTAGCCCATGTCACGGTAATACTCGGCAATCGTTATTCCTGTGTAGATCGAAGCTTCCCTTGCAGCCACAGGCATATTTGAAGTGTTTGCAATCAAGACAGTCCTGTTCATCAATGGGTTTCCGGTTTTCGGATCCTTGAGTTCCGGAAACTCTGAAAGAACTTCAGTCATTTCGTTCCCGCGCTCACCGCAACCTATGTACACGATTATGTCAGCGTCACACCATTTTGCAAGCGACTGCTGAGTAACGGTCTTTCCAGCGCCGAACGGACCCGGTATTGCCGCAGTTCCTCCTTTTGCAAGGGGAAAAAACGTGTCAAGAATACGCTGACCTGTTATCAACGGAATATTCGGAAGAAGTTTTTTGTTGACAGGTCTTGGAACCCTGATCGGCCAGTGGTGCGCAAGCTTCAGTTCAGAGCCGTCTTCAAGAACAGCCACAACATCATTGACAGTGAACTTTCCTGAAGAAATCTCTTTTATTTTTCCAGACATTTTCGGGGGCACCATTACCTTGTGCTCCAATCCTTCGGTTTCTTCAACGGTCCCTATCACACTGCCACCTGAAACCTTATCCCCTGCTTTTGCAGTTGCAGCAAAGTCCCATTTTTTTGTTTCATCAAGACCCGGTGCACTGACTCCTCTTTCAATGAAATTGCCCATTTTTTCTGCAAGAACAGGCAATGGTCTTTGAATCCCGTCATAGATTGAAGTCAAAAGACCGGGACCAAGGAAAACTGAAAGAGACTGCCCGGTTGTTTCAACGCGCTCGTTTGGTTTTATCCCTTCGGTGTCTTCGTAAACCTGAACTATGGTCTTGTCACCCTCCATCTCAATGACTTCACCCATCAGCTGTTCTCTTCCCACTTTGACAACATCATACATTTTAGCGTTAATCCCTTTAGCCACCACTACAGGACCTGCTATGCGATAAATCTTACCGGCTGAAGCTTTTGATTCAACTGTGTTTTCGTTCTTTTTCCCTGGCTTTAATTCTCCCATAAATCAACACCTATCGATTTTAATATCATTTTTCTGAGGGTCTCTTCAGCCCCGTATTCATCGGAAATTGTTACAGTTGTCGGAGATATTGAATTTTCAACATCTTCCCTGATTCTTTCAGGCACCAAATCAACATCTTTTTGATTAAGAACAGCTATTCCGTTTTCCTTTGAACTAACAAGTTCCCGGAACACTTCCACTCTGTTTTCATCTGTAACCTCAATACAATCTCTTACGCCCGCAAGCCTGAAACCCAGCGTAAATTCCTTGTCTCCAAAAACCATTATTCTTTGGCTCATTCAATCACGCACCCGCTATCACCAAATGGCGGCGCATAAAATCTTCGTCAAGACTCACTTCTTTTGAACGCGCCAGCATTCCGAGATTTTTCATTTCAACTCTTTTTGCAATCATGTACCCGATTATGGGGCTGATTGAAAGAGGCTGCTGGTGCAGCAAAAGAAACGCGTGCTCCAGCACGTGCTTTTCAAGACCAGATTCCAGCATGGAAAGCCGGTTTGACTCTTTGAAATCTTTCACGCCGGGCTCCATTGCCGGCCAGTAAGAAGTTTTGGAAAAAAGCTCCAGCAACGAATCCATGTCAGGCGCGTTAACAAATTCATCCCATGTTTTCAATTTCCCGCGGGCTGACCTGTACCGGATAATATTTTTTAAAATCTCTTCTCTTAAAAATTTTTCACGCTTCATCTTCAGTATGATCTTGATATTCAAAGTGTCAACTTCTTTTTCAATAAACTTCCTGATAAAACTTTCCTGTGCAGGTATCCTTTTTGCAAATTCTGTTATAAGGCTGTAATAATACCAGTCAAGACAATTTTCCAGGTAAGAAAGACTGTTCTTTTCACGGAAAAGTTTAATGGAATCAATCATTCTTGAACAATTTCTTGTCAGGCCTGTTTTTTCCATGACATCTTCAATCGTTACTTTTTCTTCAACCAGTTCGTCTATGTTTACTTTTGGGTCACTCAAATCCAAAACACATGACTTAATTGTTTCAGGGGATTCCCCCGCGTATTTTCCCCTGACGATTATTTTTATGTTCCAGATGCTCCACCGTTTCAGGTATCCCCTGACAATCGTATTCACATCAGTTCCTTTAGAGATACTTTTCAGTTTTTTCATTGTCTTTGAAAAATTTTCAGCAACAGCAAACTCCGCCAAAGCACAACCGCTGCGGTGCATAGCAAAAAAATCAATCTCTTTTTTGTAGTCGCTTTCCTCAAGAAAATGAATGAATTCTTCAAGACCCATATGAAGCAATTTCTCATAATCCTCTTTTTTTATGAGTTTGCTTTTCATACCTCTGACTCTTGCGTTGATGTACGGATAATTACCTGAAGACACATTCCTTTCTTTTTTCATTTTTGCACCCAATCAACAAATTAATCAAAAATAACCTCTGAAAGCTCTTTTAAAGAACTGCTTTTCATCTCGTCAAGTATGGAGTCAAACGACTTGTTAACGCGGACCGAACCGTCGGCATTCTCAAGGATTACGCCTCCAAGAATACCGGTGGTTTCAATGCATTTTACTTTCGGAACAAGCTTTTTTACAAGTTCTGTGTCTTCCTTTAACACATAAGCATATGCCGGCTCAACTTCCAAAATAGCGGATTCAACAAGCTTTGAAAGAATTTTTGCGCGTTCCTCTCTATCAAGGGAACTGAGCTTTTCCCTGAGCATCGCATACGCTTTGTCCACTATTTTTTTTCGCGCGTTCAGGTGCAGCCTTTTCCCTTCAATCTTTGCAGCTGCAACTTCGCGTTTTTTCATTGAAACGGATGCATCTGCAATATCCTGTTCAAGGCGCTTTTCTGCCAAAGCAACTTTTTCCCTTGCTCTTGAAAGAATGCGTTTTTTTTCTGCAAATGCATTTACTTCAATTTCATGCACTTCTTTTTGAGTGGTGTTTTTTATGTCTTCCAAGACATCTTCCAATCCCATCTTTACCCCTCGTTATTGTCGGCAGTTTTGATGCCTGCAAATTTATATTTTTCCGAGAAGCAAAATTGCGATAACAAGCCCGAAAATCACAAGTGTTTCAGGAATAACCGTTAAAATCAGACCCTTGACGAAAAGATTTTCGTTTTCAGCCATTGCGCCGACTGCTGCTGCGCCAATGTCTTTTTCTGCCATGGCTGACGCAATAGCACTCAAACCTATTGCCAAACCCGCTGCGATTGCAATCATTCCCGACGGGTCAGACGCAATTGCCGAAATTGCTGTTGATACTGGTTCTGCCATTTCAATTCCTCCATATCTTATTTATTTTTGCTAAATTCATCTCACTTCTACTACTTCTACTTATTTTTTCCAAACGGAGAGTACTCTTCCCCTCCGCCTTCATAAAACTTACCGAAAAACTCCACGTAATGCAACCTGAGTGAATGTAAAAACGGGCCAAGTATGCCAAGCGCAAGGTTTATCAAATGCCCCAGTATGAGAACTATTAAAGCAAGAATCATGCCTATTCCGCCAAACTCAATAAGGTCTCCTGCCATTTCGTTCACGACTACCGCAAGGCTTACCGAAGCCAGCCCCACTGCCATTAAACGCGAGTAAGACAGGATATTACTGAGTATTGAAGGAAGTTCTGCAAGCCCTTTTATTCCTTCACCCAGGTAAATGAACACAATTGACGCAAGCAACACTACTCCTCCAAAAACAGGGCTTAAAGGAAGCAACCCCATCATTGATGCCCCAAGCAACGCGGCTCCGATCTCAAGAAGGATCCAACTGCCTTTTTCATAAAATGCCATTTTCATGCCGTGCTCAACCATCTTGTTGTAAAAGCCGATTACCAGGCCCAGGTTTATGTGCACGACCCCGATTAAGATAGACAGAGTCATCATAAAATTTACGTCGTGTTCCCTGTTGATATAGTGATACAACGGCATTCCAAAAATATCTGTGGCGCCGAAAAACTCACCGAAAACAAATCCAAAAATCATTGTGCCTATGGCAGAAAACATTAGCACGTTCAAAAACTTGTTTAACTCGGGCTTCATTTTCTTCAACGCCACAGTCAAAGCCAGAAGCACAAGGCCATATCCGATGTCTCCAAGCATAAACCCGAAAAATAAAGGAAACGCCAAAGCCATTATCAGCGTGGGGTCAATCTCGTTATACCTTGGCAACGAATACAGGTCCAAAAACATTTCAAATGAATTTGCCGGACCCTTGTCCTTCAACGCTATGGGAGCTTCTTTGATTCTCACGTCCTTGTGAATGTTAACAAGTACTTTTCCTTTTCCTGCACGCTCAATTTCTTTTGTGACATGTTTGTAATTTTCTTCCAAAATCCACCCTTTTACAATAAAAGTAGTTTTAGTGACGGCAAACTTAAGCGGAGCACTTGCCTTTTCAATTTCCTGCGAAAGAAAATCATTGTATTCAAACAGTTGAATTTCCCATTTTTGTCTTATGGCAAACAAATCCACTTTAAGATTTTCAATCTCCCTGAGAATCTTGTTTTCATTTGACTCGATTGAATTGACGTTGTCTTTAGCAGAACCGCTTAATTTTGCAATGTTTTCCATACTTATTTCAGAAAAACCCTTTGAAGAAATCCGCTCCAAAACAGCAGCCATCTTTGCGGATTCAGCAAACACTGCAACAACCTGCTTTTTGCCGTGTTTTGCAGAAACAACTTTCAAGCGCGAAGTAATGTCTTCAAAATCACTTGCCGCAATGTTGACAGGCGTAAAGCCGACAGCAAACGAAACAGATTTTGACTCATGAAAACAGTTAAGCGGCAAAGCGAGAGCAGTAAACGGTTCAAGTTCTTTCCTGACTGAACTCAATCCCGAAAGCTCCTCTTCAAGGGATTTTCTTTTATTTACTTTTTCAACAACTTCTTTTTCTATATTATTGATTTTTGAGCGCAAATCGCGTAAGTTTTCTTTTGACAGGTCCCTGCTCAAAAGCTTTGAATCAACACCCTGCAATCCCTTATCAAAAGAAATGTTCAGGTAACTGCACACAGATTTTATTTTCACAAGAGACTCGGAATAGATATCGGCATTTTTAAGAGAGTGACCGATGTCCAGATATTCATCTGACATGATTTTTGAATAATCATTTATATGAAGCACTTTTTGATTGTAAAGGTTTTCCACAATCGGTTTCAGAAGTCTCCTTGACCCCACTATCGTAACGCGTTTCATCTTTTTTGGTTTAATCATTCAATCCAACTTACCTGACAAATACTGATTTATGAATCTAACAAATACTAATTACCCGCAAGCATAACAAACAATAATTACTACAAAGTTAATTATCTTACAGTTTAGAGATTGTTATTTTTACAATCCCACATTTTTTTTAAACTGAACAATCAAAAAATCAACTGCTTTATCCATGTTCTTTAATGCTGATTTTTCCATGGACTTAATCTCAGACCCGGCATCAGAAATGATCTCCTTTTTCATTGCTTCAATCTTTTTAGACACTGCCTTCAAATTTGTCGACTTTTTGTTCTCAAAAGTTTTTTCAGAAGAAGAAATTATTTCCTCTGCTTCAATTTTTGTCTTCGAAATTAGCTTTTCTTTCTTTTCCCTTGTTTCAGCCAAAACTTTATCTGATTCTTCTTCTGCCTTTTTTATGTCCAAGATGATTTCATGAGTTTTCATATAATCACATTTTAAATTTTCAAAACCAAATAATAAAGTACTGCAAATAATAAATACACGCCGCAAATAATAACCACACGGTAACAAAAAACCCTTATGCATCAGAATAACTAAAAACAAGGTTTTCTGATGCATGCCAAAATAACTCATAAACTGTAATTAATTTTACTTACAGAACTTATTTTTAAACTTATTGTCGAAAAAACATACATTTTTGTTTTTTTCAAAAAAATAAATCCTCTAAACCACTATATTTTCATCAAATAATAGTGCATCCCTGTAAAAAATAAGGGCTTCTTGAAGGAGCCTTTTGAGAACAAAATTTGCATTAAAGCTAAACAAAAACCAGGTATAAAACCAAACAAACAAAGCAAAGTAAATCTATAAAAGAATCCGTTGCCATATTCATAGTGATGGAAAAACAAAAATGGCCTGTGCTGCAGGGGAGCTATACTGTTGTAAATCCAAACGCAAGCATTTCAGTACTCACTCTTTTTTCAGACATAAAACTTGACTTGAACGAAGTTGCCTTGTACGGGCGCGCTCTCACAGAAAACCTTGGAATAGAGCGCGTCGTAACCAACCTGATTGCAAACCCGAACATAAGATTTTTAATTGTGTGCGGGGAAGAAGTCACAGGACACTTTACAGGACAATCAATTGTTTCACTTAGCAGGTTTGGGTTGGACGAAAACAAACGCATCATAAATTCAAAGGGAGCCATCCCGTTTCTTGAAAACCTTCCGCAGGAAGCAGTGAACCGTTTCAGGGAACAGGTCCAGGTCATTGATTTAACGGGAACACAAAACAAAGACACAATCATAAAAGAAATCAAACGATGCGCACTTGAAAACCAGGGGTATTTTGGAGAACCGTTTTTTGTGACAAAAAAAGAAAAAGAAAAAAAAATAAACCTAAATCTCGGCGAAAATATCGCAGTTATTGACGCGGAAAACAAAATAGTTTTCGATCCCGAAACAGGCGTGATAGGTGAAAAATCCAGTGAGGCAAACCAGACAGCATAGTAAAAACGGTGAAGTAAATGTTTGTTTTTTCAAAACCACAAAAAATTTTTGACATTGCCGGAACAAAAATCGGTGGCCAGCCAGGGCAAACACCAACCATGCTTTGCGGAACAATTTTTTATTCAAAACACAACATACTCACCGGCGAATCAGGTTCATTTGACTCAAAACGCGCTGAAGACCTCATAAACAAACAGCTTGAAGCATCAGATTCAACAGGAATACCCGGCGCAATACAAATATTTGCAGACAGCCCGCAGTCAATGGAAGAACGCATTGATTTTGCATGCAATCTCTTTGAAGGCCCAATTATAATTGACTCAACAGAATCGGAAACACGCCTTTACGGCGCCGAGTACGCAACAGAAACAGGCGTAAGCGACCAAATGATTTATAACTCCATAAATTTTTCAGTAACTGAAAAAGAAATAACCGAACTCAAAAACACAGACGTTGAATCGGCGATAATCCTCTTATACAATCCAAAGGATTCATCGCTTGCCGGGAAGCTAAACCTGCTCTGCGAAGACAATCTCCTTAAAAAAAGCCTTGTTGATATTGCAAAAGAAGCAGGGGTGCAGAATTTTTTGATTGACACGGCAACCACTCCGCTGGGCCATGGTGCCGCGGCATCTGTCCGCGCCGTTTCTTCAGTTAAAGCAAAGTTCGGGCTTCCATCCGGAAACGGAATACACAATGCGATATCGTCGTGGGAATGGCTTTCAGACTCAAACCACAAAAAATTCAAAAACGAATGCAATGTAGCTGCAAATTCAATGCAGATGGCTTTTGGTTCAAACTTTTTGCTTTTCGGACCAATCGAACTCGCAGAAAACGTGTTTCCCGCAGCAGCATTCGTGCACGAGATGCAAAAAGAAGCGGAAAACGATTTCGGGTTAAATATCTATAAATAAAAAAACAAAAAACACAAACTTCACGAAACCTACGCAAACTATAAATGAACAAAAAAACAAGAATAGATGGGGACACACTTGACTTTTGAAAGCAATGAACCAGGAAAGCCGACAAAAATCGGAACTTTTGTCAAAGGAAAAACAATCGGGGAAACCTGGCCAAAAGTAATCAAGGCAATATGGAAACGGGGGCACATTCTTCACAGCGAGTACGACAACGACACAAAAGAAATACTCCAGCTTTTGGCATACATAGAAAACCCGCTTGAAGAGCCAATGACACCAAAAGGGTTTCCCTGGTCAAAAGAACGGCTTGAACAGTACACAAACCAGACGATTCTTTCAAGCGACCCGGGAGAATTCAAATACACTTACGGGAACCGCCTGCACAAATGGAACAATGAATTAAACCAGATTGACTGGGTGATAAAAAAACTGAAAGCTTCATCAAACACAAGAAGAGCAATATGCCACACTTGGATTCCTCCAATTGACACCGAATCCGATGAAGCGCCTTGCCTCATATTCACTCATTTCCAGGTAAGAGACAGCAAGCTGCATCTTCACCTTTACTTTCGCTCTCACGACTGTTTTGGAGCCTGGCCCGCAAATATGTACGGCCTTGCCAACCTTATGAAAAAAGTCGCAGACGGAAGCGGTTTTGAAACCGGCAGCATCACTTGTGTTTCCGGTTCAGCCCACATCTATGACCACAACTGGGAAAACGTAAAAGAGGTGTTGAATATTGAGTGAACAAATAGAATTCCTCAAAAGACAATTCAAAATAACAGAAGAAAACAAAAACGACGACAATAACGTAAGATTAATCAAGGCAAAAGAACGCAAATCAATTGAATACGATCCGAACGGGTTTTTTGTAATCCACAATGACCTGGAAAAAAAGCAAATTATAGCAGAACACTACGAAAATGTGCTTGACGGCGGTGCCATGCTTACAGGAAAACTGACAAGCACAATAGTAGGAAAAACCGCCACTGCAGTATACCAGGCAATAATCGAAAACGAAAAAGCGTCTCTTCCCGAACACTACGCATACCTTGGAAAAGAATTGCACAAGGCAGAAATGTCTTTAAAATTCGGTCTGCAATATACTCAGGACAAACCCATTGAAATTTCAAAAAGCCAAAAATAATTTCAGTAAAAACGAAAACAATCTTTAACGTAAAACAAAAGCAAACCAAGGATAACATGAAAAAAAACAACTTTCAAAACCACGATCTTAAGGAAATCCAGACTTTCCGGGAAAAACTTGAAAACAATCAGTTTGCACTCACAATTGAAATAGACCCTATGAAGTCCCCCTCCTTCCAGTTCACAAACAGTGCTCTGAAAGCCTGCGTGCTTGCAGACGCAGTGAATGTAGTGGACTGTCCCATGGGAAACGTCATAATGAACTCGCTTGTGCCGTCAATTGAACTTGTTTCGCTTGGGTTTGAACCGATTATGCAGATAACATGCCGGGACAGGAACTCAATTGCAATACAATCCGACTTGCTTGGCGCAAAAGCAAAAGGAATAGACAACTTTTTGCTTTTAACAGGCGACCCCCCGAAACTCGGGGACAACCCCAAAGCCAAAGCAGTTTTTGAAATGAACTCAATTGAACTGATCTCAAAAGTAAACACCATGATTGAAAATTCAGCTGACTTTGCCGGAAACCCCCTTGAAAACAAGTTTGATGCATTCATAGGCGGAGGATCTTTTGCAACAGCAAAAAACCCTGAAATAAAAAGAATCAGGCAAAAAGCACTTTTTGGAGCGCAATTTATTCAGACCCAGCCTTTTTTTGACTTAACTTTGCTTGAAGAATTCTTTAAAGCAACAAAAGACATCAACACCAAAATCCTTCCCGGAATCCTTTTGCTCACCTCTGCAAAAACAGCAAAGTTCCTTAATGAACATGTGCCTGGAATAACAATTCCCGAAGAAGTCATTTCAGAAATAGAAGACACACAAAGCAACCTGAAATTTTCCAATGAAATGCTGGAAAAGGCAAAAAAGCTGGGCTTTGCAGGCGCGCACATAATGCCTTTCGGAAACTTTAAGCTTGCAGGCAACATTCTTGAAAGACATCACTCACTAAAATAGTGACTATTTTTCAAAATCCCAGGTGCAAAACGCACAAAAACAAATTCAAAAAGTAAACGTTTTTTGCAAAAACAAACTTGAATTATTCAGCCACTTATTTTTTACTTTTTTGCTGAAGCGTTTCTTCATGCTTACTTATCAACGCGGCGGCATAAGCCATACGCTGAAGCGTTGAAACGTGCGAAACAAACGCGATAGCCAAGAGGGTGATGCCAAGCATTGAATACCCAAAAACAACCGGATAGATCACTGCAGCTGCAGTGCCTGTTATAAGAATCAAAAGCCGGTCTGCGCGGTCCCCTATTGCAGGCCAGTCACTGTTGTCTGAAGGGATTATCAAGCCAACCCTTGCTTTTGCATAGCTTGGAAGCAAACTCCCGCCCAGTGCAAGAATGGATTCAAACCAAAGCCCTGTGAAAGCAAACGCGCTTATGAGAATCAGTTCAACATACCTGTCCATCATCGCATCAAGGTAATTTCCAAACAAAGTCGTTTGGTTTGTTGATTTTGCAACCGCGCCGTCCAGATTGTCAAAAAATATTGAAAGCACCATGAAAAAAAGAGCAGGCACCAAATTCCCGTTTATGATAAACCACGCACTTGCAAGCGCCAGCGGAACAGACGCGAGAGTGATCTGGTTTGGAGAAACACCTGTTTTTGCGATAATCCTGCCTATCGGAAAAAGTACTTTTTCCTGCGCCAAATCCCTGTATTTTTTACCCAGCATAACAATTAACCCCGTTTTACATGTGTTTTACATGCTCTATGTTCTGATCAACCAAAAAGTTTTTTCAGCAATCTCCTGAAATTCAGTTCCCTGTAACCAAATTTTAGCCCGTCCCCTGCTGTCAAATCAGCAAGAGTTACCTTTTCACCTGCATTTGAGCCGGTTTCATTCACGGCATCAGGCAAAAAAACCGCGTTATACCCGCCGCCAAACTTGTTAAACAACGGCCCTATCCAGTCAGGTTCCCCTTGACAAAAAGAAAGCTTTTGCGCAATTGAACCTGAAACCCTGTTTTCAAAAACAAGCATGTCCACACCGTCAAAAAACGCAACAACTGAAACAATTTCAGCTTTCCTGTCTGTTTTTGTCTTCATGTCTTCAAGAAGACCCTCAAGGCCTTTTTCCTTTAGATAAGCATTTGACCTTATGCCCGGTTTGTTTCCAAAAGCGTGAATCTCAATCACTGAATCTTCTGTGACAACCGGCTTTTGCACCTGATTAAAAATAAATCTTGCGCCGTTTTCTGCAATTTCCCTTTGGGTCTTGAAATCCTCGCTGTACTTTTTTATTTGCGGAAACCGTTCATAAACAGAAACAACACACACTTCATCCTGCAGATCCGTTGAATCAGCCACAAACTGGAACTGGTTCACCTTGGCTTTGTTTCCGGAAGCAAAAAACACTTCTTTCATAATTATATGATTCGATAAGCTTATATTTATACACAATGCATTTCATAAAAACAATCAGGTTAACACATGAGATTTTCAGAAAAAGTACTGGAGCTTACAAGACAAATACCAAAAGGAAAAATCACAACATATCAGGAACTTGCAAAAGCCCTGGGCAACCCAATGGCCTGCCGCGCAATAGGAAACGCACTCAACAAAAACAATCAGCCAATAACAATTCCATGCCATCGCGTGGTGAAAAAAACAGGTAAAATAGGGGGCTACTCAGCAAGGCAAAGAAAAAAAACTACTCTTCTCAAAAAAGAAGGACTCCGGATCAAAAACAACAGAATAATAGACCTGCCGCGCTATCTGCACAAGTTCAAATGAAACCGGTTCACAAACTCAATGCATGAACTTTTTCAAAAAGAAGTTTTCAAAAATTTCTTAAACGTCCCATAGTCTGCAGGAATGCTTTCAAAAGACTCGTTTTTGTTTTCCAGACCGCGCATGCTTTCAGGCAAATCAACTTCAATGCCGAGAATTTCATTGAGCTTGCTGTTGAACTTTGCAGGGTGAGCGGTTTCAAAAGAAACAGCAGTAACAGGCATACTGGTTTCTGACAAAAAGTGCTCCAAACCGGCCCACGAAACCGCGCCGTGAGGCTCAAGAACAACGCCGTAATTGTTGTAAACATTGTTAATCGTCATCACTGTTTCGTTGTCTGAAACAGTTACAGGATACAGGTCATGCTTCATTAAATTCATGTCCGGCGCTTTTACCATGCTTCCTTTCTCGTCAATCTGGCCGCCGTAAAAATCAATTATTCTTGCAAAATTGCTCGGGTGACCCACATTCATGGCGCTTGACAAACACGCTTTTGAAGGCAATATGGGGGAATAATTTCCCGTCTCCAAAAACTTTGGAAACTCGTCGTTTTCATTGACCGAAACCACAAACTTGTGTACCGGAAGGCCCATTTTTTTTGCCAGAATTCCTCCTGTAAGGTTTCCGAAATTTCCTGACGGGACAGAAAACACCATTTTTTCATTGTTGCTTTTCACAACCCTTGAATAACAATAAAAGTAATAGACAGACTGCGGAACCAGGCGTCCGAAATTAATGGAATTCGCAGAAGTCATGTCAATAGATTCCAGATCCTTGTCACAAAAAGCTTTTTTTACCATTGCCTGGCAGTCGTCAAACTTTCCGTCAACTGCAATGGCAGAAATGTTTTTTCCAAGAGTAGTCATCTGTTTCCTCTGCCGGTCGCTTACCTCGTCTCTCGGGAACAAGACCACAACCCGGATATTATCCATGCCAAAAAACGCATTGGCAACAGCACTTCCCGTGTCCCCGGAAGTGGCTGTCAATACCACAAGCTCGCTTTCCTTGTCTTTTGAATAATGCTGCATGAGCCGTGCAAGCATCCTCGCCGCAAAATCCTTGAAAGAAGCCGTAGGGCCCCTGTCCATCCTCAACAGGTAATTGCTGCCAAAAACTTTCTCCAAAGGAATGTCAAAATTGTAAGCCGACCTGGTTATGCTTTTCAAATCAGCTTCATCAATGTCATCTTTCAGGAACTCTCTGGTAACAGTAAACGCAATGTCAGGGTAAGACATGTCCTTCATTGAATCAATCATTTCAGAAGATATCTTCGGTATCCTGTCAGGCAAATACAAGCCCTTGTCTTCTGCCTGGCCGCGCATCAACGCCTCCTTGAAATCAACAGGCTCTGAGTTGCGGTTGGTGCTGTAATAATTGATTTTACTGCCTGTCATACCATTTAACCTCATTGCATCCGATTTTGCCAAACCTGCAAAAAACAGTTCAGCGTAATAATATATTTAACTCAAAGAAATATAAAAGTATCAATTTCAATGCTGTGCAGGATATTTGAAACGGCATATAACCCGTTATCCATGATCCTGCTTAACAGGCATTTTCGGGTGACCACACTTGCATGGTTTGTGGTCACCTATCTCTTCAGCAACCTTCTTAATATTTTGTACTCTGACAGCAATAATTCTATTGTTGGCCTTAAATTATGATTATTTTCATACTCCTGCAAAGCAGAGTAGTATTCCCGCCGTTTCTCGAAGTCAATATTTACAGGGGGCAAACCGTGCTTGATTAGAATACTGTTAAGCAACAATCTTCCAACTCTGCCATTGCCGTCTGCAAACGGGTGGATATTCTCAAACTGGTTATGGACAACCGCTGCTAAGACCAGTGGAGAATATTTCTTTTTGTACTTATTATACCAACAAATAAGCTCTTTTAACAAACTAAGTACTTTTTCAGCAGGGGCTCCCTGGTGTACAACGTTGCCATGGCTATCTCTGACAACCACTTCAACTCCTTTTCTTCGCAGCTGTCCTGCAAAAGACTTTGAATTTTTGAAAACAATTTTATGCAGCTCTTTAATTAATCCAATCGCCAAAGCGTCCTTTGTTTTTCTTATGTAATCGACTGCTTCCATCACGCCGTAAATTTCAGATATGTCCTCTTTTGTTTTATCAGTCGGCCATTTGTCTTTTTCAACTATTTGCTTAACTTCACTCTGCGTTATCTCAGAGCCTTCTATTGCATTAGTATTGTAAGTGAATATTTCAGAGAATTTACACCATTCTTCCTCAGACAAATGGAAAAACTTGAAGTCTGCTTTTTTCTCCAAGTTCTTAAGTATCTCCTGTTCTTCGTTTGATAAAACAGTTAAAAAGGGATCACAAATTGACTTGTAAACGTCGGCCCTGTTAAGAACCTGCTGTTCTGCAACCGGTCTCAGTTTTTCAATCCGGTCTTTTGTCAGGTTTTGTCCAAGATACCTGCGGATTTTCCTAACCTTTCCCTCATGACGAAAAGAATGCGCAACGTAATACTTTTTGTTCTTGCCTACCTTACGTACTTCTATAAACATATATAATTAATAGGGGACTACATATTTAAATTTTATTATTAAAAGTTCTACAATAAGACAAACTCAAAAAAAGCATTCAAAACCTTAGAGGTGAGATTAACTGGTCCAGGCCACAATTCAAAAGCAGAATAGCTTTGAGAGCAAATTAGGAGTTTCCTTGCAAAATAACTAACAACTGCAAATTCCTGATTCCCCACCATGCTTTTGTCTAAAACCCTTGGATTTGCTTAATAAATCTTATTCTCATTGCGCATAAACGCGGGGAGAGGGATTCGAACCCCCGTGTCCAGGGACACTGGCTGCCTTGGGCCCTTTCGGGCGATTTCGAGACCAGCGCACTACCAGGCTATGCGATCCCCGCAAAACAATTCTTTAAGCGCGGCAAAACAAGGTTTGCGACAAAGTAAATTCGTCTTTACAGATTAAAAAAAGTTTCCTCAAACTCTTTGTTTTCCATGCACTTTTCCTGTCCTTATAACCTTGCAAAACTTTCACAAAACTTCCTGCATGAACTTTTTGGCATCTATAAACTTTTTGTCGCTGCATGTTTTACGCAGGATAACTTTTTAAACAGCATATAACTATTTGCATATTCAATGAAAAAAAAAATAATCTTCAGACTTATTTTATTGGCAGCAGTCCTGTTTCTTTTCCTGTTAAGCATTAAACTAATGACCGGTTCTTTTAAACTGCTTGGAACCGATTTTGCGCAGCAGCTGATTTCATTCACAACAAACCCCATTGCAGGGCTTTTTATAGGGATCCTTGCAACGTCCATTATCCAGAGTTCTTCAGTTACCAGTTCCATACTGGTCGGGTTGACTGCCAGCGGGGCCCTGACAATCACCGGAGCAATACCAATACTGATGGGTGCCAACATAGGAACAGGCATCACTGGCATAATCGTCTCTTTAGGGCACATCACGCGAAAAGAAGAATTCAAGAAAGCATTTGAAGTGGCGACCGTTCACGATCTGTTTAATATCATGATTGTAATAGTCCTGCTTCCATTGGAAATATACTTCCATGTCCTGGAAAAAAGCGCGTTGTTGCTGACACAATTTTTGCTGGGCTCAAATATGAACATTTCTTTTTCAAGCCCGCTGAATTACTTTACTGACCCCACAACCCACTTCATCCAGAATCTTCTGTCAAACAACCCGGTGATCATTTTTGTTTTGTCACTGGCCATGCTGTTTTTTTCACTGAAATGTTTTATAAAACTAATAAAGCCACTGGCTAAATCCGAGTTCAATCACCTGCTGAACAAGCACGTGTTCAGGACTCCTATGAGAAGTTTTTTCACCGGCTTGTTTTTGACTGCCTTAATCCAAAGCAGTTCAGTTTGCGTGTCTTTAATAGTCCCACTGGCGGGAGTCGGAATCCTGACTATCGAAAGCATATTCCCGTATATTCTCGGCGCAAACATCGGCACCACGTTCACGGCATTGATGGCAGCCATGGTAACAGGGTCACCGGCAGGGGTTACACTTGCACTTGCCCACGTGCTGCTCAACACCTTTGGCTCTGTTATGATTTATCCGATCAGAAAAATACCAATCGGCCTGTCTAAATCCCTTGCTCACTTGTCGTTCAGATCCAGAATATACCCGGTGTCATTTGTTATCTTTGCGTTTTTCATCCTGCCCTTGATAGTTATTTTCCTGCTTCATTAAGTAAAATCAGCGCCGGTGGCAATAAAGGATTCAACCTGCAGCTTGTTTGAAAGGGCAATATCATAATTGCATATTTCGGAGATAATGTTTCCGGAATAGTTTTTTGCAAGATATGCAAACAATGCTTTTTTGTCAAATTCCATGGCTGAAAGGTCTGCCAAATGCACGTTTACAATGTTTTTTGACAGCAGTTTAAAATGTTTTATGACATCGTTTCCGGAGCAAAAACTTTTTGTGATATCAAAGGTGACGCCGACACAAGAATGGTCTATTTTTTTTATAAAGTCAAAATGCTCCCTGGCATCTATGCAAAAATGCATGGGGGTCAAGCCATCACCCAACTGGTTTTTTTTCGGGGTTCCAAGAAACCAGGAACCGTTTTCAATCCCGATCACAACACCGCAGTCCTGCGCAAAATCCCCTAACATGCAAAAAACATCTGCTGCGTGCTCGTCAAAGATGCGCTTTTTGGCCGGGTCAATTCTCCACCAGTGAAAACAATACCCGGCGTGCATTGTAACAACACCCGCACCCAAGTCTGATGCAAGCTCAATTGATTTTTTCAACTCATCAACAGCAAACTCGCGCACCTGGGGAACCACGCTCACAGGATTTATGTCCAGATAAATGGCATGCAAAGAAATCCTGATATCACGGGACTCGCTTAAGTCGCGAATAATCTTTATTCTTTCGGAATCAAAATCAGAAGGAAGATTTCCAGGGGAATCGCAAACAAGTTCAGCTGCGCTAAAATCTGTCTTTATAAAATCCAGGAACTCTTCAACCGGATTTTCAAACTTTACTGCATTGTTCACGCCCATCCGAAACATATTTTCACACAACATATAAGGGTGCAATCCTTTATATTCGCAACGGTGCCCCCGTATATTTGCAACGGTGCCCCCGTATATTTGCAACGGTGCTCCCTTTGCATTCGCAACAGTGCCGGTGCCGAAGCTGAAAGTTCAAATGAGACCCGCCAATCAAAAGCAATCAAAAAGTACTAAAACTTCAAATGACAAAGTAGTAAAAATGCCGGTTGCCAACCTGAAGGCAAAGCAATCAAACCGCCTCTTAAAAAAATCAAAAACCATTGAAAAAGGTGTCTTTGATGGACTCAAAAACAAACGTGCAAGAACTGAAGGAAAGAGTCAGGGAATTTTGTGAAGAACGGGACTGGGACCAGTTTCACAGCGGAAAAGAGCTTGCAATAACAACAATCATTGAATGCGCAGAACTTTTGGAACACTTTCGATACAAAACAGAAAAAGAATGCGAAGAACTGTTTGACTCCCCGAAAACAAGAAACGAGATCTGCAAGAAACGAGATCTGCAAGGAACTCGCAGACATCCTTTACTGCATCTTGAGGATGGCTCAAAAATACAACATTGACCTTGTAACTGAATTTGACAAAAAAATGATTGAAAACAACCAGAAATACCCTGTTGAAAAATCAAGGGGTTCGTGCAAAAAATACACTGAATACCAGTAAAAGCATGCATTTGACTGCATCGCGGGAATCACACAAGACATGGGTTCAGTGGGGCTCCTGCAACAGCAGGATTAGATCACTCGTTTTCCGCGTTCAAAATCCTTTTGAACTTGAGCTCAAGGCTGAGACTTTCGCGCGTTACAATCCCCAAAACTTTTCCTCTTGACTGGACAGGAACAACATTCAATCCTTGTTTCGCCATTTTCTTGAAAACATCCATCGCGCTTTCATCAGGCGACAACGGCTCAACCGGAACTGAAAAGTCAATTATTTTTGCCTGCCACAGCTCAACGGTATCGTCTAGAACTTCAAAATTATTCACATCAAAAACAAAAAACTCACTGCCTTTTTTTATCACTGCAAAATACATGCGTTTTTCGTGAAGTTCATTGACTGCCCTCTCAAACAACACATCTTCATCAAACTCCAAAAAATGCTCCTGCATGACATCTTTGACAGTTGAACTGCTGAGGCAATTCTGCAAAAGAATTGTCTGGTATTCAATTGAAGCAAAAAAGTAAATAAACACAGCAATTAACATCAGCCAAAAGCTCGGCAACAAGACCCCTGCCAAAAACATGAGAAAAGCAACCATCATGCTTACGTTTATCAAAACTCTTGTTGCACGCAGATAACCTATCTTCAATGCCAAAAGCGAGCGCCAAAAACGCCCGCCGTCAAGAGGAAGAGCAGGCATGAAGAAGTTAAACACCCCAAGCACAAAGTTTGAGTAGAAAATCATCCCGAAAATGCTTTCAGGTATTTCCCCGGCCGTAAGGCTTGAAATCAACAACTGCGTGTTTCCGGAAAAAACCCCCCACATCCAAACCACTGCCACAACAAGAAAATTGAAGCCAGGTCCTGCAAAAGAGACCATCAGCTCGGTTTTCGCATCTGTTGTAATGTCTTCCGTGAATGCGATTCCCCCGATGGGAGTCAAAATGATCCTGCTTACTTCAAGGCCCCTGTATTTTGCAACAATAGAATGGGAAAACTCGTGGGCAATAACTGACGCAAACAACACAATAAAAAAAATAAGAGGAGTCAGCCCCAAAAGAGCCATGAGAAACAATAAAAACAAAAAAGTGAAGTGCAACTGGACCTCTATTCCAAAAAGCGTAAATAACCGAAATGATGTCTTCAAACAACCACTCTCTTGTCAGATAAACCACAATTTATACACATAAATACATTGCCATCTATCAGTAAACTATTACCTATTACTAATCTAAGTGAATTTATTAAACAATTGTTTTTTAAACACGAACTTTAATTAATAACATTGGGAGTGATTTTTTATGGAAGGGATTTGCGGAATATGCGGTGCAGTAGCAGAACTGAATGTATGCCAGGCATGCGGCACACAAGTTTGCCTAAAATGCTTTGACCCTAAAACGCGGTTGTGCAGCAGATGCATGTCAAGAATCGGAAAACAATAATTAACAATTGATTACATGGACACAATAAAGTGCTTAAAATCAAGACGGTCAATACGCACCTATTTGGAAAAGGACGTTCCTGACAAATTGATCACAGAACTGATCGACTGTGCGATACACGCCCCTTCATCCTGCAATACACAACCATGGGAATTTATCATAATAAGAAACAAAGAAACAAAAGAAAAACTATCCGAAGCACACCGTTGGTGCAGTTTTATCAAAGATGCTCCTGTTGTAATCGTTGTTTGTTTTGATTCAAACAAACTCAATCTCTCACCCTCAAACATTGCAACAACTTCAGTTGCAGCTGAAAATATATTGCTTGCCGCAAACTCGCTCGGGCTCGGGACATGCTGGGTTTACATAAAAGATTACAACGAACCGGAAATTGAACAAAAAGTAAAAAACACATTAAGCATCCCGGAACACATTAATGCATTGTGCATGATTCCTGTCGGCTACCCAGCTTCAAAACCAACCTCAAAAAAACTGACTGAAATTGAGGAAATCATTCACTTTGAAAAATGGTGAACTAAATTAAAGAAATCAAAGATTACAATTACAGATTAGAGACGCCTTGAAAAAATTTGATTTATCTTTTCCAAAAGTTCTCTCCCTCAACCGTTAACAATATCTAAAATCTTCTGGCCGTATTTTTCTATTTTTGCAGGGCCAAGACCATGCACGTTTTTCAGGTCAACAAGTGTTGCCGGGTTCATTTGCACAATGTTTAACAAAGTGCGGTCATGCATCACCATAAATGCAGGGACCCCCTGTTCTTTGCTTAACGCAAGCCTCCAATCCTTAAGCCTTTTCATCAAGCTTGCAACATGGCCTGTTTCACCGCCTTTTTTTCCATATAAACCTGAAACTGCTCCGCCGCCGGCTCTCACAACTTTCGACGCAATCGCATTGCCTGCTTTGCCGCTTTGCTTTTTAGCGCGCGAAACCAAATTTTTTTCAACTGAATCTTTCCCAATCAATTCAAGCATGTCTTTTGTGATAAAATTCGTCGGCTTTTTACCTGAATACGTCAGACAAATGGACTTTTTCGCCCTGCTCAATGCAACGTAAAAAAGACGCTTTTCCTCTTCTTCCTTGTCATAATCGTTCAGGTTCAAAATTTCAATTACCGGGTGCTCACTTCCCTTGCAGGGAAAATTTGCGCCGTTGCAGCCCATGACAAAAACCATTTCCGCTTCAAGCCCTTTTATCGCATGAATTGTTGCAAGCGTCACGTTCCCTTCTCTTAAATAAGTGGTTTTTCTTAATTCGTCGCTTCTGACAATGTGACTTACTCCATATACATTCATTGCCTGGGACAATTCGTTCAGTTGCTTATTTGTCCTTGCAAGCACAAATATTTCCTCTCTTGGAACACGTGAGGCAATTATTCTTTTCGCCACAAAATCAAACTCTGACTCCGCAGAACCGCATTTCAAAAGAAAAATGTCCTTTTTTCCCGTGAGCACGGATTCCAAATCAGGCAAACCCATGCCCTTGATTGACGTGTTTATAAAATCCACAATGTGTTTTGTTGACCTATAGTTCTTTTTAAGGGTGATTATTTCGCAGTCAGGGTACTTTTCCTCAAAATTCAATATGTACTTGATGTCTGAACCGCGCCACCCGTAAATCGACTGCCTCGGGTCCCCCACGCAAAACAGGTTTTTGGGGGACAACAAATCAACAAGTTTTATCTGGGTTGAATTTACATCGTGGTACTCGTCAATCAGCACATGGTCAAAGCTTGGGATCAATTCCCTGTGCTTTTCAAAAAGGCCTATCGTGTCAACAAGCTGGTCTGCAAAATCCCGAAGGCCCTGTTTTTGCATTGCTTTCTCAATAAAATGACAGACAGTCAAAACTATCTTCACGGTTTTCTTGTGATCTGCGTTCAGCACGTCAAAAAAAGACCCGGTAATCGGCTTGTTTTTGAATTTGAAAAAATCCCTTATGAAAAAACAGTCATTCACAAATATGTTTGCCAACTGGTCCTGTGTTTTCCCCCTTCTCTGCGCGGGGCTGAAATAATTGCTTACGGCCTGATGCATGTTCAGCCCGTTGCCTGAAAGAGCCCTGTTGACAAGGGATATCCTGTCCCTGTAATTGAGCACCTTGACAGGCCTGCTGTAGACAATATTGTTGTGGTGCCTTAAGATCTTCTCGCAAAAAGAATTGAACGTTTCAACACGCGCCAAATCAAGACCCTTATCCCCGGACAGTTCTTTAATCCTTGATTCCATCTCCTGTCTTGCTTTCCTTGTGAAAGTGATTGCAAGAATGCGTTTCGGGTCCACGCAACAGTGCTTTACAAAAAACTCGATTCTTTTTGTAAGAACCGTGGTTTTGCCGGAACCGGGCCCCGCAATGCACAAAACCTGCTTTTTACCGCATGTTATGGATTTTTTTTGTTCGTCGTTGAAGCCGGAAAGAAATCCCCTGAATTTTTCAAACAATTTTCTGTCATTTTCAGTGATTTCTGTTTTTGTCTCCTTAAAATTAAAGGAAAGTTTCCTCTTATGCATTGTCGGCTCAAGGATTTCTTTTCTTCCCCTTGAACTCAACTCAAGCACTCTCCAAAACCTGTTGCCCGGAAGAGAAACAACCCGAATCATGCCGTTCAGGATAAGGCTGTCTATGACTGCATTCAACTCGTCTTTGCCATAACTCATGGAACCGAAAGTTTTTTTCAGGTGCAGCCTGTTTTTCACAACTGAAGCATTGGTTTTGTTCCCAGTCAAAAAATCTATCAAAAGATTTTTTCCGACACCAAAAGGAATCTCTTTCAACGCATTTAAAACAATCAAATAATCCATTCAACCATCAAATAATCCATTCAACCGTCATTTACTTAAAACTGCAAGCCGGTCTTCGAAACAACACAGGAAAAATCACTCAATTCTTTTCCTGAGCCCCACGTTCTTTTTCTCAAGGTAAGTTTTGCCTGTGACCGCGTCCACGTAAACCTCGCGTTTCCTTCCGAGAAGGTCAAGGGTGACCCTCCACATGGGCCTGAAAACCGTCTCGACTTTTTTCACGGAAACATTCGGCCAGATCTGCCTCAAGTGCAGCGCGATGTCCTTTGACCTTGTTTCCGGATGCTTCACAAAAGAACCCTCCGGCTCCGTCTCCATAAAAATAATGTCTTGCGGGCTTGAAACAATTTTTGAATCAGGGTCTTTCGGAACAGATATTTCATGCGAAAGGAAATAAGCGTCTTTTTCCTCGTTTTTTTCCACAAGCCCGTTTTCAATGAGCTGGTTCAATACGGATTTCAACGACTCTTCCTTCATGTCTATTTTTTCTGACAATGCAGCCAAATCAACTTTCCCCTGACTGAATGATAAACCGTTTAAGTTCTCGCTTAAAAGCCAAAGCACCCTTTGCTTGTTATAATTAAGGGAAGCCATCACGGCAAAACCGCTTGAATGAAAAAACCCTTTTTGAGGGCCCCCGTAAAACAAGAACTCTCCGTTTAAGGCGTCAACAAAACACTCAAGTTTCCTGAACTTTTTCGGTTCCCTGAAATGATTGAACTGGATTTTCCAGACAGGCAAAAACACCTGGTCGATTTCCTCGATCTCTTCTTCATCGCCAAAAACCCCAAAAGTTTTTTTCCTGCGCACCTTTTCAATTATCCTGCGCACCTTTTCCTTTGAGATGCCTATTACAAACGATACCATTTCAGTGTTTTCAGAAACCACATCAAATTCATTGCCTGAAGCAGAATTCACGGTTTCAAGCGCTGAAGAAAGACTCTTTTCTAAAGAAGCCGGTTTTTTGTTTTCTTTTTCCAGTATTGTTTTTACAGAATCAACATTTTTTCCTGAATCCAAACCCCCATCATTTTTTTCATCCGGCTCTCCGCTTAAACCTTTTTTCCTGATTTTTTTTGAAATCAATTTTAGCTTTGTGTCCACTTCAGCTTCACTTTCAACACCGGAAGGATTTTCATCAACAGCCCCTTTCTTCGCGGAAGACGACAATGCAAAACGCTGTTTTCCGGGAAGCATCAGGAAACCGCCTTCAAAAACAGCTTGTTTTGAATCAACAAGGCTTTTTATGATCTTTTTTTCAGTCAAAGACACATTGTAACGCTTGTTCAAAGTGGAAATCAACTCTTTCAGCTTTGCCTCGCTTATCCGTGACTGTTCAAGCTTTTTCAAAAGCATGGTCTCAACAAGGTCTTTGACCCCCTCTGTCCCAAGAACCTGCGTTGATTCACCTGTCTGCATGTCCCGGCCCTCGTGCTGGCTAAGCCTGGGGCGAATCTCAAGCAAAAACGCACGTGAAGTCTCCTCTCTCCTGTCACCGATTATCGAAATGCCAACCGGAAGCGACTTTATGATGTTTTGTTTTGTGATTTCTTTAGGCATAACGCACGGCATCCTCTTGTAAACTGCCTTTATGTCATCGTCAAAAATCAACTTGTGAACCATCATTATGTCCACCTGGGAAAGCACATGCATGTCAATTGCCGACGGCTGCTGGGTAGCAAACACAAGAGAACAGCCCGGGCGCCTGCCCTGCTTGACATACTCAATCAATGCATCTGTCGCGGCAGTTTTCCCTGTGCCGCTCGGAATCAAAGTATGGGCTTCGTCCAAAAAAAGCCATGTCGGGGGAATATCTGACTCCATTAACTCGTTCACTTCCAGTGAGCTAAGCCGGCTCATGGCACTTGACCTTGCAGCAAGCTTCCTTGAAGCAAGAATTTTTTTTGCAAGTATCCCTATGAGAAGAGCAGCCACGTTTTCTTCAAGAAAACTCGTGTCAACAACCGAGATTTGGCCTTCCCTTGAAAGCTCGCTAAGAGGGGTTCCGGAACTTGAAAAAATCCCCCATGACTTGGCCGCTTCAAGCCTTGACATAACCGAACGCCTGGTTTCCTGCTTATAACCCCTTCTTGCGCTTGTAATGTCATCGCTTTCATCAATGCACGAAAGCATATCTTCAATGCCGTAAGAATTTCCTTTTGCAGGAGCCGTGCCTGTCTTTGTTTTGTAGCCTTCCCTTACCCGCTCAAGCACTTTTTCAATCAACAAACCGCCCGGAGAAAACCGGTCCATGCCAAAAGTAAGGCACCATTCGTCAACCGTGAGCTCTGCGGGGGAAACCGAAAAAGTCCTGTCGATTGTTTCTTTCGGAACTTTTTTTGAAGCCCCGAGCGGAACAAACACCTTTACCCCGTCAACACCTTTCGGCATCAGCTCCCAGGAAGCAAGCCGCTTTATCTCTTTTTCCTCGCTGTTCGGGTATTTCATGCTCCAGAAAACCCCTATGGGGTCAATTAAAATTATCCCTATGTTCTTGTTCTTTAGCGCAAGTTCTTCGGCAATCACTCCCAGAGAATAAGACTTTCCAGAACCCCTCATACCGCAGATAAAAACAACGTGCGGGGAAGACGAATCAAGACTGATTTTTTCCATGTCCTGCGAACTTTCCGTTGTTTTTCCGACAAAAAGAGAAGTTTGCGTGGCACCTTGAGAAACCGCGCTTTTTTTCATGCCTATAAAAAAGCCATCCTGGCCAGGGGACTCAAGCAATTCAAGCTTTTCTTTTATTTCATAATCATTGACCATAATTTCACCTGAAACACAAAAGATACATGCATATTTCTTCTTTAACCGGGGAAGGTAAAAACAATAAAATAAACTCTTTCAGCATTAAATAAGTTACTTGTTTACATCACTTAGCCCGTGACAAACCCATTGCTTATTTGACAAAGTTAATTAAAGAGTTGACACTTTATTAATAAACAAATAAAAATTATTAAACAAACAAAAAACTCTTGAAATCAACACGCTGTCAAAGGACATAATAATTTTGCACTATTGAGGTGAACTGAAAATGAATTTCAATGATTTAAAAGTCGGAGAATCAATGTCAGGGAAAAGCCCCATAACTATCGAAAACGACAAAACCGTGTCAGATGCACTTTCTGAAATGAAAAAAAACAATATCCACCAGTTGATAGTGACTGAAGACAACAAAATAAAAGGCACGATTTCCCACAAAGACCTTTTGTATTCAAGCATAAGAGACACTTCCACCACTAAAATTACCGGGTTTGTCAAGCACTCGCCGACAATTTCACCTGACAAAGGAATCATTGACGCTGCAGCCCTGTTGATTTCTTCAGATACACGCGGTCTGCCCGTGGTCAGGGAAAACGAACTTGTAAGCATAATCTCCGAATATGACCTTGTAAAAACCGTGTCAGAAATAAGAGACAATTCAAGCGTTGCTGAATTAATGGTCAGCCCCGTGCTTACAGTGAACCAGACAGACGCAATAAAAAAAGCAATCAGTATAATGAAAAAAGAATCAATCCACCACCTTCCTGTTTTAAAAAACAACGAAACAGTTGAAGGGCTGGTTTCCGCGTTTGACATAATCAAAAACAAGGAATTCAAAACCGAAAAAATGACAATCGGAGAAGTAAAAGGTGAACAGGAAGACTTCGGTTCCCTGCCTGTCAGTGATTTCATGAGCAAACTTGTCAGTCACTGCTCACCGCAAGACACTGTCCAAGACGTTGCAAAAAAATTCATAGAAAAAACTGTATCAAGCAGCGTCGTACTTGACAAGGAAAACCTTGTCGGAATAGTGACCACAAAAGACATTCTTCGCTACCTTGTAAGAAAATCCACACGAAACGAAATAAGAGTCAAGATCTCGGGAATAAAAAACGAAGACCCTTTTATCATCAATAAAGTGATATCAACTGCAGAAAACCGGGAAGAAAAACTGGAGATCCTTACAAAAATCATTGATTTCAGCATTCACGTAAAAAGACAACACAACATCCACAACGACCGCATATACATTGTCAAAACACATCTTGACACAAAATCAGGGTTTTACAAAAGCACTGCAGAAGACCGGGATTTAATAATTGCATTGTGCGACTCGTTATCAAAACTTGAAGAACGAGTCAAAAAAGACAAAACAAAAAACATGGAGCAAATGCGACGCAAAAACAATTAAAACTGCCTAAAATAAACAAAACCGCAAAAATAGAAAATCAGTTTAGACATAAAATACAATAAACCACTACCTAAGGCATTATTTTTTTATCTCAATCATCAGTTGTTTCCATATCATTTTCCTAATCCGCATTTGCTTAAGGCGTCCTGCGCTGCCGTAATAAGCGGGTAAACTGTCGGGGAAGGTGTAAGTTTCGGGTGGGTCGCTACCTGCAAAGTTTCCAGCTCTGTCATTGAAGTTGTTTTTTGAAGCGCAAGACCAATTATATTCACTACCCCGCCTGCGGAACTTCCACCAGCAACCTGGCCGCCAAGGAGAATCCCTGATTGCTTGGAAAAAATCAACTTGACTTTAAGTTTTTTTGCACCAGGCATTGCATCGGGATGCCTATCCGGGCATTCTGCATTGCCGACAACGATTTCAAACCCTTCTTCCAAAGCAGTTTTTTCTGTCAGGCCAGCTGAACCCAAACTCAAATCGCCCACCTGTGTTGAACAAAGAGCAAGGGTTCCTTTATTTTCTCTCAGAAGATTTATTTTATACAAATTTGCCCCTGCAATTCTTGCTTCTGCTGTCGCAGTGGAGGCAAGCATAATATTAATCCTTTTCCTTGTAAAAAAATCTTTTTTCTCAGCGCAATCCCCTACTGCAAATATATCCGGTTGTGATGTTCTCAAATATTCATCCACCAATATCCCGCCGCCATTCCCTATCTCCAAACCCTCTTTTTTGGCTATTGAAGAATTAGGGATTGCACCTACACCCAAAATAACTATTTCAGCAGCAAGTTCGCTGTTGTCAGAAAGCTTAACTGATTTTATTCTTTCGCTCCCGGTAAATCGAACAACCTTTTTCCCGGTAATTATATTGACTCCTTTCTCGGTCAGTTTTTCTCTTGCTAACTTTGAAAACTCTTCATCAAATGAATTCACCAGAATTTCAGGCATCATCTCTACAAGAGAAACATTCGCGCCTTTAAGCCCGGAAAGCTCATCCGCAAATTCAACACCTATAAATCCGCCTCCGATAATGACAATATTTTTGGCTTTAAGAATGTCTTGCTTTAAATTTTTCAAGTAATCCATTTCTTTGAGGATATAATATATACCTTTTTTGTCATTTCCTTCTATAACAGGCATAACCGGCTCTGAACCTGTAGCAAGGATAAGCTTTTCATATTCAAATGCTTCGCCGGACTTTGTTTGAATCTTTTTATCGCCGGCATTTATGCTGATAACTTCATCAACTTCCACATCAACATTATTTTTCTTAAGCGGGGCATTTCCAAGAGCATTATCCTCTGGTTTCTTCAATGAAGTAAACATATATGGAATCCCGCAAGGGATCACTCCCGAGCCAACGCTTTTTATCAACAAAATTCTCTTGCCGGGATAATACTTTCTTGCAGTCACTGCACTGATAACGCCCGCCGGACCGCCGCCAATTACAATTACACTATATTTTGTTTTTAATCCTCTTTTTGCATTCATATATTTTACCCCTATAAATGAATATTTAGCATTATATATTAATGAATAGGGAATGTAATTCCCACCACTCAGGCCTCACTTGCTGTAAGATAGTCCTCCGGGGTTTTTATAACATATTCCCCCGTGTAGTTCATTGAAGTTGCAGTATTCTTTGAATTTGTTCAGGTCATTGAACAAACAAAAAAGTGGCTTTGCGAACAGAATAATATTATGAACCGTGGTCAGTGATAACTTCCTGAACAAATCCGTTCCAACAAGAAATCGGGAATGATCATCCAAAAAAAGACAACCACCTGCGTTTGATAATATTAACCCTTGGCGTCACAATCAACTTATGCTCTTTCTAATCTCTGATATCGGAGACCAGTTTTGCCTAAAGTTTTATGAACCTACCAGCATAAAAAAGGCAAATGAAATAAAGATTTTAATCGTTAACTCATCAACAACAAGTTAAGAGGACCTTAAAAAATAGAAAATTTAAAAAATAAGAAATAAAAAGAAAAAAATAAAAAATAAAAAATAAAAAACTGTGCGGCTGCAAACACAGCCGCTTTTTGCAAGTAAAAAGAATTAATACCTGTCTCTTTTGAAGTTATTCCTTCTTTTCTGGTAGCAGTCTCTGCAATAAACAGGTCTGCCATCAACTGGCTTGAACGGGACTTCGCATTCGTTTCCACATTCAGAACAAATCGCTTTGTGCATTTCGCGTGGTCCAAAATCCCTTTTGAAGCCACCTTCGTTTGATTCTTCACTCATATACTTTCAACTCCTTAAAACAACACAAAAAACCAAAGTTCTTATGTTATTAACTAACACCACGTCCAAAACAATAACTATCTAAGATATCGTTCTTAAAAACAGACTAGTGCCTTTTTGCAGTATTGAAACAATACAACAAACTATCTAAATAGACAGCCAAAGTATATAAATACAATGCATTTAAATACAACGTGCTTAAACACAATGCATTTTTACAGGCGGACAAACCTGTTTTAATAACTGAAAATAAAACTGAAACCATGCAGAAAATCAGGTTTTAATGATGTTGACTATTGCTATTCCCTGGTCAGTAACCTCATCCACTTCAATCGTAAACTTCTTTAAAATAATTTTCTCTCCTTTCTTCGGGATTTTCTGAAGCTTGTGTTCGATAAAACCTGCAATAGTGTCAAAGTGGCCTTCTTTAAGGCCCAGATTAAGCACTTTGTTTATTTCTTCAATTGAAACTTTTGCATCAACCTTGGCTAATTTGTCATTTATTTTCCTGATGTAAACGCTGTTTCGCCTGCTCTTGTCGAAAATGTCCCCCACAATCTCCTCCAAAATATCTTCAACAGTAACAAGGCCCGAAACAAAACCGTACTCACTAACAACAACAGCCATTGGAATCTTTTTTCCCTCAAATTCAGTAAGCAAATCATCTATTTCCTTTGACTCCGGAACAAAATACACCGGATTTACAAGTTCTTTTACCCGCACATCCAGATTGGCATCTTTCACATACTTAAGAACATCATCCACATCCAATATACCAATTATTTTATCAGGGGTTTTCGAGTAAACAGGGTATTTTGAATAAGGGGTTTTTATAAGAAAATCAATCACTTTTTTAAGCTTCAAGTTACCGTCAATCATTTCCACGTCAACTTTCGGAGTCATTATCTCAACCACGTTAGTTCCTTCAAACTCAAGCACGTTATGCATTATTTCAGCAGACTCCCTGCTGAGAATGCCCTCGTCCCTCCCCATTGTGACAATTGTCTTCAACTCTTCTTCCGAAACTTCATTTTCATGCTTTAAACCTGTTAATTTTACCGCGAATTTTGATATGACCTCAAAAACAGCTACAAACGGGCTCAAGACAAAAGACAACAATTCAATCGGCCTTGCCACAAACAAAGAAATTCTCTCGGCGTTTTGCGCTGCAAATGTCTTTGGAGTAATCTCTCCAAACACCAGGATCAAAAAAGTCATTACTCCCGTTGCAATACCAACACCGCTTGAGCCAAACAAATCAATGAATATTACAGTTGCAAAAGAAGCAGCCCCTATGTTCACAATGTTATTCCCTATAAGTATGGTGATCAACAGCTTGTGGTGATTCTCTTTCAAACGATACAATGCTTCTGAACCCCTCTTTTTTTGTTTCAAAAGTGACTTGACTTTAACACGGTTAAGGGAAATCAAAGCCGTTTCCACCCCGGAAAAAAACGCCGAGAATAAAATCAGCACAATCAAAATCAATATCTGGGTTTCTATCATAATATCACAATATCACAATCAACTGCTTTTGCCTTGAAAAATATAAAAAACCACGTTATACATCAATAATATATTTCACTCCATTTAAAAATACAGCTAATTTTTATCATTTCTGAATCCGGTCCCTGTAAAGAGCCAGCACATTATCAGCCAAACAATGAGCTTCAACTATGTTCATGAATTTTTTTCATCAAACTTTCCACTGCCCAACATTTCTTTCACGTGAAACTCATCTTTTTTTTCGTCATGATACTTTGTCCGCCTCAACACAAGATAGTAAAGAAAAAGATTTTCTATTGAAGCGACAGGCAGGTTCAACGACCCGCAGTCAAAAAAATCAGCATCCTTAAAAGCAGATTCATCAAGCGGGAATTCAAACATGCCAATGTCACAATCAGCCACCATCTCCGCACAAATATCTATTTTCATGTCGCCTGAAAACAACACGCAATAATTGTTATAAATTCCCCGGGAATACGCAACAGGACTTCTTAACCGCACTTTTCCCGGGAAATAATCTTTAAATGTTTTGTAAAACTGCCTTATGTCATGATGAAAAATCCATATATCACAGTCATCCAACTCACCGTCCATGCCGTGAAGCGATAAAGCGATACCCGCGTGAATATAATACGGAACTTTCATCTCTTCCAAAACACTTAATACCTCGGCCAATTCCTGAAAATCCATCACAATACCGCAAACCCGCAAATACCGCAAACCCACAAATTAATCATTCTGATAACCTGCAAATAAAACAATAACAACAGCCACAGCTATTTTTTCCAGAAACCAGCTATAACACACCGTGCATCTCCAGTTTATCTCAACCTAAATGCAACTAAAACCAATGGCAAAGTCAACACAATAAAACGAAAACCCATAAGCACCTATGCCAACTTTCACATATAAAACTTTGCCTATGCAAAATCTGTTTTTCGTCAGATTTCCCTTTTTCCTTCAATAAACTCGTTTGTCCTTTTGCAGGCTTCATCGTCAGAAAACTGCTTTGGCGGGTGTTTCATGAAATACGACGAAGGAGACTCCAAAACACCACCAGCCTCTCTTAAAAGCGCAAGCTTGCAGCACCTTATTGCATCTATTACAACGCCTGCTGAATTCGGCGAGTCCTCAACAGAAAGCCTTAATTCAATATTCATCGGCACATCTCCAAAAAGTTTCCCTTCCATACGGATAAAACAAAGCTTGTTGTCTTTTTGCCATGGCACGTAATCGCTTGGGCCGATGTGAATATTTTCAGGGTCAAGCCTCTCGCCAATAACAGCCTGCACTGCCTCTGTCTTTGACTCTTTTTTTGATTCAAGCCTTGACCTGTTAAGCATGTTCAAAAAATCAGTGTTCCCGCCGGTGTTTAACTGGTAAGTGCGCTCAAGCTTCACACCTCTTTTCCTGAAAAGGTCAGTCAAAGTCCTGTGAGTAATCGTGGCCCCAAGCTGCGCCTTGATGTCATCGCCGATAATCGGAATTCCTTTTTCCTTGAATCTCTGCGCCCAATCACCCTTGCTTGCAATGAAAACAGGCATATTATTTATGAAACCAACCCCCGCTTCAAGGGCACACTCGGCGTAAAACTTTACAGCCTCTTCAGAGCCCACTGGAAGATAATTCAAAAAAACCTCTGCTTTTGAGTCCTTTAACCCGCGCACAACTTCTTCTTTTGTGGATTCTTTTTCACCTGACAAAACAAACCTGTACTTTTCATCAAAGTCCTGCATGTGGCTTGAAAAACCATCCAGCAGTTTTCCCATTTTGACCATGACCCCTGTCCTGGGCAGGTCTTTGCAGAAAACCGTTGTGTTGTTTGGAAACTCAAACACCGCCTCGTTAACTTCCTTTCCCACTTTTCTTTTGTCAATGTCAAAAGCAGCAACAACCTCAATATCACAAGGCGTGAAACCTCCAATATCCCAGTGCATGAGGCCAATTGCATCTTTTTCATTCTTGTCTTTGTAATAATAAATTCCCTGAATCAAAGAACTCGCACAGTTTCCAATTCCTGCAATTGCTATTCTTATCTTTTCCAAAAAAATCACCAGCAAAATTATGTTTTACAGTATAGTAAATTTACTATATTGTAAAACAACCTATCTTTATTTATAGTTATCGGATATACATACCTTACGTGATTGTATGCAAAAACCGTCTGAAAGGCTGAAAAAAAAGATTGAAAAGGAAAACCTGTGGCTCTTCATATTAAGCCTGCTTCAACACAAAGGAAAAAAATCAGGAAGCGAGCTCAGGTCACTGATAACTGAAAGGTTTGGGTTTGTGTACGGAAACGTAACCGCATACAAAGTCCTTTACCTGCTGAAAAGAAGCGGTTACGTAAAACCGCAAAAAAAAGGAAAATTTGTCTACTACACCATAACCGCGCAAGGAAAAGAAGAACTTGAAGCTGCAAAAAAAGTTTTGGAATTTTATATATCAAAAATATAACTGTTAAAAGCAGAAAAATCACGGTTTTTTCGAGAGTGAAACCCTGTAGTCCTTTTCTTCTTCAACCATGCCGATTATCTGCTTGTCAATATCGTTTTTGAGTATTTTTGAATTCAGCTTTGAATAGCAAACCATTGAGTTTTCGTCATACAAACCTTTTTCCTTCAGCACTCTTGTGATCTTTTCCTTGTCCTGCGGGTACACAATTTTTTTGTATTCTTTGACTGAAGCTTTTTCGTTGCTCCCGTAAACCATATCAATCTCTTTTTGCCTTGCAAATTCAACAAGATCTGCTTTGACTTCTCCTGCCTTGTTTTCAATCATGTTTTTTTCAGCCAAAAGCTTTGAGTATTCGTCGACTAGTTTTACGCCGTCGTCTTCCTTGAATTTTTTGAGCATTTTCTCTTCAAGCTCAACCTTGTGGCTGAAAGAAGGGCAAATTTTTTTGTAAGAGCAGTATTTGCAAAGCCCGCTTACGCTGGTTGGAAATTCCGTGCATGATTCAAGTTCGCTTATGATCTTCATTGTGTCCTGCTGGAGTTTTTCAAGCTGCTCTTCCGTCCTTTCAGAAACTGCTTCCTTGTCAAAGGCAAGCATGTGCCACAAGAGAACCACTTTTTTTGCATCAGGAAACATGTTTTTAACCCAGAGAGAGTACATCGCAAGCTGCCTGTCCTCATCTAATTCTGCCTTGTTTTTCATGCGCGAGTTGGTTTTGTAGTCGCAGACAAAATAAGTGCTCCCCCTGCACCCGAGCCGGTCAATCCTCACATGGTACTTGTTCCCGTCAGGGAGAGTGAGCATGTCCTGGGTTTCAATGCCGATAACAGTCATCTGGTCAAACGGGTGATAGTGAGTGTAGTAATCAGAAATATAGTTTTGGCCCATCTTTTTGTAGTTTTCAGCCCTGTACTCATTTTTCACTATGAGGATACTGTCTGTCCACTCCCGATCCCAAAGATTGTCGTAAAAAGAAAGAATCTCTTTTTCCGAATTCATCTTTTGAAAGCCAAGGTCAACGTAAAGCTTTTCAAGCGCCCTGTGAACCAGATCGCCCAAAAAAGCCTCGACTGTCGTCGGGACATCCACTTTTACCCTGTCAATGTACTGAAGCTTGTACCTGTACCTGCACTGCTCAAACGTGGAAAGCCGCGAATGCGAATAATTTGCCATGATACGTATAAGTGAAAATAGGTTAAATAACTATTCAAAAAGAACAATCATGACTCAACAGAAACCTTTAAACATCTCACTTTTTTACTCCAATGAAAAGACCCCTGTCTTTCGTTAAACCGTTTTTCAGGAACTTTGCCTTCAACCCTGCTTTTTCCATGCAATCCAAAATCTTGTCAACCTCAAACAATCCAAGTTCGTGCCGGTCCACGAAATGCCTTACTCCCTTTCCTTTTTCGCCAACAAGATAATGCATGTCAACAACTGAAATGTTTCCCTTTACCTTTGAAACACTTAACCTGGCTATTTTTATGTTTTCTTCCCTGTCACAAACAGTCAGGTGAACCGAACCCTGCTTAAACGCCGACCTGGAAAACCACGGCTCAATTATCATCACTCCACCCGGTTTCAAGTGCCTTGAGAAGTTTTTAATTGTTTTTTTCAGGTTTGAATACGTTTTCACGTAACCAATCCCACTAAACAGGCAGGTGATTGCATCAAAGTTTTTCTTCAGATCAAAATCAATCATGTTGCCTTGTTTAAAGACAACTCCCTCTACATTTTTCTTTGCAACGGAAAGAATCCCCTTGTTCAAGTCAATTCCAGTGCAACAAAAACTGTCCTTAAAAAAATCCAGGTGTTTTCCTGCACCGCACCCGACTTCAAGCAAGTCAGACCCGCCTGACTTTTTGTACTTTAAAATCAACTTTTTTACCTTGACTGCTTCTTTTTTGTAGTCCTTGTGCGAATAGATCAAATTGTAATAGTTTGCAAGATCCGTGTACAACAACTCATTTCCCATGCTTTAATTAAAGAAGCCGGCTTTAAAAAACGTCCCCAAACTATTGTCTTGCCCTGACGCGAATCACTTTGCCTTATTTTTCCGCGCAATAAACAAACACCCCGGAATCATAAAATTTTTCTTAGACCCGCCACTGTTCTAAAATTAGCTAATCGGCAAGGCTTTGATACCAGTCCTTTGAAAATCCGATCTCTTCGCAGAAGTCAACTGAATGGCAGGATATAGAACTGCATGCCTTGCACGGCGGGCACACAGCACAAGCTGACGGGCATTCAAGTTCAGAATACCGGCCGCATTCTTCTTCCGAAGCCCCACCCGAAGCCGGACTTTCTTTTGGTGTGCCGGCATCAAGATATCCGAGATAACACGCAGCCGAACCGACAATCAATACCGCCAGGAAAACCAAAACTACAGTAAGTGATTTTTGTTCCATAACAGGTGAATGGAAGACAACTTATAAAAATGTTGCAGTTATAAAGATATTTAAAAGCTGGCCCTTATGAAAATACGAAAAGCAAAAAGGTCTGATGTAAAATCCATTAAAAAAATGTATGATGATTTAAGAGAGTTTGAAATTTCCCTGCATGGCAAAAAAATCAGGGATATTTTGGCAGATTATGAAAAAAAAGAAAACCACCGCAGAAATTACCCGGTATCTGCACTCAGACAACATCACTGTGCTGGTTGCAAAAACAAATGAAAACTTAGTGGGTTTTGCAGTAGGCGAAAGTCAAAAAGGAGTCAACCAGAAAAAAGGCAATTTTGACATCTACATAAAAAAAGAATACCATAAAAAAGGCGTTGGCAAAAAATTAATGACAGAACTTACAAAACAGTTCAAAGAAAAAAACCGCAGATCAATTTCAGTAAACTACTATAAAGCAAACAAAAACGCCAGACAGTTTTACGAAAAAATGGGTTTTAATGTTATCAGTGAAACATCCCTGAAAAAAATCTAGCTTACCCGCCGGTTTTTCAACCTTTCAGCAAATAAGCCACAAAAAAAATCAGAATTTAAAAGACAGAAACCTTTTTATATGTCATGATACTATCATGATATGTTTGTGAACGGTCATGACACAATCACGGGCTCAACCCGTGTTAATCATGATGGTCAGTTGCAGTCAAATGCCTTACAATTTTAGGTCGTGAATGCACAAAACTGAATACAACAAAGTGAAATGCCATTCATAAACGTTTCGGTGAATGAATGAAAAATCATCACGAAAAAAAATATGAGGACCTTACAAGTGATGTTAGGTCTGATATGGAAAAATTTGAAAACCCTGTCTATATCGGGTCGCTTCTCTTTAGATTGGCAGAGGAACGAGCGTCAACAAACCTGATCTTGAAAGAACTCAATGCAAAAATAGATCAGTTGATGTTGCTTGAAGAAAGGATACACGAACTCGAAGCACAAATCAACACCGTGACGCAGAATTCAAAAACCAACACGAGTGAATACTCAAAAAAAGCAGAAGAAGCAAGGGACAACACATTGCTTGTTGAACTTTTGCCCGAACAGGACAAGGCAATCCTTGCCATAGCAAGGAAAAAAGGGCGTGTAGAAGCAAAGGAAGTTCAGATGGCGCTTGGCTATAAAGGAACAAACGCCGCCTGCGCACGACTGAACAAGCTTTCCGCCCAATTCCTACTCACCAAAGAACGGTTTGGAAAAAAAGTATTCTATTTTATTCCATCCCCCCAAAAAGGCGTTCGGTGACCGGTCAAATGACCAAGGCGAAGAAATCCCCCCGCAGAATCGCCCCCCGATTCTGCACTTCTTCGCTTAAAAAATTAAATTCTTTTAATTCCACTTATTATCAGCTTTAGCTGTCTAAATTCTTCTGAAATCAAATATTAAACCCGGTTGAAATCCAAAAATACCACCCCCCACACTTCCGGTATTATTTGGCCAAAAAAAGGAATAAAACCCGGTTAATCTTTGGGAATTTTTCCCCTGATTTTTGAAAAAGAATTTATGTGGCTTAAATCACAATTAATCCATGGACAAAACAAACGTTGATTTCGCGCAGTTTGACAGGGGAGCATTTCTTGTAAACGTGCTTGCAATAATATTTGACAAAAAAACCAAAAAAATACTCATTGGAAAACGCGAAAACGACCCGTTCATAAAAGAGCTTTCCTGGACATTTCCGGGCGGAAGACCAGGATATGAAAAAGGACTTGAGTTTTACTTAAAGCGCGAAGTAAAAAAGAAAACAGGCCTTGAGATACAAATAAACAATGTCGTTTTTGCAAAAACATACCCTGAAAAACGGGAGTTTCTTTCAATTTACTTCTTGTGCGAACCAACAAGCGGGACTGAAAAAGCCGGGGAGAAATTCAAAGAGACAAAGTGGGTGAAACCAACAAAAGTGACTGACCACTTCACGACATCCGTTCACCCGGCACTCCTTGAGTGCCTCAAAAAACTCGAAAACAATTAAAAACAAAAACAAACAAAGTAACAACAGGGTTGTTTTTAAATGGCGTCCGGAAAAGTTCATGCACTCATAGGAATAATGATCTTCTTCATGTTTGCACTGGTTCTTTTCATGTTTGCGTCAGACCTCGGACTTACAGAAAACATCTTTGAGTCAACCCTCATCACCGCAACAGGACTTTTTGCCCTTGTATTTTCCGTTCTCGGAAGCATTCTTCCGGACATTGACCACAGGAGATCAAACATCTACAAGCAGACAAGAAACTTTTTGTGCGTATTGATTGCAATCGCCTTGTTTTCAGCAGCCTTAATGCACACCGACGACCTGGCAACTGCGGCTGTTGCTGCTGTGGCAGGGTTTGTGATAACCTTTGTCGCAATCACGCTGTTCAAGCCAAGGCATAGGGGCTTCACCCACACAATACGCGCGGCAATTATTTACAGCCTGGTTGCGGTTACAATCTATTACTTTTCATTTGAAAAAATAGCTGAATACTCAGGCACAACTCCAGACGAATCAGTCATGGTGCTGCTTAGCACAATGATTTTTCTGGTGAGCTTTACGGCTTACTTCAGCCACAACGCAGTGGACATGGAATTCAAGCTTTAAAATGTTTCTGCAAAAAACAAAAAATGCCTTGCCGTTTAAGGGATAAGGCGCTTGATATCCCTTGGGAAAAGAACAGACTCTTTTACGTTTGGAAGCCTCAAAATCAGCTGCACCATGCGGTCAAGCCCAAGTCCGAACCCGCCGTGCGGAGGCATCCCGTATTTGAATGCTTCAATGTAAAAACCAAGCTGTTCAGGACTCATGCCTTTTTTCTTTATGCGCTCAACAAGCCTGTCAACGCGGTGTTCACGCTGGCCCCCGGAAGCAAGTTCAATTCCCATGTAATCAAGGTCAAAGGCCTTTGAATACTTTGGATTTGAATCATCTTCCATGATATAAAAAGCTTTTATGTCACTCGGATACCTGGTTATGAAATACGCTTCAAAGCCCTCTTTTGCCATGAGCTCGCCAAGCTTTCTTTCCTGGGGATCACTCAAGTCCTCCCCCCAGCTTATTTTTTCATCGTTCTCCTGCAAAAGCGCGATTACTTCATCATAAGTTACCTGGCGCAGAGGCAAGTTGGGTATTCCCAGCTCAATTCCAAGAAGCTCAAGTTCTTCTGAGCAGACCTTCTTCACGTGTCGGAGAACCGACACAAGCATCTTGCCTAAAACATCCATGACAGCTGACTCATCTTCAATAAAAGACATTTCCGAGTCAACCATGATTATTTCACTTATGTGCCTTGTAGTGTCAAACTTTTCCGCCCTGAAAACAGGGCCGATTTCATAAATCCTGTCAAAACCCGACGCCATTATTATCTGCTTGTAAAGCTGCGGGGACTGCGCAAGAAACGCTTCCTTTCCGTAATAAGGAAGGGGAAAAAGTTCAGACCCTCCTTCAGAGCCGGCACCGATGATTCTCGGCGAGTTGATTTCAATGAATTTTTCCGACTCAAAAAAGTCACGCACACCGGTCAAAACAGCATCCCTGACCTTGAATATTGCGGCTATGTCCGGTTTTCTAAGGTCCATGAACCTGGATTTTATACGCGTGTCAAACTCTGACTCCACCTTTCCGGTGACTTCAAGAGGAAGAGGGGAAACGGCCTTGCTTAAAACATTGATTTCTGACGGAATCACTTCGACTCCGTTCGGGGCATTCGGCGAGTTTTTGACAACGCCTTTCACCTGCAAAACGTCTTCCTTTGATATCTGCACGTTCCAGATGCTTTCAGAAACTTTTTTCTTTGGCAGTGCAAGCTGAACAATACCTGTCTTGTCCCGGACAAGAATGAACTTTATCCCGCCAAGGTCACGGATTTCATGAGCCCACCCTGCAACGACAACTTCCTGACCATCCCTTTCGGATGTCACTTCCACTGCATAATCCTGTCTGATAAACATCAAATCACCTTCAAAATATTATAAAAAATCAATCACAACGCCAAAAATAAATTAAATCAACAAAAAGACCTGTTAAACAATATAAATACCAGGCACAACATAAATAACTTTTCAGTATTTAAACAAATACAAACCTCACTTTTTTCCCGCTTATTTCTTCAATCATCTGTTCAAGAAGAACGTGGTCTGCAAAAAGCTTTTTTTTGTCTTTTTCAGGAACCACGACTTCAATGAGTTCTTCACCGGCACTAAACAGCACATTAACAGAAACAACCCTCGCGCGGCCTGAAATGTCCTGAACCATCTTTTTGAAGTCACCGGTTTTTTCTATTACCCGGACAGTCTTGCCAAACTCCAAGGAAAGCAAATGAACAACCCTGCCGCTTTTCCCAATAAGCGAACCCACGTTTCCGCCAACCATCACCACTACAAAATCAGGGAATTCAAATGCCTTGACAAACTCGACATCTTTTAAAAAAAACCTTTCCGATGCCTTGTAAAGTGCACGGGTAACACTAATATCAATGTCTGAAACCTCATTTTTTTCAATCTTTTCCATGCACTTGTCGCAGAAATTTCCGCTTCTTGCACACTCTTCACAAATTACTGCTTTCACACTGCCTGCCCCGCTAAATATATTTCAAAACAAGCGTTTAAGTTTGTCGGCAAAAACACTTAAAATAACAATTAACCAAATGAAATATATAAACCACGCTTGAAAAAAAGTTAAACGGGACAAAAACGGTGTGCCTGCATGGGAAAATTCCCTGCAGGCCTGGTGGATCAAAACATTTTTCCTAAAACCGGCCAGGGCACCTAGTACCCTGTCAGGTAGGAAATTGAGTTCAGCAAAAGCTGGGGCATTCTCTGGTCAGTTGACGGGTCAAAGTTAAAGTAAACTGTCGCGCCGCCAAACCCTACGCTTCCAACAACAACTGCCGGGTAAGGTGTTCCTGTTGATGTCTCGGAAATATACGCCAAAACCTCTCCTTTTGGCCTCACGCCATAAATGTTGAAGTGCCTTGTGCCTTGTGCAGGATACTTAACAATCCCTTCAAGCACCTTGTGGTTTGGTTTTGCAGGCTGAAAAACACCTGAAATACTGATCGGTGTGTCGCAGGATGCTTCACCCGGGTTCAGGACGTTGACGCACTCGACAGGAATTACTTCACCGTAGCCAAGTCCCCATCCAAGCACAGATGCATCGTCTGTAACCTTTGTTCCGGCGTTTTGTATCACAATCAACTTTCCCCCGTTTTTCACCCTTCTTGCAATTTCTTCCCTTGACTTCCTGTCAACCGTTTTGTCTGCGCCTGTCTGGTGCAGCATTACAACATCGAAACCGTCAAGATAATTCGGGAAAAGTGAGTTAGGGTCTGAAAAAGGAGTTACCTGTATCCCCATTGCTTTTGCGTCACTGGAATTAAGTATATCCATCATGCTAGCGTTTGACTCGCCCAGAACAAGAACATTCATCCCGCCGGCTGACGGGAAAAAAGCACCCAAAACAGGAATGCCGCCAAGGTTTATCATTCCCTGGCTTGACAAAATCAACACAACCAAAACCAATACAATCAGCAATGGTATAAAACCTTCCATGTGGTATGAAAGTCCACTTCTTCCGTTATCCTGACGTTCATTTTGATCCATTTTTACACACCGTTTTTTTATTTATCCCCATTTATAATAAAATCAACTTTCTAATAAGGTCAATACAAAATATAAAATTATTGCATAAATACTGATTATAGAATATAGAATAGCGACGGTATATTTAAATACTTTCCTAAAAAAAGTCCTGTTAGTGCCAAAAATACGGTGCAACTGCTACTAGTAAACCATTGCATAGTAAATGCTTTCTATAAACGAGTACCATTTCTGCGATTTTACAAGTTCTTCAGGTGAAAAGGCATAATAGACAACTCTTTTTCCGCCCCCGACCCCGCTTGAAATAATCACAGGGAAAGGGTCAGAGTACTTTAAACCGTCTTTTTCAAAAGAAGCGTTCGTTGTAACTGTGGCGACTATTTTGCGCCCTGCCTCAAACTGGCCGACGTCAGTCAGTTTGACTACCAGAAAGTTTGTTTTAAGCGAAAGGTCTGAAGAAATGCCTTTTACAAGCGGGTCTGACCTGTCCGGTATCTGCATCTTGCCTGAAAAATAATTCGGATCCTGCGAGAAATAACCGATTACCTCGGAATTCAAAAGATAATCAAGCCTGTAAACCCTGTTTGAATCTTTTCTGACCCACGGGTTAAGCAGTTCGTGTTCAGGGCAGTCCAATGGTTTTGAGGGTTCCTGCACGCACTGCTCGATGTCATCGAGATAAACCGGAGATTCACCCTGCGGAAAACCCGTTCCTGCATCCCCTATCCAAACAAGCCGCCCTCCCTTCAGAGCATAATCCATCAGTGACTTTATCTGCTGGACACTCATGGTCTTTGCATGGGTCACGATAACAAGCTCGTATTTTTCAAGATAACCCGGACTGATTATCTTCACATGCATTGATTCGGGAAACACATTCAGCCTCTTGACAAAAGTATCATACAAAACCCTTTCGTCACCCATCCCATCGTCGCCGTAGACAATCAGAACATCAGGCTTTCCAAAAAAAGACTCATAAACCCCGCAAAATCCGGGAATTGCCCTGCACGACACGATGTGAGTGCTTACAAGAATCAGCACAAGGACAAAGATCAATAAACCAAGAATAAGTATTCTTGAAAAATTCTTGTTTATCGCGCCAGACAATTTCATAGTAAATAATATTAATCCATTGATTTATATTAATAATGGTAACAAATGAAAAATTAACGAGTTATCAAATAAATAAAAAAATAAACAACACTAACAATTGCAAAAAATTTTAAGGTGCAATAAAATGAAAATAAAAAAAACAAGCGTCCAGCAGCCGAACACTTCAATCGGGATAATGAGATTTTTTGACGGAGATGCCGCAGGGCCTCAGATAAGCCCTGAAATTGTTATTGTCGCGGCCGGAATTCTCATTGGCGTAGTGCTGATTCTCCACACGATCCCGCTGCAATAACAACTTATTGCACTGCTGCTTCAACATTAACCTGTCGCGCTGTCTACTGCGCCACTGACCTTGTGCATCATCCGCTAAGCCAGTGACTCGACCCTTATCAGTGCACTATCGCAACTCACCTGAAAACATTAAGGCCTGTTGGATTTTGCTTTTTCTTCTTTTCGTATGCGGCGTAAACAACAAAAGCCAAAAGCACAGCAATCAAAAACAAAGGTATGTTTGACTCGTTTTTTACCAGGAACGTCTGAAGAGGCGGAATGTACTGCTGCTCTTCCTCGGGATTTTCTATCTGCCCTGCCTTGATTTCCTCAATTTTTTCATAGTTGACTATGAGAGGAGGCAAACCTAAACTGTACTTGTTTCCGGACAAGTCCTCGAATTCAACTGATATTGAATCAACCAATTCAACCTTGTCTTTCAAAGGAACCACTTTCACTGAAAAAGTCACGGTTTCGCCCGGGCTAACTGAATGCGTGGTAACACTTATTTCCTCAAAATCAATCAGGTCAGAGTTTTCAACAACCGCTATTGATTTCGCAGCCGCATCGCCTTCGTTTTTAAAACTGAAGTCAAGCCTGATCGGATACTCGTTTTCCACTGAAACCTTTGTTATTTTTGTTAAAATCACCGGCTTCGGGGGCTCAGGAATGACAATGGTTACGTTTTTGTCCTTGCCTGCCTGTTTTTCAAACAAATTGTCCTCAGAACTCAAAAAAGACATTTTAAGGTTGTTCAAAAAATACGTTCCGGGCTCGTCACAGCGCATCTGCACATCAACTTTCCTGTAGTTGTTCGCGCTTACCTTGTCAAATATGAAAAGGTCGTCCGTGTCCAGAATCACGCAACCGGTTTTGTCAAAAGAAATTTCAACGTCTTTTATGTCATCTTCAGGGTCATCATTTACCACCCTGATCGGAACCGTAAACTCTGTTGACACATTTCCGTCAAAATCATACTCCTGAAAATACAAATCTGTTTCAGGCTCGTGAATTGTTTCCCCGCGAACCCAAAGTATGATAGTATAAAGCACATCGTCTTCAGGGTCATCGTTATTGTCAGGGTAAATCTCGTTTTGCTCAATCAACTTGAAATCATCGTCTGTCAAAGAAGTAAGAATAACTTTCACTTTCAAACCCTCTGAAGCATCCACAAAAAACGTCCCTCGTTCACCCGTGATTCCCTTGTTGTAAGAATAAGACTTTGACTGCAGCGGGTAAAACTCCTCGTGGATAGTTCCCCGAAGCACATCCGTTTCAATGTCAAGTCCAAGGCAATCACTGTACTTTTCACCTATAGGCGCGTAACATATCGTCTGGTTGAATTCAATCAACGCCCCTTCTGTTTCCGTGATTCTTTCAAGGTAAACATCAGTTACCAGCGCATCTATCTGAATGTGGTCTGAAATGTCTTCAAAAAGAAACTCCGCTTCAAAAGTCTTGCCTTCACTTCTAAAGCGATACTCTTCTTCGGAAGCACTCCACTCCCGCACACTTTCACTTAAAGCAAAAGACAAAAACATCAACACAAAAACAGCGCTCAACACAAAAACAAACCTTTTTTTCATACACACCCACCTTAAAAAATTTTCAAGAGAATAACAAACTCAAAAATGCAATATACCTCACCATGCAATGCTTCTGCCTGCAAAATAACAGTTTAACGCACAAACATTACCTGTAATAATTAAACAAAAGTAATATTAAAAGAATAACAAATATAACAAATTAATATGGCATAGCAAATTAAAAAACCACATCACAAATCAAAAGACCGTTTGGCTGCAAAAGAAACCATGAAAAAAATAAGCTTGTCAAGAATTTTTTCGTTGACCAAAAAGTAAACCACACCAACAAGTGAAATCAAGCCGCTAGGCACAGTCATTAAAAGAATCCAAATAAGCACACTCACCTATAAAAAAACCAACAACTTCTTTAAAAAAATTCTTCCAAATTCAAAAAAGAAATAAAAAACTAAAACACTAAACTCAAAAAAAATAAGACGGCGCGGAAGAAAATCCCGCGCCTTTTTCAGATATCGTACCGGGTTACATCATGATTGTACTAGATTACATCATGCCGGGCGGCATGCCGCCCATTCCACCCATCGCTTCAGGGGGCATTCCCTTGCCTTTTCCTGAACCGCTGATTACGTCATCGATTCTCAAAATCATTTGGGCAGATTCGGCGGCACTTGAAATTGCCTGCTTTTTCACGCGGAGCGGCTCAATGACATCAAGGTCAAACATGTTCGCAGTCTGTGACTTGAGAACTTCAACCCCAAAGTATTTTCCGTCAGGAGAACCCTCGTGCTTTGACCTCAAATCAACAAGGGTGTCAATCGAATCCATTCCCGCGCTTTCAGCCAGTGTCTTTGGAATAATATCAAGCGCGTTTGCAAATGCCTCGATTGCCAGCTGTTCCCGTCCGCCTATGCTTTTCGAGTAGTCCCTGAGCGAAAGAGCAAGTTCAATTTCAGTTGAACCGCCGCCTGAAACTATCTTGCCGTCTTCAATGGAAGCCGCAACAACACCGACCGCGTCATTAAGAGCCCTTTCGACTTCTGCGACAACGTGCTCGGTTCCTCCGCGAACAAGAATCGTAACTGCTTTTGGGTCAGAACAACCCTCAACAAAAGTCATTGCCTCGCCTGCGATTTTTCTTTCCTCGACAACGTCTGCGTCTCCAAGGTCAGTTGAAGAAATATCCTTCAAGTTGGAGACAATCAAAGCACCGGTTGCCTTTGAAAGTTTTTCCATGTCTGACTTTTTGACTCTCCTTGCTGCAAAAATACCTTCTTTTGCAAGGAAATGCTGCGCCATGTCATCAATTCCCTTCTGGCAAAACACAACGTTTGCGCCGCTTTCCTTGATATTTTCAACCATTGTGCGGAGCATTTTTTCTTCCTGTTCAAGGTACGCTTCAAGCTGGTCAGGAGAAGTGATTCTTATCTCGGCGTCGGTTTCTGTTTCCTTGACTTCAAGAGCACTGTCAACAAGAGCGATTTTTGCAGATTCCACTTTTTTCGGCATGTTTGTGTGAACTCTTTCCTTGTCAACAACAATCCCCTGGATAAGCTCAGTGTCAAGAATGTCCCCACCAACCTTTTTTTCAAGCTTTATGTGATCCGTATCAATGACATATTCACCGTCTTCTTTTTCAGCAACCTGCTTTATTGCAGTGACCACGAGCTGGGAAAGTTCAAATCTTGCTTTTTCAGGTCCTTTTCCGGTCATTGCAGTAACTGAAATCTTGTTGAGGACGTCCTCGTCAGAAATAGTGACATCCTCGGAAAGAGTCGAAAGCGTTGAAAGCGCTTTTTCTGCAGCAAGCCTGTACCCCTTTACAATCACGCTTGAGTGAACGCCCATGTCAAGCAGATCTTCTGACTGCTTGAGAAGCTCCCCTGCCAAAACAACTGCTGAAGTTGTGCCGTCACCGACTTCGTCGTCCTGTGTTTTTGCAACTTCGACAAGCATTTTTGCCGCCGGGTGCTCGACATTCATCTCGTCAAGAATTGTTGCGCCATCATTTGTTATTATGATGTCTCCGAGCTCGTCGACAAGCATCTTGTCCATTCCTTTCGGGCCAAGAGTTGTCCTCACTGCCCCTGCAACAGCTTTTGCAACCTGAATGTTGTTTCGCTGTGCATCGCGCCCAAGAAGCCTTTGCGCCCCTTCAGGTAAAAATATGATTGGTTGTCCTTGCTGATTCATTTACATTCCCCCTTTGTTTAAAACAAAAAGTAAAATACATGCGTTTCAAAAAAACAGTTAAAAAACAAAAAATTTGAAACCGCACCCATACAACCTGTTTTGCACACGCAATCACTGCATACGCACTACAAAATTGTACATTATTGATGGATATGCAGGTATATAAATATTTCATTTCTGCTGGATATGCGGCTTTACAGATTCAGGACAAAAAATCAAACAACAACAGGCAAACCAACCAACAATATATAACACAAAATAACCAATAATACATAACATGAAAAATAACATGAAAATCTTAATCGGGTCCAAAAACCCTGTGAAAGCAAACGCCGTAAAAGACGCTTTTTCAAATTACTTCAACGACTTTGAGGTTCTGGAAATTGAAGTGGACTCAATGGTTTCCGCTCAACCCATAGACCGGGAAATCTTTGAAGGCGCAGAAAACAGGGCAACTGAACTCAGGAAAATCAACCGGGAACAAAACATGGGCGCAACCTATTTTGTGGGAATAGAAGGGGGAATAACAAATTATTACTCAAAATGGTTTGCTTTCGGTGGAATCTGCATCATGGACGAAAACGGAAAAACAGGCTTTGGAACATCCCCTCTCTTTGAACTGCCAAAAAAGACAATCAGTAAAATTCTTGAAGGAAACGAACTCGGAGACGTTATCGATTGCCTGATCAAAGAAAAAAACAGCAAACAAAAAACCGGCGCAATAGGGTTTTTCACTAAAAACGTAATGACACGGAAAAAATCATACACGTACGGCCTGGTGGTCGCATTGATCCCGTTCATAAACAAAAACATTTATTTTGACGACAGCTGAACAAAACAGGCCGCAAGAGATGACAAGCACATGAACAACACTGACACTGCAAAAAACAAAAACAAGGGAGAAAACAGGAAAAAAAGAGCCGCAGTAATGTTTTCCGGGGGAAAAGACTCTGTTTTTGCCGCCTACACCGCCACAAAAAACAACATAGAAATAGCATATCTTGTTTCGTTTTACTCTGAAAACCCGGAGTCGTACATGTTTCACTACCCGAACATTGAGCTGACAGAACTCGCGGCTCAAAGCATGGGAATAACACACATCATCAAACAAACAGAAGGAAAAAAAGAAGAAGAGCTCTCTGACATAAAAGAAATTCTTCAATACCTTGACATCGACTGCCTGGTAACCGGTGCACTTGCATCAAAATATCAACACTCCCGCCTTGAAAACATATGCAAAGAACTCAACATAGAATGCATTTCACCGTTGTGGGGGGAAAATCCAGCGGATTACATGCTGGAATTCACAAAAAAAGAATGGGACGTGCGCATAGTCGGCGTGGCAGCTGAAGGCCTTGACAAACCATGGCTGGGAAGAAAAATAGATGAAAAATGCGTAAACGACCTTTTGAAACTCAATGAAAAAACAAAAATCCACGTTGCAGGCGAAGGCGGCGAATTCGAAACCCTTGTTCTTGACTGCCCTTTTTTTTCAAAAAAAATTGAAATACTTGAAAGCAAAACAAAATGGACAGGCCAACAAGGAACCCTTGAAATAACAAAAGCAAGGCTTGTTGGAAAAAAATCCGGATGACTGCCGGTGGGCAGAACACACGCAACCAAAATGTATTTTATTAACTATCCGCACCAAAACATATTTTATTACCTACCCACTTTGTTGGTTACAATAATCTCAATAGAAACCAAATCAGAAACACAAACTGAAAAACATAAAAATCAAGGAGGAATGTCAGATGATTAATTTGTTATACCCGGCATTGTTTTTGGAAGGGCTATTCTTTCCATTGATGGTAATACTGGGTTTGTTTGTCGTAAGCGGAATAAAAATAGTGAATGAATACGAGCGTGGAGTCAAATTCCGGCTTGGAAAATACCAGGGGATACTTGAACCCGGCCTGAGAATTGTTGTCCCCTTTCTTGAAACGTGGAACCGCGTGGACATGAGGGTAAAAGTTATTGATGTCCCTGACCAGGACGCAATGACAAAAGACAACATTTCACTCAACGTCAACGCCGTGCTTTACTTTCGCGTGATTGACTCTGCGGCAGCGATCATAAAAGTCGAACACTTCGCTTATGCTGTGTCACAGCTTGCACAGACCACAATGAGAGACGTTGTCGGGGAAGTTGAAATGGACGAGTTGCTTACGAAAAGAGACGCAATTTCCAGAAAAATAAAGGAAATCGTTGACAAAGCGACCGACCCATGGGGAATAAAAGTAGAAAGCGTTGAAATGAAGCACATAGAGCTCCCCACTGAAATGAAAAGAGTGATGGCAAAACAGGCAGAAGCGGAAAGGGAAAAAAGGTCAACAATCATAAAGGCCGAGGGAGAACTCATTGCCTCGACAAACCTTGCAGATGCCGCGAAAAAACTCAGCTCTTCGACAGGAGCCCTGCACCTCAGGACGCTTCAGACCATCAACGACATTTCAAGCGACCAAAGCAACACCATTATCTTCCTGACGCCGGTTGAAGTGCTTGAAGCATTCAAAAACTTTGGAAACACCAAGAAAAAGAACGAGTGACCGCTCGTTCTTTTTTTTATTTTTTTTGACTTTTTCAGTCAAAGATACCTTCCCTGAAAAAAGTAAGATAATTTTTGAATCATTAACTTATTGACTCATTTAAAAAGGTGCATGGATGGAAATCTGGTTTCTGTATGCTTTCGCGTCGGCTGTACTGGGTTCTGCAGCAATAATCATAGAGAAAAAAATACTCAAAAACGCACATGCCCTGCAATTTTCACTCAGCCTTGCAATTACAAATGTTTTCGTTTCAATCCCGCTCCTGCTTTTCGTTGATCTTTCATCAATACCGATGCAAGCATGGGTATTCATGTTCAGCGCTTCAGTATTCGGAAGCTTTGCATTCCTTTTCATAACAAAAGCAATGAGGCACCTTGAAATATCCATCGTGTCACCAATGACAAACATCAACCCGATGGTCTTATCATTGTTTGCCTTTACATTTCTGGGGGAAAGAATTACATCAACACAAATAAGCGGGATAGTTCTTATCGCAACAGGGGCTTACCTGCTGGAATGGGCAAAATACCACTCAAGTTTCATAGCACCGATCCAGGAACTCGTAAAATCCAAGTACTCGCCGTTAATACTGATAAGCGCGATTCTCTACGGGTTTTCTTCACTCATGGACAGGCAGGTGCTCAACGTGGACGGCCTTGCAGTCAGTCCGTTCGCATACATATTCATTGTTCAGGCATTTATTTCATTCAATTTTGCAGCCATGACTCTTGCCAAGCACAGGAACAGCCTTAAAGAAATAAAAACGGCTTTTTCAAGCCAATGGAAACTGTTTCTTTTAACCGCAATACTTGTAACAGGATACAGGCTAATGCAGGCAATGGCAGTGGCAATTGTTTTTGTAAGCCTTGTCATCCCCATAAAACGACTCAGCGTGCTCTTCACGACAATAATTGGCGGGGAGATATTTCATGAAAAAAACATTTTTCACAAGGCAGTTGCGTGTATAGTGATGCTTCTCGGAAGTTATCTGATACTTGCCGGCTGACCGCTTCAACACTAACATATAAATAAAATGTTGTTCTTTCACTAGTAAGTAATCTTCTTTACTTTTGGCATCAATTAACCATTAAACTTTTAAAAGTAAAAATGATTATTAAAAATCACGAGGTGGACTAAATGGAAGCATATTGTGTAAAATGCAAGAAAAAAACCGAAATACAAAACCCGACACAAGTCACAATGAAAAACGGAAGAAAAGCAACAAAAGGCACTTGTCCAAACTGCGGAACAAGCGTGTTTAGAATCGGCGGTTAAACGCTTTACCAATCAATCTGGTGCGGGGGACAGCAAACCCCCACTTCAGATAACACAAAAATTCACAACAAGCATGCAAAAACCGCGTGAAATCATATGCATAAACAGCAACAGCGTGAAATAATGCACACAAACAGTGATAATTTCATTTACAACCGGTTAACTAATGTATAACCAGCAATAACGTCATTATAACAAAACAACAGCACAATAATCTTAAAAACAAAAACTATTGAAAAGGTGAACCCATGAAAAATACAACTTTACTGATTTTCTCATTACTTTTAATCTCATTCTTTGCAGGGTGCACAAGCCCGCCGACAGATAACAACATTACTTTTGAACCAACCGACGATACTATTATTGCGCCGGATGATTCAAATGAACCAACCGACAACAACATAACTGACAATACAAACGCAAAAAGCGACGAAGTTGAATCCGGGGACAGTGTAAGCGTTGACTATGTCGGCTCGTTTGAAGACGGGACAGTGTTTGACACATCAATCGAATCAAAAGCAACCGAAGCAAACCTGCCCCCAAGACCAGAATACACCCCCATGACATTCACAGCCGGAAGCGGCCAAATGATAAAAGGATTCGACCAGGCAGTCATCGGAATGAAACTAAACGAAACAAAAACAGTGACCATCCCGCCGGAAGACGCATACGGGGAAATGGACCCTCTTGCATTGCAAACTACTTTGCTTACTGACTACGCAGACCTTGACGACCTTGAAACCGGCTACGGGAAAGAAATCGCTGAAGGGGACGTGCTTGAAAGCCCGTTTGGATTAATTGACATCATTGCAATAAACGATTCAAACGTCACGCTCAAACTCACTCCCTTCCAGAAAGGAACACTTGTGCCAAGCCCATACGGACTCATGAGAATTGAAGACGCTAACAGCACACACATGACAATCAACCTGAACGCTTTGCTTGGAGAAACACTCGTGTTTGAAATAACTGTGAAAGACATTGAAAAAACGGCCGATTTAGAGGATTAACATGGCAAAAAGCAAAGCAACAGTGGCAAAAAGCAAAGCGACACGGAAAAAATCTCCAAAAGTTTCAAAAAAACAAAAAGAGAACAAAAAGGTTTCAAAAAAACCAAAAAGCACTGCAAAAAAAATTGCAAAACCAGCGCTTATTGAACGCATTTCAGAAAAAGAAACAATAAGCACTTTAACGGCAAAAACAAAAAAAACTGCAAAAGCAGGCAAAACACGACAAGTTGAATCCGGGGACACAATAAGCGTGGATTATATCGCGTCGCTTGAAGACGGGACAGTGTTTGACACATCAATCGAATCAAAAGCAACCGAAGCAAACCTGCCCCCAAGACCGGAATACACCCCCATGACATTCACAGCCGGAAGCGGCCAAATGATAAAAGGATTCGACCAGGCAGTCATCGGAATGAAACTAAACGAAACAAAAACAGTAACCATCCCGCCAGAAGACGCATACGGGAAAAAAGATCCGAAAAAAATAATGACAATTCCTGTTTCCGCACTTGTCCACCAGGGCATAAAACCTGAAAAAAACGTGGTGCTTTCAACAAACATCGGCCACGGGATAATCGTAGAAATAAAAAAAGACAATGCAAGAGTGGATTTTAACCACGCGCTGATTGGAAAAACACTTAAATTTGAAATAACCCTGCGCTCAATAAAAACCCAAACTTAACCATAAGCTGCATGTGCCACGCGCCAGGCAAGAACTGCGCCTGAATCACTTGACAAGACACTTTTTTTACTTCTTAAAAAAACGCCTGATTGTCTGGGTAATACTAAAAGCCACTTTGCTTGTGTGGTAAAGCGTTGCCTCGTCCTTAAGCGTTTCAAGCAATACCTGTAAAATTCTTGAACAAATTTTTTCAGGGGCATTTGAAAGATAAAACTTTAGTTTTATGTCGTCAACAAGGCCCTTATTGGTCAAATTGAACATTGCGAACGGAAACTTCAAAGCAGATGCAATGTCCAGAATTTCACTGCTTAATTCCGGTGAAGGAACACTCAATTTGTACTTCAGATCCGTTAAATAAATGTTTTTTCCCACAACAAAACAATAAGAATCCTTTTCACCAGGATATTCTTCAACAAGCACCGGGCTATCAGAACCTTTTACCATGTCAATCATTCCTTTCAGCTCTGAAGTGCTGTATGCAACCATCCTTTTTTTCACGCTTCCGACTGAACTGAGCACCACGGGAAAGCCCATTGACTCAATGTGTTCAATCGAAGAAGATTTAGCGTCAGCCAAATAGATATTTCGCTTGTCATACCCCTGGGTTATCAGGTGCCTGAGAAAAAGAAAACGGTTTGAAGCCAAAAAAAAGTTTTCAACTGAAAAAGGGCAGTAAGTTTTTGAAGTCATGATCGGAAGGACAACGTTGGCAAGATCATACTTTGATTTCGGAAGCCACGGCAAAATAACATCAAAATGCTCGAGAACCTCTTTTCGGTACTGGACTGCAAAATCACCATCGCACTTAACGATCCTGACTCCCTCTATCGGAAGGTAAAACACACTGTCAAAAACTTTTTGAGCAATGTTAATGAGCTCAACTTCCGTATCGGTCTTTTTTTCAGTTCCAAGTATGCAAATGTTCACTTAAGTTCACCTTTTATATACTCACATATGTGCTTTGAGATATTTACATCTGTCGCAAGACCTGTCTTATAAATTCCGGGGTTTAAATTGACCTCAATTACCTTGAACTCCCCTTCAGATTCAATCACGTCCACGCCGCAAATTTTGGCATTTATTGCGCGTGCCGAATCCAGAGCAATCTGGTTTAATTCATCCGGTGCTTCAAACTTTTTTCCAGTACCGCCTGCCGTAAGATTTGCCCTGAACTCCCCTGACTTGTTTGCCGTGCGTTTCATTGCCGTGACAACCTTGTCCCCGACAACCAACAGCCTGATGTCTTCCCCGTCGTTTGGAAGAAACTCTTCTACCAAAAGCTCCCTGTGAGCCGAATCCATGGAATTGATAACTGAATCAGCCGACACCTCGTTTTCCAAAAAGAAAACCCCAAGGCCGCCGGAGCCATCAACCACCTTAAGCACAAGGGGAAATTCAAACTTCTGAAGCGCATTCTTTGTAAATTTCTTATTGAAAGTCAAAATAGTTCTTGGAACAGGCACGCCTTTTTTTGCAAGGCATTCCAATGTGAGAAACTTGTTGTGGGCAATCAAAACAGTTTCAGCAGGATAAACAGATTTTACCCCGAAAGACTCAACCAGCCGCATGAAATGAAAACCCGGCTGGAATCTTGGCCTGTCTATTCTTGGAAGCACAAAATCATAGGAATTCAAATCAAGGCCTATTGTGTCAATGTTTCCGGTGGAAACTTCTATTGAAAGCTCGCTGAAATTCAAAAAATCCACTTTAAAGTCCTTTTCTGCCTCTTCAATCAACTGCTTTGTTGAAGGAGACGGCTTTGACGGTGCCGCAATCAAAAGATTCATTTTTTCACCTTTAAGTCAGCAAGTCGAAAAGACAAATGCTTTTTTGAAACATCAACCACAAAATTCCCAAACAAAATATCGCGCCCGATAAGCACGTGATGGGTGTGGTTTAACCTGTCGCTGATATTAAACCTGTTCAAAATGCTCTTCCCGCACACCTCTATCTCAAGATATACAAGACGCCGTTTTTCTTCACCGAGAGCACTTTTTACCCTCACCCTTTTTCTCGGCTCGCTTTCTGCTTCAAGCGCAGCAAGAATACTCTTGTCAATCGACGACCTTGTAGCGCCGGTATCCACTTTTGCAATGGTTTTGACTGATTTTTTCTGACTTTTAAGAACAACCTCTTCAGTCAAACCAATAGCACACATAGCATCACTCAAAAGACAACATCCCCCTGATTACTTTCATGATACAATAATATAATACCTGAAACAATAATACAATATCTGAAATCACATGCTGTTTAAAAATATATAAACACAATATTTGAAACCTGTTAACAAACACGCTTATTCCATGCATTTACGCCACACTGCATATGTTAAAGTAAAAATCAAGACTAAAAGAATTAAAATAATCTATGGTTAAAACAATTTATGAAATTTACTTTTCAATAATATTACCAAGCATTACAATTTTACAATTTATGCCTTACAATATTTTACAATATAATATTGAGTATATGGAAGTATATAATAGATATGCTTACACAGCTGCTTTTCAAGTACATGCGACATAATACCACTTTTTAGTGAATACATTTAAATAGTAGTTTTGCAATAAAGTTTTATTGTTATAATGAGAAAATTGCAAACAAATTGCAAAAAAGAATCATAATGTGTACATGAAAAACCATATTCATTGTGAGGCGGTCAAAATGAAGCAAATTAAAAAAAATATTGCAAAAATAATCTTTTATTCCATTACCTTAATGGCAATTCTTTCAATTTCCCTGTTTTTAACCCCGCAAGCGCAAGCTACAGATCAGTATGCCACAACTGAAACCACACCAACATACCACACCGGAGAATACACAACCAACCCAACAACATACCACACCGGATACTACGCAGACAGCGACGAAACACACTATTACGGAACCTACGGAGATTACTACGGAGATTACAACAGATATTACAACAGAGATTACAACAGATATTACAACAGAAATTACAACAGAGATTACGGTTGCGACATAGAGATTGAAAGGATACGCAACCTAAAACGCAATTACGAACCCGGAGATTATGTAGATCTGTCGATTTACTACGATTTTGACGGCTACTACTATGACTATGACATACATTTCTATTCCGAATTAGAATGGGATGCTGCGTGGGAATTTGAAGATATCAGAGTGCATGCTTATGACGACCACTTCAGATGGACTGCCGAAATAGACAGATACGCAAACGACGAAACTTATTTATTGTATGTTGAAATAATCGCTGAGTCAGACGAATATTACTGCGAGAGTATTGACGTTATAAGAATCAACGTTGTTGACGGATACCATTACGATTACGACAGAGATTACGACAGAGATTACTACGGAGACTACTACGGAGACTATTACGGAGACTACTACGGAGACTACTACGGAGACTACTACGGAGACTACTACGGAGACTACGACAGAGATTACTACAGAGATTACGACGCAAACGTTTACTTCAAACAGCTTGACGACGACAAAACCTATAACCCAGGAGATCGCTTTAACATTGACTTTGAAGTAAGAGGAGAGTTTGACGATGCAGAAATCTGGGTTGACGAAGACGACGACCTCAGAGACGTGGAATTTTCAGACGAGGATGTCTACGAAGACGAGGAAGTGACCCTTTCAGGACGCATCCCATCAAGCCCTGAAAACACAACCTACGAAATAGAAATCAAGGCAAAAGCATGGCTTGACGGTGACAGCGACACAGATAGGGAAACAGTCACAATAAGAGTCGGCGAAGGCGATGGCGACTACGAATACGAAACCTGCTTAATTTCACTGACAGACACCAGCGGCACGCAAAAAGTTGAAGCAGGGCAAATTGCCGAATTCACAATACTTACAAAAAACAACAGCGACGCATCAAAAAGAATCGACTACACTGCAAACATAGCAAATGCAAATATCATTCCCTCGCACGTGAACCTCAACGAAGGCCAGTCATACGTTTCAACAGTGCAGGTATCCACATCGCAAAGCGATGACACAGGCGACTATCTGTTGACTGTAAAAGGACAGGCAGACACCTGCAGCGATGCAATCGTCCTTAAATATGAGGTAACCGGCGAAGACGACGACCGAGACTCAAGAATAACAATGAGGTTCTTAAACGACGACACAGTCGAACCCGGCCAAACAGGCCAATTTGACATAAAAATAACCAACACCGGCTGTGACAAAGACGACATAGAACTCGACGCCACAAGCGAAACCGGCAGAACACCTTACTTCAGCAAAGACTTTATCTCACTTGACGAAAGCGAAAGCATTATAGTAACCCTATATGCACCCACCTCCAAAACCAACAAAGACGGCCACTACGACGTGCGGGCGAAAGCATACGTTGACGGCGAACTTGTTGAAAGCATCCTTGCAGACCTTAAAATAGAGGAAGACGAAGACGATGAAAACGGCAAAGAAGCAGACATTGACGTCCGCGCATTAAGCGGGTGCATAGTAATGGGTCAAAACGAACAGGAAGAAACAAGAGTGACCATAAGAAACAGGGACAATACAACCCACAAAGTATACCTTCACCTTTACGGGGACGTTTATGAACTCAACGCAAGCCTGCAGACCAGCACCATAACACTGAAAAAAGACAGCGACAAAAAAGTGCTTGTAAGATTCAGGTCAACAGACCTTGAAGCAGGCAGGTATTACCTCACAATGGAAGCAGAAGTAGACAATGAAATCGTTGCAGACGACGAAATCTGCGTGATAGTCGAAGAACGCGCTGAGGACACAACCACGCACGAAATAAAAATAACAGACATAACAGGAACAACAATATTGCCCCCGACACCTCCAGTCACACCCCCTGACACAAAACCAAAGCAAATAATTAAAATACTCAGCACAACAGAAAGCATAACTGCAGTGCCCGGACAACCGGTCACAATAAGCGCGATTGTTAAAAACAACTCTGACCACATAATGGACTTCACAATGCGCGCCCAAAACCTTCCCGACAACTGGACATACAAAAAAAAGGTGAAAACCCTGCTTGACGGTGAAAAACGTGAAATGGAGATAACACTGACACCCTCAACAGACAACGTTACAGACGCGTTCATTGACCTGACAATCACTGCAGAAGACCACATTGACATCAAAGAAGTGTTTGTAAAAACCACTGACTCAATCATTCCGGCAACCGCGCTTGACATAACCACTGAGTCAGAAGAAATACGCGAGGCAGGATTGTTGAAAGCAATAAAAATAACTGCCGCGATAACAAACAACTCAACACAAACAGCACACAACATCTCACCAGAAATGACCGGCCTTGCAGGGGACTTCATAGTGACCTCAAGCCCAGAACAAGTAACATTGCAGCCAAGCGAAACAAAAAATATCACAATCATGCTTGCGCCGAAAAACGTACTTGAACACGACTACGACGGAGGCATCAGGTTCCGCGGCTCAAACGTGCTCACTGAAGAAGAAAAATTGAGGATAACCAAAGAAGGAGAATCCGACCTGATAACCGGATTTATTACAGCAGCAAGCACAGGTGGACTTTTGCCGTTCCTTGCAGTTGCATTCATCGTGCTCCTTGCAAGCGCAATATACTTTTTCAGGAGTTCACATTCAAAAAGGCAGATCAACAAAGTACGAAAAATGACTTCTTACGACGGCGGGCTAAAAGAAAAAGTGCCTGAAGAAGTTCCGGCAGATCCAAATAACAAAAAAATCCAGCGGTGGAGCCAAAGAGCAAGGTAAGCGCAAAGTTTCTGCCAAATCAAAAAACAGTGAAGAAACTGTCCAAAAAAAGAGTAATGCAAATAAAAAGATTAATATTGTCTACGGGAAAGTGTGAAAAATGTTTTTCAAAAAAATATCGATAGCAGCCATAACCTGCTTAATCAGCGCAGTTCTTTTAACAGGAACTGTTTTTGCCAGCACCGGCCACGAAATAAACCTCTGGGATTCTCAAAGCGTCGGCCTTGGAAAAACATGCCAATGCGAGACAACCGTTTATTCAGTAATCATCTCAAACAGCGGCGAATTTGAAGAAACCATTCACTTTACCGGTTCCGGAGAAAAAAGCCAATGGGTAACACTTGCACCGGAAAACATCACCTTGCAACCTCAAAAAGAATCTTCTATCTACCTTTACCTGACACCGGACTGCTACGCAACCCCAGGAAACTACACTTACACACTCAACGCAACAACTGATTCAGGAACGCAAGACTACATGAACCTGGACTTTGAAGTCGAGCAATGCCACAGGACAGGCCTGTCCGTTAACCCGGAAAGCGCCACAATCCCTTTGTGCGAAGAAAAACAATTCGACCTTGAAATAATCAATAACGGAGAATTCAGCGAAATACTTAACATATCCGCCCACGGAGTGCCCGATGAGTGGATCACATTGCCTGAAACAAGAATCAAAGTAGAGCCAGGCGAAACAAAAACACTTGACCTGATTGTGAAAAGCGACTGCTATGCAGACGAAAAAGAATACAGTTTAAACATTGAGGCCGCTTCAAAAACAGAAATCAAAAAAGCAACCCTGGATTTCACACTCATAAACATCCACAGCATCTCACTTGAACCCTCGGACGGCTCAAACCGGATAAGCGTGTGCGACATTGAAACCGCGTCAAAGACAGTGACCGTCACAAACCTTGGCACCCACTCAGACAGGATAAACATTTACTCAACCGGCGCTGACTGGGCAGCTTTTGAAAGCGACGAATTGATCCTGAAATCAGGTGAAACAAAAGAAATACCATTCAACATATCACCCCCGAAAGGATTCACGGGAGAAACAAATATAATTCTTTATGCAAAATCACAGATATTTGAAGGAAAAACAATCATCATGCCTCTTTTAGTCAACACCGCAAAATGTTTTGACGCAAAAATTGAGATAATCAAATCCGCAGGCAAAACCTGCCGCAAAACAACCGCACAATACACTTTTGAAGTCAAAAACACAGGTAAAAAAGAGGACACGTATGAATTCCTGATTGCAAATGCAAACGCTGTAATTTCGCAGGAAAAAAGCACACTCCTGCCGGATGAAACCACTGAAATAAACATGGAAATTGACACTTCAGACCTTGAATCCGGAAAAAACATCTTCATTTTCGAGGCAACTTCAAAAAATGTATCAAAGACATTGGCTGTGATACTTGAAATAGAAGAATGCCACGGGCTTGACATCGCAGTTTATGATCCGATTGTCTGCCCCGGTTTTGAAAATATTGTCAAGGGGAAAATCACAAACCTCGGCACAAACCCAGACAGTTACTCTCTTACAATAACAGGGGATGACTGGATAACTCTTGACAAAAAAACCATCGCGCTTGAAAGCGGCGCTTCCGAAGACATCATTCTTACGGTTTCCCCGCCAATGAAAGATGAAAACAAGGTATTTTCACTGCAGATAAAGGCAGAATCAGAAAATGAAACATCAGAAAAAGATTTTCACCTGACCGTCCGCACAAATACGGAATGCTGCAACTCAGAAATTAAAATAACACCGCTAAATCTCTTTGTGGAAGAAGGGGGAAAAGGTGAAAAAATACTTGTCGAAATCAAAAACACGGGCTTGAGACACAACATTTTTGACCTGGAACTGTCAGGACCAGCATGGGCTTACATGAATGCGTCTTCTGTGGCAATCCCAAGCAAACAGAAAGCAGAGATATGGATATATGTTGCGCCGCCTCTTGACACGCCGCAAAAAGAATTTGCACTTTGCATTACAGCAAGTTCTGATTGCTCTGAGACAACCAAAAAATCTATTGTTGCAGTCAGGGAACACGGGGCGCTTTTTGGAAAACTTGAATTTGACGTAAACGAAACCCAAACACTGTTTGAGGTCAACGCAACCCAGACCATTAAAATAGCAGTCAAAAACATCGGCCTGAAACAACTTTATAACCTGAAGGCAGAATTCAGCGACGAATTTGATTTCAACTCCACAAAAATAAGCGTCCTTGATCCAAACGAAGAAAAAACACTTTTTGTTACAGTAACACCGAAAACAACCGAAACAGGGGAGTTTGAAGGAAAAGCAATGGTGGTTTCAGACGAACAGGTCCTGATAAAATACTTTGATTACTCAATGCTGGAACCGACAATCAGGATAAAAAACGTTTCAGGACAACTTGAACAAACAGACGGAAAAAACACGATAATGCTTGAGTTTGAAATAGAAAACACTTCAAACGAAAAACAGACCATTGAAAGCATAACAATCGGATCAGACAGAATAATCTATACATCTTTAAAAAACATGCCCCTGACAATCAGCGCAAACACAATCAAAACATTAAACGTGCTGACTGAACTGCCAAGTGACCTGAACGCAAGCTTTGAATTGATAATAACAGCGACTTTGGATGAAAAACAATACTTTTTCAAAGACACTGTTGAGTTCCAGGAAACCGAAACCCAACCCACCGGATTGTTCGGCTTTATGGAATCACCGGTTTACGCCGCAATAATTGTTGCAATCGTGCTTATCGTGTCGTTTTTAATAGCCATTTTCCTCACCAACGGGAAGCAAAAGCCAAAAGCAAAACCAGCAAAAATAAGCGCAAGGCAAATCAGGGAAACCAAAGAAAACCCTGAAGAACAGGCAACAGACACGTCCGAGGATGAAAAAGACAAAGGTAAAGAAGAAACCCCGAACTGATGCTGAAAAGAAGCACCTGCAACAAAGGCATTAAAGAGAATCGAAATGCTTGTCAAAAAGCGACTTGTAGGAACGGCAAAAATGCGGGCTGCTTACCCACATGGCCAGGTTTTCGCCTGAATGCTCGGAGTCAGTGAGGAAAACCAAGGCATCACTGTCATCAAACAGCATATACTTGTGAATGTTTGAATCATCCTCTTTAATGTCCGCAAACTCCCTTATCCTGCTTGCAACGCCCTCTGTTTTCTCGTTAGTTGCAGTGATTACTTTCACCTGAGCACCCCTGCCTACTGCCTCCTTTAACTCATCCTTTATTTCCGAAACTTTCTTTTCCAGACCCTTTGCTGAAGTAGAAATATTCACATATTTGTCTGCTTTTTGTATAAGCGCGTTTATTTTGCTGTAAATATTCGCATTGCCCTGAATAGTCCAAGCCATGTCACTTGCCTGCGTGTTGTGGGAGTCCTTTGAAGAAACCCCTTTAAACTGACTGACAATCACAGTTGAAAGCCTGTCAAGCTCACCTATTGATTTCTCAAAATCCTCCTGCCTGTGCTTTTTTACAACACCAATCAGCTCCGAAGGATCAGTTGCCTTGTACTTCGTAGGCCTACCGGCTCTTGAAACCACAAAGCCTTTATTCTCAAGGCTTGCGAGAACATCATAAACACGCGAACGGGGTATCTTAGCATCCTCTGCCAGTTCACCCGCAGTCGGCAAACCGATTGCAAAAAGAGAAATATACGCCTTTGCTTCATACTGGTTCAACCCCAGTCTGGAAAGCGTAGAAATAAGCTGATTCAATTCAATCATAATACCATCACACAGTCAAATATATGTTTAAGACTTCAACAGACACACATCAAAACTTTAAACTATGTAAACTAAACAAATTAAATCTCCTTTATAAAGATTACTACTAAAAAGTAGTGTCTAGCAACCCAATTTAACACCACTTTTTAGTGGTTACATTCTAAAACACACAATCCCAACTTAAATCAGGTTTGCAATAAAATTGCAAAAGTTTATATACTCTTTTTGCAATAATATTACACAAGTGTGATTAGCATTATCGGCATTATGCCAGATTAAACCAAAAAATAAAAGCGTTTGGTGATACCAATGAAAAAACACATATCAATCGTGATAGGAATCATAATCCTCATCTCAGCTGCGCTTGCATCTGACTGCGGAAACCTGCAGGCATATTCCATAAATTCAATTGCAGAACAAGGAGAATCACTTTACTACACCCTTGAAATCACAAACAATTACTCTTTCCCGGGAACAGTTTCACTAAACGCGCAAGCAAGCGACGGTCTTGAAACAGTCTTTGAAATAAACAACTTCAGCTTAAGCGCGCTGTCATCAAAAACAGTGACAGTCAGGGTAGACATTGACGAAGACATGCGACCCGGTGAAAAAACACTCACATTCACATCTTTATTTAACGGATACTGCAGCCAAAGCGACACCCGAACAGCGCAAATCCGTGAAAAAACAGAAAGCGACACAGATTACTACACTGATTCAGACGAAACGGAATCAACCGGCACAACAGGAATAATCTCAACCATCAAAGACACATCATGCAGAACAACGCTTCCCGGATTCTCACGCACATACCAGTTAACCTATGTCAATAACGGCGCTGGCGGCGACTTTGAAATAATCACAAGCCACGACCAACCGATTTCAGTCAGGATTGACGCGGATTCAGACGATTTATACTCATTTAACACAGGGGAGAAAAAAACAATAACACTGATACTCACGCCTGAAAAGAAAATTGAAGCAGGAACATACATGGTTTCCGTGGCCTTAAGAAATGAAAAATCAAACGTGGTAGTTGCAAGGGACACGCTTTGCATGACCGTGAAACCAAGCAATGAATACTTCGTGCAATTCACCCCCCAAACATTTTCAGTGGAACAGGGCTCAAGCAACAAAACCAGCCTGTACATAAAAAACAATGAAAATTCAAGCACTTACTTTGTAATACTTCCAAAAGACGAATTCGTGCAAGTGGACGACTCACAATTCACGCTCAACGCAGGGGAAGACAAATTTGTAGATGTAACTGTCAAAGCAGGCGAAACCGAAGCAACAGGGGAAAAACAAGTGACTTTGACTGTAAAAGGCGGAACGGTCACAAAAACGATTTCCGCAACCGTAACCATTAAAGAGTCAGCTGAAAGCCCTGCAGACAACGACGTTGAAGAAACTGACAACGGTGCGGAAGAGCTTCCCGAACTTGACCTGAATTACACCGTGAAAAAAAACACAATAGACGGCGAAGTAAACCAGATACTGGTCTTGTTTGAAGTGACAAACAAATCCTCAAACCCTGCAAAAGACATTTCAGTTGAAATAAGCGGAGTGCCTGAAAACTGGGAAACGCTTGTGTCAAAAGACAAAATTTCAATCGAACCAGGGGAAACAAAAGAGTTCAGCGTTGTCATACTCCCGAAAGAAACCAAAGAAAAATTTTACCTTGAAACAAAAATCAGTGGCGGCATTGAAGAAACCACTCTTGCAACAGAAAAAATACTGCTCTCAAACAAGAAAGAAATCCCTGGAACAATTCCGATTACCGGAAACCTTATCGGAATGGAAGTGCCTCCAGTAATCGGTTTTATGGCGATTCTCGCCATAAGCATTATCGGAATAAGGGTTTACATGCACATGCAGCAGAAAAGCCAGAAAGAAGAAATTGATCAGATGCGAAACATCCTGAAAAAAACACAAATCTGAGCGATGGGGAAGGGAGGGTTGAAAGCTAAAGCTTCACCCGTTCAATCTTGTAGTAAGTGACATCGTTTTCAGAGTCAATGACAGCCATTATATACCTTGTCCGTATATTGTGGGCAAGCCTGACTGCCCTGGAAATCTCAGTAAACGAACACTCATATTCTTCCGGGTAAATATGCACAACGTACTTGGTGTGCATTTCGCCTGCTTTTGCCCCTCTCGGATAGACACGAAAATGCCCGCCGAACTTGAAACCTGTTTTAACCACGAAACCGCGTTTTCTCAAATCAGAATACACGACCAGTTTCTTGTGCAGCTGGGTGTCAAGGTCAGACGCTGCATCCTCAAATTTCTCTTTCGACAGCTTCTTCCCGCTTTTCAACACACACAAGCGTTCCTGAGAAGCAAGATGCACAGCTTCAACCAGGGAAAGCAACAACTTTTTGCCCTTCTTTTCACCAAATCCTTTTTCAACAAGCTCGGACATGAAATCATTGTCTTCAACAATCACTTTTTCTTCAACAAGCTTGCACTCAAACATTTTTTTTGAACTCAAACAATCACCGTATCTTATACTTATTATGCTCAATACACCTATTTATGCTTGTCATGACCGTTTTTCTGCGAAAAAAACCCAAAAATCACAGGCGAGTGAAAGAAATATTCAAATCCTTCAAACAGACCGATTCCAGTTCAGACAAAATATTTTCCTCCCCTGTGCCTGTGATTACTTCATCAATATTGTAGATGGTGCAAAACATCTTCAATTTCTCCATCAAACGCCCCCACTCAACAAAATACTCTGCATCCAGCCCCGCTTCAGCGATAAAAGACTTGATTGATTCAAGCAATTTTTCAGCACCCCTGACTTTCCCGCACTCCTGGAAAAACGCTTTGTTTTCCATTGAATCAACATCAATCACGTGCAAAAGATAGACTTTTTCAAAACTTTTCAAGTGGTCTTTCAAGGCATCTTTATCAACACTGTCTTCACTTAAAACCAGCACAAGCAAATTTTTTGACATGCCCCTGTCCTTCAGCTTTTTCGACATATTCTTCATCCTCAAACAACCACAAACAAACCGTTCCGTTTTTCAACAACCATGCCTTTGTCTTTCATCACTTCAATCACTGCCTTCAAAAGATTCCGGTCACCCACTTTTTTTGACAGACTGTCAAAATCAGCAATACCCTCGTTTATGGCACCGGAAATTTTTGAAGAAACTTCTTTAAAAACATCCAGGCCGACCACATAAAAATTCGAGTCAAAGCCACGCACGCCAATTATCTTTCCGGACAAGATCTCTTCACTTAATCCGTCCGAAACTTTGCGGGCTTCCGCTTCCTCTTTTATAACCAGATACCTGAAAGAATCCCCTAAATTGCCATGCATTGCCCGCGCTCCCGCGGATTTAACAACACTCAAAGGCACGCGGTAAGTTTTATTAGAAAGGATTACTTTGTCTTCCTTCACAAGCTCTGCAAAAATTTTTCTTTTTTCCCTGGAGAATTTTTCAAGAACTGCTTTTACACTGCGTTTCTCAAAAGGAATTTCAAGGAGTTCGTTCAAAACAGAATTTCTTGAAAAAGCCCCGCGTTTTTCCACAGAAACAATTACAGAACCCGCGTCTTTAGAAGAAAAAGTCAATTCCTGCCCCTCTGAAATACCATGATGCCTTGCAATATCTGAAGGTATCTCTACTGCCAGTTTTTTGCCAAGCAAAAAAACCCTTGGCAAAAAATCACCTAACTGACCCTAAAGTAAATTTTTTCATTTACTTTCCTGTCTCCGTTGTCAAACGCAACGTTTACACCGTAACTTCCGGGAAGGGCGCTTTCACTGACCTTAATCGAAAAAGTGACTTCGCGGAATTCACCTGAACCCAAAATGCTAATCTGTCTTCCGTTTGGAGGTTCAACTGTAACTGTGCTGAAGTCAGTCGGTTCCACTTCCACCAACAGATCCTCCAAAACTTTCGGACCTGTGTTTCGAACATGCACCATAAGGGTTGTTTCCTCACCGGGTGCAATCTGCGAATCGCTTAAAGAAAGTTTAAGAGGCTTTAACTTGAAAAAAGAATACATTGAGTAAACTGCAAAAGCCAGCACAACCACAAGCAAAACAACCCCGACTGCCGAGACTATCTTTTTGTTCCTGTCAGATTTAAGCTCTATAAAATTCAAACAACCACCACCATAACCAAAGAATCAAACAACTAATATATTGCTGATAAACAATTAATATACCTGCTGATTTTAATCATTTGCGATTACACGCCAAAAAAGAACAATTACCAATCAAAGGCAAAATGCAAACCTTTCCCGCCATGCGAAAGCACATCATCAAGTATCTTCAAAACAAACAACAATTACCGATTACCAAAAATTAACAGTTAATAAAGAAAAGTTCTTTAGTAACATAAACAAACAATACTATCATGGTAGATTTCAATTCGCTTACTAAACAACAAAAAATAGCAATCCTTGCCGGTGCCGGTTTTTTTGCAATACTGCTATTTTTCGGGTGCATTTCGCTTCAGAACGACGCGGAAGTGACTTTAAAAGCAGTGGAAAACAAAAACCCTACCCTTTGCTCAACACTTGCGATAGCATCATCTGTTGACGCCTGTTACTCAAAAGTTTTCGATGCAGTAAAAGACGAGCTTACAGCTGAAAAATGCAATGAATTCGGTTTGAAATGGAAAGACACCTGCTTTGACACCTTGGGAAGGACGCAGTTGAAGTCAATGTACTGCAACGAAATAAAAAACCAGTCAGTCAGGGCGGAATGCAGGAACCATGTATTGCAGGCACTTGAACAAACAAGGTTTGAAGATGAAAAAACTGACGAATCTATTATAATCGACGCAGGCGAACCGGAAGAAGAGCCGGAAACAATTGAAGAACCCGTGCTTTTGACAGCAGAAGAAGTTGAAAAAATAGTGTTGGAAGACCTTCACTTCGACGCCATAAACAGGGTTTCGGAAAAATTTTACCTCGGCCAGCCGGTCTTTGAAGTAAAAGCGTATCAGTACCGCGAACTCACTGAAAACACATCCACAGTGCTTACCCTCATAATGAACATAGATGCAGAAACAGGTGAAAAAACAGGAAAAACCATAACAATATCTGAAAAAACAATTGCTTTCAATAAATCAAAGGCGGTTTCAGCTGCAAAATTCGCAGAAGACATCAGCGAAATACTTCAGATTTTATACAAAATAGATTCAATGAGTGTGGTGCAATGGACCGTTGTCGGAAACCGGACAGTCTGGGAAACAGACAGGAAATTCCGCATTGAAAAAGTAGAAGTGGTGTTTGACGAAAACGGAAGGATAACAGAAACAACACTGCTTGAAGTAGGGGAAACACAGCTTTCGGATGAACCGAGACCAGAAGAGGAATAAAATGGAAGAAGCAAAACCTGCTGAAATAGACAAAAAATACCGGCACTACCTTTCCCTTACAACCAAGGCGCTTGAAAAATCAAAAATAGCTGTTCCGAAAAACTCTCACCTGTACGATGCAGCAAAAAACTTCAGGGAAATGGCCAAGTGCTACTGCGACGACTCCCAGCACTTCTTCAAAAACAACGACAAACTCACTGCCCTATGCGCTGCTTCTTACGCTCATGCGTGGCTTGACTGTGGCGCAAGACTTGGTTTGTTTGACGTCGGAGAAGACCACCAACTGTTCACTTTAAAGGACTAGATCATACAAGCAGACAGTCATACAAGCAGACAGTCATACAAGCAGACAGTCATACAAGCAGTTACCCATACCCCACACAGCAGTTATTCCTGCTCTTTTTTGCCGAGGACTTCAAGAGACTCCCTTTCAACATCGTGAAGCTTTCCGGGAACAATTAGTACGTGAAGGGGTTTTCCAAAATCTTCTTCTGCAAGCTCGCTTACTTTCCCAAACCTGACAAGTTCCGTGGCTGAACCAACACGCGCGCAAACCACTGCAAGCGAATCACCCAAAAAAACGCCTTTGTTTTTCTCTGATTCTATTTTTCTTAAAACTGAAATGGCCTCGTTTGCCGTCATATACTTGTTTTCCTCTGCACGCAAATCCAGAAAAAGAAAAGTATGCAAGCCAAGTTTTGAGTTTTCACAAACAACATCGTAAAACGAAGTTGGAGCAAAATTTTTCTCGTGAAAAACTACCGTGGCGCTTTTCCCGAACTTGTAAAGCTGCAGGCCACAGGAACCGATGGCCGCAGTGAAAATAGACGACGCGTGAACCAACCTTGTCTTGATTCCTTTCTCAGCCGCCCTCAAGCGCAGGTCAATATGGGTGGTTGCACTCATTGCATCCCCGCCGACCAGAAACACAACATTGTTTTTTTCAGCTGCCTCAAGAACAATGCCTGCATTTATTTCAACATCTTCTCTTTTCAGCAAACTTATTTTCCTGCCGATTTCCACTTCAAGATCTTTTAAACCAAGTTCAGTGCAACTCGTGTAAAACTCAGCAAAAATCATGTCTGCTTCCTTTAATGCCTTAAGCCCCTTCAACGAAACATCAAGCCAGTCATTTACACCCAAACCAACAAAACTAAGCAAAAAATCACCTTTTTTTTATTAAAAACAATCCATTCAAATACCACATATGCCAAGCCCGATTGAAAACACATCCCTCAACCCGGGCGCTGCTCCAAGTATGAACACAACAAGCTTGTAGAAATTCCGCTCGTCTTCAGACTCAATGTCTTTGTCAAAAAAATGCAGCACGACAAGAACCAATAAAACTTTTGCGACAGGAAACGCAAGAGGCGAAAACAAGCCGATCACGGCTGAAGACACCACGTGCTGTTCATAACAACCCAAAAGCCCCACACCCACAAACGTTGCGGTCCCGTCCAAAACGTGCGCGCCAAGAACCCACGAGTTTTTCTTGTCAAGAATTTTTGAATTAAACAAAACCGCCAGTTTTTTCAAGACAAAAACCAAAGCAAAACCCGCTGCGAAAATAGCTGCAAAATACAGGGGCGCAACAAATTCTGAAAGCGCAAGAATAACCGGGACCGCTGCAAGAGCCAATCCAGGGTAAAACAACAATTCCCTGTAACCCAAATTTTTTGCCACGCCAAAAAAAGAAAGAATTCTGGGAAGCACAAGCAAAAACGCAACAATCAAAAACACAAAAAAGTAAATTCCCGGCGTCTTAAGCAACAACACAACCCATGCAACATCAACAGGGATAATTGGAACCTCCCCATGCCTCAACGCCTTCTCGGAAACATCAACAAGAGACCGCATGACAGAGCCAAAGAAGATAAACGGCAACAGGTAATAAAAAAATTTTTCGTCAATTTTTACATTAAACCTTGAAAAGACCCGGAACAGCACAAAAACAGCTGCAATCAACACCGCTGCAAAAAAAAGCGTGTTAACCAGATTGTAACCGCCGCCGTGAAAAATCGGTTTTATGAAAAACTCGTCTATTACATCAACCATTAAAAAACCCTTTGAATACTTAAAAAACCAATGAATCATTAAAAATCATTAATTGACAATAAAAGCAAATAAATTTTAAAACAAACACATTAATAGATTATTAGTTTTACTCAAACCCCTAAATAAACAAACTCATTCAAAAAATATAAACACTGACTTATTTTAAGAACGGTTAAAGAAAGCAAATTATTCAAAGATGGTTAAATGAAAGCGAAATACATAAAAGTTGAAAAGAAAAAAGCGGAAAAAATCCGAAAGCACTTAATTGACAACAACTTAAAAGAACACGGGTTTCCTGTAAAAATCACTGAAAAACACGTTTTTTTCCCTGTAAAAAAAGAAGTGTGTGAAAACAAAGGAAAAACAAATTCTTTGAAAAAAATTGCTGAATTTGAAATAACAGAACTTGAAGCAGAAAAAATCCAGAGAAAGCCGAAAAGCCTGAAAGAAGCGCTTTCAACAAAACTCTCAAAAGAAGAACTGTCAAATCTTACCACTTCATTTGACATTGTCGGCGACATTGCAGTCGTTGACATCCCAAAAACACTGCTTGACAAAAAAAAGACAATCGCAGAAGCAGTGCTCTCGGTCCAGAAAGGAGTGAAAACAGTTGCAATGCGAACAGGGATATTTTCAGGCGAGTTCCGCGTGCGCCCGATAAAAGTCATCGCAGGAGAAAACACAACAATTTCCAGTTACAAAGAACACGGCTCAGTCATGGACGTTGACCTTTCAAAAATGTATTTTTCACCAAGGCTTTCAAACGAAAGAAAACGAATAAGCAAACAAGTCAAAGAAGGCGAAGACGTTGCAGTGCTTTTTGCCGGAGTCGGACCGTTTGCGCTTGCAATCTGCAGGCACCAGCCCAAAGTCAACAAAATCGTTGCAGTGGAACTAAACAAAGAAGCAGTCAAGTACATGGAACAAAACATCAAAAAAAACAACTTTGAATCAAAAATAACGCCTGTGCTCGGAGACGCGAAAAAACCAAAAGAACTCGGCTTAAGCAAAAAATTTGACAGAGTCCTGATGCCGCTTCCAAAAGGAGCATACATGTTTCTGGATGAAGCAATCGAGTGCCTGAAAAAAAACGGCGGCATGATCCATTTTTATCACTTTGCCCACGAAAACGACCTTTTCAGCGAAGCAGAACAAATCATAACAGACGCCGCACAAAGAAACGGTTTCAAGGCAACAATCATTTTCAGGCAAAAAGTACGCCCCTACGCACCGCATGTTTTCCAGATAGTGATAGATGCACAGCTATCGCCGAAAAATTAAACAACCCGTTCCTGTATCTTTCAGTGAAACTAACTTCATATCTTTCAGTGAAACTAACTTCATATCTTTCAGTGAAACTAACTTCATATCTTTCAGTGAAACTAACTTCATATCTTTCAGTGAAACTAACTTCATATCTT
>JAGGVJ010000037.1 GCA_021158055.1 Candidatus Iainarchaeum sp. | reverse complement strand
TTTTCCCTAATCAGGTTTTTTCCGCAAACAATCCCTTTTTAACTTATCAAACACGCAGTGCCGGCACACAAATCCGTTGCATGCATAATAGAATATTACCGGCAAGGTACTCTTTGAAAAGTGTTTTTAATACTGTGTTTCCTATTAATGTTGTGTTGGTGAAATTATGACGAAAGAAGAATTTGGAATAGAGATGATAAAGTTTTACAAGGAGTTTTTGATTGGTTCTTCTAAATCAGTTGAATTACTGGCAAACATAGAAAAAAAATTTCCAAAAGAATACGAAGTCATAAAAGAGCTTAAAGACGACCCGAAAGTACTGGTTTCGTTGTCAAGCGAAGTGCCGGACAATGTAAAAACAGTCTTGTTTTCCGTTCTTGTCGAAGCATCTCTTCTGGGAAGCAGGATGAACAAATTGTTTGATTTGACAAATGAAGAAAAAGAAACACTGGCAACAGACATCGACAAATTCGCTAAAAAAATCGAAAAAGAACTGGGTGGATTGATTGAAAGCAAAAACCAATGATTTGAATCACGAATGGCTTGTTCCGCAATTAAAACTTGTTAAGCTGGGTGCGAGGTTCCCGATTGATTCGATAAACGGAGTTTTGCTTACCAACACGGATAAGGAATTGTTTGAAGTAAACGAAAACAAAGAAAAAGTCATGCTGTTCATTCAGAAAAAAAAGAAAGCATACTTATCTGAAATTTCAGAAGAATTTGACTTGGACACTGTTGAAACAAAACTGATTTTAAACCAGTTAAAAAAAGAAAACAAAATAAATGTTGTTGAGTGATGTTTTGACCGGCTCAAAATGCTTGATCGGAAATGTTTTTCTTGCCGAATGCAAAGAACAGCCGCTTTGGGTAAAACGCAAAAACCCGTACGAAAAATACATCGTAAGATTAAAAAAATCAGCCGGCTGTGAAGTCAATTACCCCACCCTAACGGATGGGGCTTGAACTGTGAGGTTTGAGAGCAATTAGTTGATTAGGAGGCAAAGAAATATGCAGAAGTTATCAGTAGAGTTTAAGAACGCACCAGGGAATGCTTCTCAAGTTCCCTGCTCTGTAAACGAGGTATTAAACAGAGAGGAAACTCTCAGTGTGCCCTGTAAAGTACTGGCTGATAACAACTCCGATGAGAACCAATGCTCCGGCAGGAGCAGGCAAAACTTGAGAGTATTTGTCTTAAACATGCGTGGCAAACCACTAATGCCCACAACACCGGGAAAAGCATACAGGCTACTAAAGCAAAACAAAGCGGAGGTAATACAAAGAAACCCGTTTGCAATACAATTGAAATACGCAACAGGAGAAAACAAACAAAACATAACTTTAGGCATTGACTCCGGTTACTCAAAAATAGGTTTCAGTGCAATAACAAAAAAAGCAGAGTTGATTGTGGGAGAAGTGACACTAAGAAACAACATCAAAAAACTGATAGAGCAAAAAGGCAATTACAGAAGAACCAGAAGAGCAAAACTGTGGCATAGGGAACCAAGGTTTGACAACAGAGCCAAAAGCAAAGGCTGGTTTGCGCCAAGCATTCAGCACAAGCTTGACACTCACATCCGGTTTATTGAAAAACTGAAAAGGATTTTGCCGATAACAAAAACCATAATTGAAATTGCCTCTTTTGACACCCAAAAAATGCAGAACCCTGAAATTAAAGGGGTTGAGTATCAGCAAGGGGAGCTGCAAGGTTATGCAGTCAGAGAGTATTTGCTTGAGAAATACAAAAGAAAATGCGCTTACTGCGGCAAAACAAATGTTCCGCTTGAAGTAGAGCACATTGTGCCAAAGTCAAGAGGCGGCTCAAACAGAGTCTCAAACCTAACCATTGCCTGCCACAACTGCAACCAAAAAAAAGGCAATCAAACAGCAAAAGAGTTTGGCTTCCCAAACATTCAGGTAAAGGCAAAAGAATCACTTAATGCAACAGCGTTTATGAATATTGTGAGAAAAAAACTGGCTGAAACTATTGACTGTGAAACAACTTTTGGCTACATCACAAAATGCAACAGAATCAAATTATTGCTTGAGAAAAGCCACTGCAATGACGCTTTTGTCATAGCAAAGGGCAGGATTCAGGAAAGAGCCAAAGAACTGAACATAACACAGACAAGACGAAACAACAGAAGCATTCAGCTTAACAGAAAAGGTTTTAAGCCAAGTATCAGGAGGCAAAGATACAAATTGCAGCCAAATGATTTGGTAAATCATAACAATGTATTATGCAGAGTCAAAGGAATTTTCAACCATGGTCAATGGGTTCGTTTGCTAAACCCAACAAAGACCACAGTCAATGCAAATGTCAACAATGTGGAGATGGTAAGCTATGGAAAAGGATTGCAATTTATCCCACCCCTTTCGGAAGGGGTCTTACGATGAGGATAAAAAACCACCCGTTGGTATGCATTGAGAACAAACCGGTAACCGAAGGGCCTTACGCGGAAATAATGCCTGAAATAAAGCCCATTGACCAACCAACGTGATTTTAGTCACAAACCCCAAAAGGGAATAATGTTTTTCCTTTAAGTTGCTTTTTCCCTCTGAAAACAACTTATCTGTCAATTTACTGAATAAACAACACTGTTAAAAAAACGCAGGAACAAGAACTATTGAAGGTCTTTATGGTAAAGATCCAATAAGTATATCTTATTGCCTTTAATCAAATAAGACAATCTGAAAGGTGAAATGTAAAGTTCTCTGGTGCCTTTACGCCCGTACCTCATGGGTTTTCCCAGTTCCGGGTGGTTTTTTAGTTTAGAAACCTGTTTTATTATTTTACTTTTGGCGGAAACATCTTTGATTTTTTTAAAATTTTTCTTAAATTTTAAATCAAAAATCACATCTACCATTTTTTCATCTCACTGATAAAATCATCAAATTTCATTTCAGTGCCTTTGCCATGCTCTATTCTTTGCAATGCCTCTTCAGTTCTTTTTGCAAACTCCAGATCTTCAGCGAGATTATTATCAAGTTCACTTGCCTTTTTAATGATTAATTTTTTATCAGTCTTAATGACAACAAGTTTCTCGCCAATATCAAATTCCCCTCTTAAATCAATAGGGATAACTATCTGGCCTTTAGTGCTCATCTTAGTTATGCCGACATCCATGTAAATCACCCAAGTAAGATGTATCTTACCAACTAAATAAAGTTTTTGTTTTTACAGATGTGAAAGCAATGCCAAACAGCACATCACAAATGGGAATGGAAATTGTCAGATACAAAACAAGGCGCAAAAAACCACCGGAAAAGAAAAGGCCAGCACAGGCAGTTGAATTAGCCCAACAGCCATTTCCACAAAGGGATATAATATATGCCTTCTTCAGTCACAGTTTCCAGTTCCCCGGTAATCAACATTAATTTTGCGCGGGGGTATTTTTCCCTGAATTCCAATAAACCTTTTTTTTCTCTTTTATTTATGTTGTCTGCATAAGTTACATTTATTGCGGTCAGCTCGTCGCCTTCCATGCACACAAAATCAACTTCATTTTTACCTTTCCAAAAAAACGGGTTCAAGCCTTTTCTTTTTAGCTCCAGTAAAACAGTTGCTTCTGCGAGTTTGCCAAGGTCATCAGAAAACTTAAATGAAACCGCATTTCTTAAACCGACATCTATGGGGTAACACTTTATGTCTTTTTTCAACTGGACCTTGATCTTCCATGAAAAATGATGAATGATGACCAAAAGGAATACCTCTTCAAAATACGGGATATATTTTTTAACAGTGTCAAAATGTAAATTCAACGCATTTGCCACACTGTTATAAGAAAAAGGCGAACCGATATTTGTCATTAAATAATACCCGATCTTTTTAACTATGTCAAAATCAGCATCAAACCTTGAGACAATGTCTCTTGAAAGAATGTCATTATACAAATTGACCAGCATTGCCTTTGAAGTCAAGCTGTCTGATTTGACTGTTTCGGGAAAACCGCCGTGTTTAAGGTAAATTTCAAGAAAATTAATTACCTTTTCCCTGTTTGAAACCTGCCCCGGATTTTCAACACCGCAATGCCTTAAATATTCCTCAAAAGAAAAAGGCATGATGATTTTTGTTATGTGCCTTCCGGTAAGGGTTTTTCCGATATCTCTTGAAATCAAAGAAGCGGAAGAACCGGACACAAATATCTGCTCAAATTTTTTTCTGTCATAATAAACCCTTAATATTTTTTCCCAACCCGCAACATTTTGAATCTCATCAAAAAAAACATGGGAAATACCCGGATTTAAATGCAAAGAATTTTTTACCGACTCCTCAATGTCCAGTAATTCAGGATCATCAAAATTCAGATAAAGAATATTTTCAGGTTTGACACCCGCATTCATAAGATTGGACATTATCTGATACATCAAAACAGTTTTGCCTGATCTCCTGACCCCGATAATGTCTTTAATATGCCTGATTTTAAGTTCCTTTACCAGTAAAGGCAAAGCCGTTCGCTGCGTGCCGATAAATTTTTTCAGCTGTTGCGGGTTTTCCCACCAGATATTCCATCTTTGAATTGTTTCTTTCACACATAATCATAAACAATATTTATTTATAAATGTTTCCACCACCGTGTAGTATAAATGAACTTTTTGTCACACCCTCATGGAACAAAACAGACAAAAGAAATGAAATTTTTTCTGATTTTGTGTTTTTATATAATCATAATGCACAAATTTATAAACTATTGTGCAATAGAAAAAAACGCTTTGGCATAAAAAGAAAAATCAGATATGTTCCTTTGTGGAAATGGCTAGTGAATTAAACCACAATCAAAACAAACCCCAAAAGGAAATAAAGTTTTTCCCTAATGGATTTTTCCCCCGCAAACAACAACGCCATTAAATACCTAAATTTATTAGTTCTAAATTATTGTAATTGTTATTTTATTCGGAGTTGGATGTTTTGATTAGGGAAGAAATAATTCTTGATTTTGTTAAAGGAAAAGACGTGTTGGATATCGGAAGCGTGGGCGATTGCGATGCGGAAAAGCATATGTTGTGGGAGGCAATAAAAAAGCAGGCAAAGAAGGCAATTGGGATTGATTTGGAGCCCTCGCACGACAAGGACGTGGTTCAGGCAGACATGGAAACTTATGATTTCAAAAAACAGTTTGACGTGATCGTTGCCGGAGATGTATTGGAGCACGTGAGCAACCAGGGATTGTTCCTTGACAATATCAAAAAACACTTGAAAGACGACGGGCAGTTTGTTCTCACCACTCCCAACGCAAAGTGGATTACGGTTTTGCTGAAGCCCCCAAGGGAATTCAAGGACAAGAACAGCTGGCACAACCGCCACAAGACTCTTCATTTGTTGTGGCAGGCGCTGCATTTTGAGTTCGGCAACCCAACCCATACCCTTTGGCATGACAGGCACACCTTGAAGCATATTCTTTCAAGGTCGGGTTTTGAAATAACCCGTTTCCAGTACTATTACGGGAATGCCCAGCACTACAACCTGCTTATGAAACTCATCACGCTGAAGCAGGAAATGCTTGTTGTGTGCAAAAAGCACAGTAAGACAGTAATAAAGTAAAAACAAAGCAACAAAGGTTTCCGAAAATGTGATCTAATTATTTATATAGGTTGCTATTATATTAGCAACCTTTATATATTTGTAAGTTGTAATTTGCATCATGGATGAAAATATCATTGTTGATGTTCTTAAGAGATGGAATTTTTGGGAAAAAGAGTTTGATTCGGGTGTTGAAAGAACCGGTTATGTTGAGAAGATTTACTCTTATTTCAAGCGCAGGGAAGTCATTGTTTTAAAGGGGATAAGGCGGTCGGGAAAATCCACAATTTTAAAGCAGTTAATGATGAAGTTAATAAAAAATAAAATAAATAAAGAGCAGATTTTGTATTTGAATCTTGAGGATTATAATTTCACAGAAAATTTAAATATAGATTTACTGGAGCAGGTTTTGAATGCCTACTGGCATTATTTAAAAAACAAGGGAAAGGTTTATTATTTTATTGATGAAATTCAAAAAATTGACGGTTGGGAGAAGTGGATCAGGACAAAGTATGATCTGAATGAAAACATTAAATTTGTGGTTACGGGTTCAAGCGCTTCTTTGTTGTCAAAGGAACTTTCAACCCTGTTGACGGGCAGAAATTTGTCTTTTGAAGTTTTCCCTTTGTCTTTTAAAGAGTTTCTTGAGTTCAATAAAAAAGGTGTGCTTGAAGAATACTTAAAGTTTGGCGGGTTTCCGGAAGTTGTTCTGGAAAAATCCCCTGAAAAAAAATTGTTTATTTTACAGCAATATTTTGAGGATATTGTCTACAAGGATATCATTCAAAGGCACGGCATAAGAAACACCAAACAGTTAATGGGTATTGCAAGGTATATCATTAGCACTTCGTCGTCAAAAGTGAGTTTCAATAAGTTGTCGAAAGTTTTCGGGTTGTCAAAAGACACCATTTCCCTTTATGTCAGTTATATGGTTGATGCTTATCTTTTGTTTGAAGTTACTTATTTTTCTTTTTCAGCAAAAATAAAACACGACATAACAAAGCTTTCTAAATTTTATGCATTGGACAACGGGTTGATAAATGTCGCAAGCATAAAATATTCAAAAAACTTGGGCCAGATGTATGAAAATACTGTTTTTATAAAGTTATTGGAGTCCTGCAGGGAAATAAGTTACTGGTCTGAATTGAAATCCGAGGTTGATTTCATTGCTGAAAACACAGCCATAAATGTAACTGCAACAGACGAAATACCTGAAAGAGAACAAAAAGGATTTGATGATTTTAAAAAAACCCACAAAGGATTTTCTTTTATTTTAATAACCAAATCAACCAATAAAGAAAATATGATTTCGCTTGAAAGTTTTTTGAAAAAAAATAGAAATTGAAACCAGATGGCGCTTGTTTGTTAGTTGTTGTTTAAATAATCTGTTTGTCTAGTGTTTTTCATGAAACGTTTGTTTTTGAAAGCCGGGAATTGCAGTGGAAAAAAGTTTTTTGGCAAAAATCCGGAATCCGGACTTAAGGCACGCGTTTCTGAAAATGCCTGCGAATTTAGTCTGGAAGTGTTCAAAAAATTGACAGGCAGGAAATACAGGGCAGGTTCCATGCCTTCCAGTGACGCAAAAGAAAAGATCCTGGAAAAAATCAGGTTAAAAGTTGCCGAAAACAGGCCGGTTGAATTGTTTCAGTTTTGGGGCGGCTGCAAAAACTCAAATCTTGGTTTGGACGCCGCCGGCTTGTGCGAGGAAGCAACTCTTGATAACTTTTACAGGCTGAATCTGGAAGTGAAAAAAGTTTACTCCAAGGGGCTTAAGATTTACGTTTCTCCCGGGGACAAAAGAGTTGAAGAAGTAAATCACGTACCCTGTGAAAGAACAAAAAAGTATGTTGAAACCCTGAAGTCAATGGCTGAATCAAAAAAATACGGGGGTTGTTTTGCGTTGTCCCGGTTTCGTGCCTGTACAGCAAGTACAAATCGGATTTTGAGGAGAAACTTTTTTTGGCAGGAAAAAAGCTTTCAGGCTGTATAGAAAACCACCCGGCCTTTTTTCAGCTGGCAAAAAACGCAAGGAAAAACATCAGCAAAGACAAGTTGCGCGAAAGCAATTTTGATTTGCTGTGCCAGAAAGCTGCAAAAGACTATGTTATTTACAGGGTTGCGGAAGAAGAAGCGGGAATTTTCAGGGATTTTGAGGGCTGCATCAGGGCGTTTTTTATCAGGTACGCTTCGTTTTACCGCCAGTATATCAGTGACCTGGACAAGACAAAACCGCATCTTGACTGTTCACTGGTTTTTTTCACAGGCTGCCCGGGAAACGTAACACAGCCATGGCAGGCCATCGGGAAAAAAGAAGGTGAAAAAGTGTTGTTTTTAAGCCAGGAAAAGCTGAAGAAGCCGCCTGGCTGAAAAAACGCTGAAGTGAAGGGTAAAAGAGTTGCAGTTGATTAAGGGAAAAACTTTATTTCCTTTTCGCAAAATTTCTGCAACTTTTCAGTGCTTTCAGGACAGGTCAAGTGAAATTTAGCGTGTTGACAGCAATAACCTATTAAATAAGGTTTTATTTTTATTATCCAGTGGTTGTTTGTTTGGATCTGCTGCCAAAACCGTCCCGGACCGGAACCGGTTCCAAATGACGGGACCGTTTAGTGTGCTTTTTGACAAACAGTGATTTTATGATGTTTTCAGGTAATGTGAACAAAATTGTGATTTGCGTTTTTGTTTTCGCTTTCTTATTGCAGGCAGTTTCTGCTTCTGCCACCTGGTGGGATGCTGACTGGGATTACAGGAAACCAATCACGGTAACTGATTCTTCCGGTTCCGAGTTGACTGATTTTCAGGTTCCGGTTGATTTGACTGATGTTTTGTATGACAACACCGGTTTGGTCGGAAGCTGGCATTTTTCTGAGGGAAGCGGTTCTGTTGCAAGGGATTCTTCCGGGAACGGAAATGACGGTACTTTGGCAAACGGTCCTGTTTGGGTTGCTGGAAAATTCGGGAATGGGTTGCAGTTTGACGGTGTGGATGATAAGGTAATAACTCAAAATTATGATTATGCGGCAAATTCACCGATATCTGTTGCTTTATGGTTTTATTCGTCAGTTAATTCAAATTCTTATGGTGACTCTTATTCCTCGTTAGTTGACCATGCTCCTGATGGAAATTCCGGTCTTTGGTTTGGGGCGGGAGTTGGTTCAAATGTTAATAAGCTTGGCATGTATACGGGTTCAACATATATTGTTGGTTCAACGGAGTATTCCTTGGGTAATTGGCATTATGCAGTATTCACTTATGATGGAACAACTGCAACTATTTACTTAGACGGGGTATTTAATGGAAGTGCAGTAAGCACAACCTCGGGTTCAAACAGGCCTTTTTACATAGGTGGTTTGGGCGGTTGGTATGGCAGGTTTAAGGGTCTTATCGACGAAGTAAAAATATACGACCGTGCTTTATCCCAAGCAGAGATCCAGGATCACTTCAATGCATCAAAGGGAAACCTTGATTATTCGGACTTGAGATTCGCAGATTCAGGTGGTGTTCAGGAAATTCCTTATTGGGTTGAATCAGACAACAGGGTTTGGGTGAAGGTGCCGAGTATTCCTGCAAACGGTTCAACAAATATTTTCATGTATTACGGCAATTCTTCAGCGGATTCAAAAAGTGATTTTTTGAGCAGCTTCGGTGTGTTGGGAAGCGGTTCTGACGGTGCTCTCACGGTTTCTTCACCAGGCACGGTGGTAAACACTTACGCGTATTTGACTTCCGGCGCCGGTGCGGGTTCGAACCTGATAACAGTCAGTGACGGTTTCGGGTTTTCAGACGACGATGAAATACTGGTGATGCAGATGCAGGGCAATGGCGCCGGAAATTATGAATTCAGGAGAATTGTTTCAGGCGGTGGTACTGAAAACCTTGTCCTTGACATGCCGCTGAAAAATGATTATTTTTCAGGGGTTTTTAATTCGGTTTCTTCAATTTCCGCGCAGGTTGTAAGGGTTCCGAATTACACTGATGTCACGCTGGATTCGGGAGCAGGTATAATTGCCCCTGCCTGGAATGGTTACACCGGGGGAATAATTTCTTTCAGGTCAAACGCAGCCGTTTTAGTGAATGCGGGCGCGAGCATTGATGCTTCAGGAAAGGGTTTTCGCGGAGGTGACCTTGGCGGCTGTGGTAACTGGGGTGGCGGAGAAAAAGGCGAGTCACAAGTAGGCTATGGAAATCGCTGCACACAAGCTAACGGTGCCGGTGGCGGCGGCGGTGACGCCGAGTGGTGCCATTCAGGTGAAGGCGGGGCAGGCGGAGGATACGGAACAGCCGGGTCCAACGGTCAGCGCAAGTATTATTCATGTGGCGGCGGGTGGAGTTGCGGGAGCACAACAGCCGTTGGTGGCAGTGCGATTGGTTCGCCGCAGCTTTCTGAACTGTTTTTCGGCGGAGGCGGCGGAAGCGGGGGCCGTGACGGGGACAACCCCGATTGCGGTGGAACCGGCGGGGCAGGCGGAGGGATAATACTAATTTCAGCCGGTTCTGTTCAGGTTGACGGGTCCGTTAGTTCAAGCGGTCAAAACGCCCCGAATGACAACACCGGCGAAACAGGAGGTGGAGGGGGTGGTGCCGGAGGAAGCATTTATATTGTTTCAGACAATGCCAGCATCGGATCGTCAAAAGTGACTGCATCGTATGGTTCGGGGGCTCCGGGTGTAAATACGCGGGCGGCTGGCGGCAACGGGGGATACGGCAGAGTAAGGTTGGATTACAATTTATTGACCGGAACAACAACTCCTTCCGCGTACGAAGACGGCTTTAATCCGGATCTGTACAGGGAACAGGTTGTTCCGGAGCCGACAACAAGCGTTGGTTCGCAACAGCAGGCCGATTTTCCATACATAAACGATCTGGTGTTTGAACCCTCTTTGCCTGAACAGGGCAACGTGCTGACTGCAACTGTATTGGCGGACGTTCTGCAGGGCAGCATCTCCAGTTATTCTTTTATTGTGAAGAGGTCTGATTCGAGTGTGTTCGCGGGCCCTATAACACAGACAGGCAATGAGTATTCGTTTACTCCTGATTCAAGCGGTTTTTGGACTGTTGAGGTTACTGCAACTGATGGGCAAGGCAACACGAGCAGTGTTTTCAGCAAGCAGGTTGGTGTGAGTGGCTGGTGGGACAGTGATTGGAGTTACAGGAAATCAGTTATGATAACTGAGACGAGCGGTTCTGATTTGACTGATTACCCGCTTTCCGTTGATTTGACTGGTGCTATTTATGACAATTCTGGTTTGGTTGGAAGCTGGCATTTCAGCGAGGGCAGTGGAACGAAGGCCGCTGATTCTTCCGGGAACGGCAATGATGGAACTTTGACAAACGGTCCTGTTTGGTCGACTGGTAAATTTGGGGGTGGTTTGGAGTTTGACGGCGCGGATGATTATATTGTTGCTGGAAATGATGGGAGTTTGGATGCCGCTGGTGAGATTACTGTTGAAGCATGGGTTAAATTTGAAGATCTTACCAATTCTTATTACGTTGTTGTTGATAAAAGAGGTGGCGCAGGTGTTTATGAATTTTATTGGGAAAAAGCATCTACAAATTTGCGATTTAGTTTGGGGGGAGTAGCGATTAGCTCGACAGAATTTACTCCTGAGTTGGGTCAATGGTATCACATTGTTGCCTTGGGAGTAGTTGGGCAGTCAGGAAAAGGAAAAATGTACGTCAATGGCGCGGACGTAACCTTGGATGCCGGCGGTGTCCCTTCACCGGTGACAGGTGGTAATTTCACGATTGGTGCTTATGGTGGTGGAGCTGGTGAGTTTTTCAACGGCACCATCGACGAAGTAAAAATTTACAACCGTGTCCTTTCCCAGGCAGAAATTCAGGAGCGTTTCGATGCAGAAAAAGCAAGGTTGGACTTGGCTGATTTGAGGTTTGCGACAGGTGGTGTTCCCAAAGAGCTTTCTTACTGGCTGGAGTCTGACAACAAGGCGTGGGTGAAGGTCCCTGAGATCCAGGCAAACTCATCGGAGAATATTTACCTGTATTACGGTAACCAGTCAGCTGATGGTGTAAGCAGCGCGACAGAAACCTTTGACTTTTTTGATGACTTTGAAGATGCAAGCTACAATGGGTGGTCTGTTGCAAGTGGTTCCTGGACAGCTTCCGGCAATTATCTGAAGGGCACAAGTGACGGGGGGGTTATTTACACGGCGGAAAATGTTGTTCCGTCAGGCGGAAAAGAATGGTTGTTTAAAGTCAAAAACCACGGAAGCGGTTCGGGTAATGACCAGTATCACCCGAGAATGATTCATTTGTCAGACAACGACTATCTCAAGATTTACATGCGCACGTATTCTTCAGGTGATCAGTATGTCAGGTTCATAGAAAAAGTCGGCGGTTCTGAAAATGTTTTGCACACGAGCACAAAATATAATTATTACAACGAGAGGGGAAACTGGTTCAATGTAAAGGTAGAGAAGCTTGGAAACAACGGCAAGTTTAAGATATGGAAACATGGCACGAACGAACCCAGTACATGGGATTGGGAAGGGGTATATAACCAGGCTCTTGCAGACAGCGGTAAGTTCTATAACCATGTTGCTCTTACAGATTCAAACGGGGTCGGACTGGATGACGTCCGTGTCCGAAAATACACTTCCCCGGAACCCACTGCAAGTACCGGTGCGCAAGAGCAAAGCGATAGTCCTATTGTCAAAAGCGTTTCGTTTGACCCCGCTTTGCCAGAGGAAGGACAAAGCGTTACCGCAACAGCCACTGCAACCGACCCGCAGGGGACACAGACCATCTCCAGTTACACTTTCACTGTGAAGAAACCTGATTCAAGCGTGTTCGCGGGTCCGACAGCCCAGTCAGTCAACCAGTATTCTTTTATTCCTGATGGTGCAGGTCAGTGGGTGGTTGAGGTTACTGCCACTGACGCGCAAGGCAACAGAAGCAGTGTTTTCAGCGGGCAATTGCCTGTAACTGGCTGGTGGGACAGTGATTGGAGTTACAGGAAATCAGTTACGATAACTGAGACAAGCGGTTCTGATTTGGCTGATTTTCAGGTGTTGGTTGGGTTTGATTCTGCGTCTTTGGTTTCTGCCGGGGTGATGAACAGTGATTGCGGTGATTTGAGGTTTGCTGATGGTTTGGGTTTGAGTGGGTTGAGTTATTGGCTTGAGTCGGGTTGTAATACTGCAAGCACGAAGGTGTGGGTGAAGGTGCCGAGCATTCCTGCGAACAGTTCGACTGGCATTTTCATGTATTATGGTAATGTGTCAGCTGTTAGTGCGAGTTCTGATGTTGATACTTTTGATTCGTCGGGTAATTGGGAGGTTGGTTGGAAGTATTACCGGTCTGCTTCGTGTACGGGTCCTTTAGATTGGACAAGTGTGGGTTTTGATGATTCAACTTGGACTGATTTGCCAGATGCGTCTGTTGATTATTGGGCCAGTTGTGATGATTGTGATTGGTATATGAGGAAAAGGGTGTTTGTAACGAGTGTTGGGTCATCTAGTGTGAGGGTTACTAGTGATGATGGTCAATGGGTTTATTCAGGCAATGGTTCGTACATTGGTCATTGTGGTGGTGGTTGTCATGGCAGTAATACCTGTGTAAATACGTGGGATGTAACTTCTGGTCTTAGTAAAGGCGATAATGTTGTTGCCGTTCAATGTAGCGAGCGGGGGGGTGGTGAAGTCTGTACGGTCAATTCGTTTAATATCTTAAATGTGTTTATTCGAAAACAAGTAGATCTGGAACCAACCGCTTTGTTTGGTATTCAAGAACAGTTCAGCGCACCGGTAATAGCCGAAATTTCCTTGAATGCGCCTTTGTTTGAGTTAGGTGATTCAGTGACTGCAACAGCTACTGCAACTGACCCCAACGACGACCCGATTATTGAATTTGATTTCCGTGTTTTGGAGGGGGTAGGAAGTGAGGTGCTGAACCCGGCTGCGCAGGCTTCAAATATTTATTCGTTTGTTGCTGAGGGGGAGCCGGGTTTGTGGCAGGTATTGGCAAAGGCGTTTGATGGTGAGTACTGGGGCAGTGAGTTTTCAAAAGAAGTGTTTGTGAACGATTCAGGTCTTGCAACTGTGGGTTTGAGTCTGGATGATGGATTATTTTCAAACACTGAATTGTTATTTGGCAGTGTGGTTTTAACTGAAGGACAAGCAACCGGTACTTTCACAACAGGCGTCATCAGCCCGGTGAATTTCAGCAAGTGGGGGGTAGTGACTTTTTCAAAGACCACACCCGGAGCATCAACGCTTACGGTTGATGTTTTGGATGCATCAGATGATTCGGTTTTGGTTGCAGACGTGAAGAACGGCCAGAACATTTCAGAAACTGTCGGAAGCATTCCAATCAAGCTAAGGGCAAACTTTACTTCCGGAAGCACCCCGAGCCTTGACTCGTGGGACGTGAGTTATTATTCCCAGTTCAAAATTACAGTTACTGATTGTTCAAATCCTTATTCGGGCGAAGTGACTGCAACTGCAACAAGGGTAAGCGATTTAACTGAGTTCGGTCTGTTCACCGGAACCAACGGGCAGGTGTTTGTTGAAGTCCCGCCCGGAGTTTACAATATCCACGCGTGCATTCCTGCAACAGGCAAGTGCAGTGATAAGTTT
>JAGGVJ010000041.1 GCA_021158055.1 Candidatus Iainarchaeum sp. | reverse complement strand
CATTAATAGAAACACACATGTATAAATTTTTCTATTTAAAAACCACAAACTACCGCTACCCTAACAAAAAAACTATTACTTAAAAAAGAAACTAAAACACTAAAATTGAAGTTAAACGACCTTAAACAACATCAAAACCAATAACAAACTCCTCTACTTACAAAAACAAAAAAAGCGCTATCACTACTTCCAACAAAAAAAATACTCTTAAAAACAGTCATTAAAAACCATGTGGGCAGTGAGTCATAGGCCGCCTTCTGTAAATGATGGCATTCGACTTAGCGCTTATGCTTGCACTCTCGCGGGCGCGTTTCACCTTCTTTGTCTGCCGCTCTCTTTCGATCATTGCTTGGCAGGCAGGAAGTATCGTTTCTGTTCCCGCGCGCGTTTCGCAACGCGTTTGTTTTCCTGTGAGTGGGCGGACCTTCCTCAGTACCCTTTCGGGCCCGGTAGCCACCGACTCACTGCCTCTGATTTTTTAATTTAAACCAATTCCCAGTGAAAAATTAGTAATGAAACTAATATTTAAAGAAATGGTTTTTATGAAAACCACGTATAGGAAAAGGTCCGGCCTAAGGCAGAATCCTGAATTATTAGTACCAGCGCGCTGAATACCTCGCCGAAGCTTGGCACTTACACGCCTGGCCTATCAACCTCATGTTCTATGAGTACTCTTCACTACTATCAAAGACAGCAGTATGGGTGTCTCTTTTTGGGGGTGGCTTCGAGCTTAGATGCCTTCAGCTCTTATCCACGTACAGCGTAGCTGCTCAGCATGCCCTGTCGGACAACTGATAGACCAGAGGCTGCGAGCCCTCGTTCCTCTCGTACTCGAGGGTGCTTCCCCTCAGACACCTCACACTCCCACTAGGTAGTAACCATACTGTCTCGCGACGTACTAAACCCAACTCACGTTCGCCTTTAATGGGTGAACAACCCCACCCTTGGCTGCTTATGCACAGCCAGGATGGCAAGAGTCGACGGCGGGACAGCAAACAGCGGGGTCGATATGGGCTCTCACCCGCTACCACTTCGTTACCCCCGGGGTAACTTCTCTGTCAGACCTGGCCTCCACCAAAGAGGCACAGAGGATCGCTAAACCACGCTTTCGCGCCAGAATTTCGCTCTTTGAAAAATCCTTTCAGGCTTGCTTTTGCTTTTAGCACTCGACGGAAGATTTCTGACCTTCCTGAGCAAACCTTTGGGCGCGCCTGATATTTTTTCAGGCGCGTACCGCCCCAGTCCAACAACCTATCTGAACCTGTCCCCTTTCGGGTAAGCGATTCGCTCGAGGATGGGTAGTGTTACATTGCCGGCTCCACATAACCTAGCGACTATGCTTCGAAGCCTACTACCTACACTCTACATCCCAAAACGAACAGCAACCTCAGACTGTTGTAAAGCTCCACGGGGTCTTCTCACCCCAGTGGGAGTCCACGGCATCACCACCGTGTAGTGATTTCACTGAGTCTCGACTAGGGACAGTGGGGATCTCGTTACTCCATTCATGCAAGTCAACAATTAATTGACGAGGTATTACGCTACCTTAAGAACCTCAGAGTTAGGTCCGCTCTTCACTAGCGCTTAGCTCCCTTGAAAGAAAGTTTCACGTACTAGCAGTGAGCAGGAGTCAGCCACAGTGCGAGCCCTTTCGGGTTTGCTGTGACCTGTGTTTTTAATAAACAGTCGGACCCCCCCGGTCTCTGCGACCTGAAGATTATTCATCTTCAGGCACTCCTTATACCAAGGATACGAAGCCATTTTTCCGAATTCCCTTAATCGAGTTGTCTCAACACGCCTTAGCCTATTCAGCTAGGGGCACCAGTCCTGGTTCTAGGTACGAACTTGCAAAATCCATTCCGCTCCCCTTTTCACGGGCTCTTGGGCTCATCCAAAGCTGCATACACAACCCATTGCAATTTTACTCTGCTTCTCATTATTACAATTCTCCACAGAGTTATCATTGGTAGACACCGCGATAACGGTGCTTGAACTACCCGAAAGCGTCAGAGAGCAAACTAGCGTTACCGCACGTATTTGCAAGGCACAGGAATATAAACCTGTTTCCCTTTCGTCTGCCTCAGTTAAGGACAAACTTAGGATCGGCTAACCCTCGGCTGATGATCAGATCCGAGGAACCCGAGCCCTTTCGGCGCCTGAGATTTTAACTCAGGTAAGCTGCTACTTTCACCGGGATTCTCATTTCCACGCGGTCCACCAGAGCTTACGCCCTGACTTCTGCCCACGCGCAACGCCTCCCTACAAAATCTTTGATACAATCAAAGCTCTTGGGTATCGGTGACCGACTTAGCCCCGTCCATTTTCTGTGCCATAAATCTCGACTGGTGATCTGTTACGAACTCAATATAGGGTGGCTGCTTCTAAGCCAACCTTCCAATTGTCTTCGACCTATGACGCCATTTACATTAACACTTAGCCGGTACTTTGGGACCTTAACCCAAGTCTAGTTTCTTCACTTCACGCATACACGGTTACCCGTGCACGCCAACTCCAGCCTTCTGCGAAGACAGCAAATTCGGAGTTTGACAGGAAAGCCGAACCTTTCGATCCTTAACTTTCCAGTCAGTATCTCTACCTCGCCATCATTCTCCAGCCAGGCCATCCTGAGGGATGTTTCGGGAGGAGCCTGCTATTACTATGTTCGAATGGACTTTCACCCCTAATCCCAGGTCACCCGAACAGTTTGACTAGAAACGGTACGGTCCTCCAGCACTCTGTAGAACGCCTTCAACCTGCCCAGGATTAGTTCACATAGTTTCAGGTATGGCTGCAGTGATTTAGGCCCTTTAAGACCCATCCCCTGACTCACATAAGTGAGCTGCGGGATACTTGGTTTCCCTTGGCTTCCCCGCGAAACGGGTTAACCTCACCACCACAACTAACTCCCCGGCCCTTGCTTCCGGAAGGACGATACAACACTGAAAAACTTTTTCTCCTAATAACAAATCGCTTCATATTCGTTCAAAAAAGCCCCTTTCATGCCGTATCCACCTGTAGCCTCTTGGTTTCAAACTCTTTTAACCTCCCGTCAGGGATGCTTTTCAGTTTTCCCTCGCGGTACTAATTCACTATCGGACTTAGGAAATATTTAGGGTTGGGGCTTGGTGGCCCCGGATTCTTGCGCGATATCCAACGCACAATACTCTGGACACTGTAAAATCAACCCTCAATCTGTCGTTTACGGGACTATCACCCTCTACGGTGCTCCGTTCCAGGAGACCTCAACTTCAAAATCGGGTTGTAAAACAGGCCAAAAACCACATTCCAAACACGTTGCCGTGAAAGGTTCGGTTTGCCCTGTGCCGCGTTCGTTCGTCATTAATAACGGCATCGCAATTGCTTTCTTTTCCTGCAGCTACTAAGATATTTCAATTCACTGCGTTCCCGGTCTATCAACCAATTAGAGAATCTTGGGTTCAAAATATGCTTGCTACTCGCCCAAGCTTATCGCAGCTTGCCGCGCTCGTCGTCAGTCCCTAAGCCAAACTATCCACCAAAAGGCGTAGCATCTTACCTTAGGCCGTTTAACCTCCTATACACGGCTTCATGAACCAACAACCGCCGTTAAACGTAAACGGTTGCAGTCTCACCCTTCCCCGATATAATTACACACCGGGTGCATGTTGTTCAAAGCAAAAAAATGAAACATTCTTTTGCATGTGAGTTTCAAGCGGATTAATCCGCGTGAGCGTGAATTCCCGAAAACAACTTCCTGTTTTCAGGGCCCGAAAAACAAAATTGTTCTTTGTTTTCCGGATACTTTAGGTTATGCGAGCCTTTCTAAAAAGCTGGTGGACCCGTGGGGATTTGAACCCCAGGCCTCATGCTTGCAAAGCATGCGATCTTCCAGCTGATCTACGGGCCCGAAAACCCTATTAAATTTCATTCAAATCCATGCATTAAGGCCCCCGCAAACAGAAAAAAAGGAAGTGGTTATAAACACACTTCACACAACCAGTGCCCGAAGGCACATGGTTGCTTCATTTACTGAAGGAGGTGATCCATCCGCAGGTTCCCCTACGGACACCTTGTTACGACTTAACCCTCCTTACGGAGCCCAGAGTTGAACTTACCTAATGATAAGGCCTCGTCCAGACCCCATTCGGGTGGTTTGACGGGCGGTGTGTGCAAGGAGCAGGGACATATTCACCGCGGTATAATGAACCGCGATTACTAGGGATTCCAGCTTCATGAGGGTAAGTTACAACCCTCAATCCGAACTACGACACAGTTTAAGGATTGGCTGCCCCTTTCAGGGTCGCATCCTATTGTCTGTGCCATTGTAGGCCGCGTGTAGCCCAGAAAATTCGGGCCATACTGACCTGCCGTCGACCGCTCCTTCCTCTGTATTACTACAGCAGTTCTCTCACAGTGCGTGTCTCCCGAGCGGGAAACGTTGGCAAGTGAAAGTGCGGGTCTCGCTCGTTAACTGACTTAACAGAACGCCTCACGGTACGAGCTGACGGCGGCCATGCAGCACCTCTCAGCGCGTCAGGCAAGCCCTTCAGACTGGCCATCATCCTGCTGTCTTCTCTGGTGAGTTGTCTGGCGTTGTATCCAATTAAACCGCAGCCATCCACCCCTTGTAGTGCTCCCCCGCCAATTCCTTTAAGTTTCAACCTTGCGATCGTACTCCCCAGGCGGTGAACTTAACGGATTTCCCTTCGGCACCGCACAACCTCGTGGGTTGTGCTACACCTAGTTCACATAGTTTACGGCTAGGACTAACCGGGTATCTAATCCGGGTCGCTCCCCTAGCTTTCGTCCCTCACCGTCGAGCCCGTTCTAGTCGGACGCCTTCGCCACCGATAGTCCTCTTGGGATTATAACATTCTACCGCTACCCCAAGAATACTTCCGACCTCTTCCGGCTCCAAGTCTATCAGTTTCTTTGGCAAGCCGAACAGTTAAGCTGTCCGATTTCACCAAAGACACAATAAACCGGCTACGGACGCTTTAAGCCCAATATACGCGGACACCACTCGAGCTGTACGTATTACCGCGGCGGCTGGCACGCATCTTACCCAGCTCTTATTCCGCAAGCTTCTTACACTCACGAAAAGAACATGCTCTCGCATGCACACTTGGAATTCCCTTGTCACGCTTTCGCGCATTGCAAAAATTTCGCGCCTGCTGCACCCCGTGGGGCTAGGGACCTTATCTCAGTTCCCTTCTCCGGGCTCCCTCTCTCAAGGCCCGTACCGATCGAAGGCTTGGTGAGCAGTTACCTCACCAACTACCTAATCGGCCGCAGATCTATCCTATGGCCACAAGCCTCCGATTCAGCTTGTGATTTGGACAACAAAGCATTCCAGCATATGTCATCTATCTGGAGTTAACCTCAGTTTCCCAAGAGTATTCCCGTCCATAGGGCAAGTTATCCACGTGTTACTGAGCCGTTCGCCCTGCCTAAAGGTTAGGCAGTGACTTGCATGGCTTAGTCGAATTCCAATAGCAGTGCCCTCCAGCAGGATCAACTGGAGTTATATTGTATTGTTTGTTTGATCGCAACATTTTAACTGTTGCGGGGTTTACCTTGCATGGATTTGAACATCAGACCCAAAAAAACTTGGGGCCTCATAAAATGAACATCGACACTTAAACTGTCAACGCTCAAAAAATTTGATTTCGTTCCTGTTAATTTTGGCCAGTTTCACACTGAATAAATGCACGTGCAAAAGCGCTTGCATCAAAAATTTAAGTAAATATTTCAGTGCAGTGACTTAACCACAATATTAATGGTTTTTTATATATAAAAACTTTCCATTTGCAGTCAAAAACAACAAACAATTTGCAGTCAAAAACAACAAAAAAAGTTTAAAAAATAACAAACCAAAAACTCAATCGAATCATTTGGCAAAACAAGAATCTGCCTTCGCCAAACAACTTATTATCTTGCATCAAAACCTTATAAATAGTTATTGGTCTGCACCCAAAAAATCACGCAAACTTCTTTTGAAACTTCACACAAACTTTTTTAGTTGATTCAAACTTTAATACATACATTACTTTAAACTTAGATATATATCTTAGATATGTATTATACATGTAAAATACATGTAAACATTAAACTCAAAGGGTGGTTTTATTTCAAGATTGCATTTTTTTGACAGGACAGAAGAAGAAAAAAACAAAATAAGGCAAATTGAACGCGAATACAGGGAAGATCTGACACGCACAAGCTTACTTTTTGAAATCGACTCAAGACGGACAATCATCATAAAAAAGAAAAAAGCGCTTGAAGGCATCAGGGAAAAAACCCGTGAGCAAAAACAAGAACTCAAAGCCGTTCAAAACCAGCTTTTTGAAACAAACAACGAGTTCAGGCAGGCAGTAATAAAAGACGAGCAAATGAAACACCTGCAAAAACTGCAGGAAATAGAAGGCAAAAAACCCGCTGAAAGCAACGCCGAAGTTCAAGGCAACGATACCCATGCCAAAGACAAAAACACCCCGGATTAAAACAGATTTTTCAGTAAAAACACTTGTAGACTGCAAAAAACTTGTCTATCCTGTCCCAGATTTCATCGTGGATTTCCTGCGGGGACTTAATTTTCCAACCCTTGGATGTTTTTTTAGCGCACTCCACAACCACCCAGTTCTTCTCTTGCCTTGCAACCTTCAAATATGACCCGCGGACCTTTTCCTGATAATCTGAATCCTGCTCGTGAATGTCTTTTTCCATACCGCCCCTGTACTCTCTTTTTTCACGCGACTCCATTAAAGATTCCACTGCTTCAACAGGCATGTCAAGGAACACCACAACATCTGCCTGAGGCAGCCTGGACTCGACAGTTTTCACCCAGTCAACAAACTTTTCCTTTTCTTCCTCCGAATCCATGAAAGTGCTCTGGAAAGCCAGGTTTGACTGGATGTATCGGTTGACTATCCAGACCCCCCCTTCTTTGAGATGCGACTCCATCGCGTTTTTGAACTGGTAACGGTCAAGAGTATACAAAAGAGCTGAAACTTCAGGCGGAAGCTCACCTAAACTGCCGAACTCGCCGCGCAAATACCTGCCGACAATTCCGCCGAAAGGAGAATCGTATTGCGGAAAGTCAATCATTTTCACTTTGTGCCCTTTTTCTTTGAGTTTTTTTTCAAGCAACAAGGTCTGGGTTTTTTTACCGCTTGAATCAAGCCCCTCAAAAACAATCATCGTGCCCCTCAAAAAACCACCCCTCAAAAAAACAAACACAACAGCAACACAAACCAAATGCGGGGGGCCGGCTTTGAACCGACGAAGGCGCTAAGCCACAGGATCTTAAGTCCTGCCCATTTAATCGGGCATGCCGAACATGTCCATTGACCAGGCTCTGGAACCCCCGCAAAAACCATTCATCTCTATGCGTTCATAACTATCCGTCATTTATGTAATGTCATACAACAATTCATCATCAATACAATGTCATATACTAATGCATTAATGAATATAATAACCTGTCAAACCAACGCAATAACAAATACAATGACCTGTCAAACAGCCGTTGACAAACAACCAAACAACCAAAGCTGATTAAATCCGCCGACAAACAACCCGGTCAGCAATCCGCCAGCCAGCAAAAACAGTAAAATATGCAGGTATAACCGCGAATCAAAAAACAAAAAAGAAAGTGAACGGCAAAACAATTTCGTCCTGCCAAACAATCATTTCAAAAACTAGCTTTTTTCTCTGCGTCTTTTTCTCTTTCTTTCATTCATTTTTTTCTTTCTCCACTTCCATCTCTGCATGGAACGCGATTTTTTAAACCTGCTTGATTTTTTTTTCCTTGTTCCCAATAAATCACCTGATTAATGACTCAAAATAAAATTCAAAGCATTAGCAAATAACGACTGATAAATAAAAATACCGACACTGACCGCTTGAAACTAACAGAATTAGAAAAGCGCAAAACTTGTCAAGTATTTGTTTCTGATATATACTTCTGCAAATTGATATAAAAAACCAGTGCAAAATATGCGCCTGGCAATCCATGATAATATATATCACTTCCTGTATTAAAACTATTCTTTGGACACTTCTTCAGACCGCCAAACCCCGGGAATGAAGACAGCTACTTTTTAGCGATCAAAACACAAATATGGTGCTTGTGGGGTTTGCCATGTGTTTCTTCTTTCACATAATTATCATATTCTAAAATCTGCCAATCACCATACAACCCTTTCAACTCACCTTTATCAAAAAAACAAAGGTCCGGAAACTCTTTAAAACCCGCGTCTTCTTTGGTAAACACGGTTATCAAATTCAGGCCGTTCTTTTTTGTGTGGCTTTTTATTCTTTTGACGGTTTCAAGCATCTGATCCCTTAAAATCAAATGAAGAGTCGCCACGCAAATGACTACGTCATAATCTTCGTCAAACTCAAAATCAGCAACACTCTTTGCAACCCCTTTAACATGGATGTTTTTTTCTTTGGCAAATCCCATGAACTTATTCACGGCTTCTTCCGACACGTCAACCCCCGTAACATCAAACCCCTTCCCGGCGAGATACAAAGCGTTTCTTCCTTCGCCGACCCCGACATCCAAAACTTTTCCGGATTTTATCATTCCAGGGATTCGCATCACATACTTATTCGGCTCCAAACCCCACAAGCAAGCCGGCTCCCTGTATTTTTCCATGATTTTGGTTTCGTCTAAAAATACCACCAACATAAAGGGACAACTTCAATTTTAAACTAACTGTTTTTGTGGTGTCCGCACTCCCAATGCAACATTTTATGATTCAATCTTTTTTTTAGACTCCAGATTTGCCCATCGCAAATAATTTATCGCAAATAATTTAATACTGATTCAACAGATTATACTATGTTATCCAGATTATCCAGATTATCCAGATTATCCAGATTATCCAGATTATCCAGATTATCCAGATTATCCAGATTATCCAGATTATCCCGGTTTGACAAACCACTCCTTGTTTGGATTTGACAGACCGTATCCGGGCAAAATACAGGCGCTGATTCTAAAAAAAAATGTTTTACCTATTGAGGGTAGGCGAAACTATTCAATTATGGCAATTGGGTTCGTTTGTTAAACCCAACAGGAAACATAATTAATTCAAATGTCAAAAAAGTGGAGTTGGTAAATTATGGAAAAGGATTGCAAGCTATCCCCTCCCTTCCGGAAGGGGTCTTACGGTAAGGATAAAATGACAAAATACATAATAGTTTGCGGGGGAGTAATGTCAGGGCTTGGAAAAGGAGTCACTACCGCTTCAATCGGAAGGCTTCTTGTAAACCAGAGTTTTGATGTTACGGCACTAAAAATTGACCCGTACGTGAACATCGACGCCGGAACACTCAGGCCCACCGAACACGGGGAAGTGTGGGTAACCGGCGACGGCGGAGAAATCGACCAGGACCTCGGAAACTATGAAAGATTCCTTGACATAACCGTTCCAAAGAAAAACAACATCACAACAGGACAAGTGTACCTTTCAGTGATTGAAAAAGAAAGGCGCCTCGAATACAAGGGAAAAGACGTCCGCCTCATACCAGACGTCATGAACGAAATAAAAGACAGGGTAAAACAAGCCGGAAAAGGACACGACTTCGCACTCGTTGAAATCGGAGGCACCACGGGAGACCTTGAAAACAGGATTTTCCTCGAAGCAGTGCGCCAGATGAAATTCGAAGGCGAAAAAATCATGTTTGTCTTAGTGGTCTACGTGCCGTTCCTGGAAAAAGTAGGCGAGCTGAAAACAAAACCCGCCCAACACTCCGCGGCAAGGCTGCGCGAAATGGGAATAGCACCAGACTTTGTGGTAACAAGGTCAACAAAAAGAATGGACAAATCCAGGCTTGAAAAAATATCAAACCTATGCTATGTGAAAAAAGACCACATATTTGAAAACCCGGACGTCGACTCCATATACGAAATACCCCTCCTTTTGGAAAAACAAAACGCCACAAACCTGCTGCTCTCGCATTTCAGCATGGAACCCGCAGGCGACACAGACAAACAATCAAAATGGAGCGAATTCGTGGAAAAAGAAAAAAACGCGGCAAAAAACATTTCAGTCGCAATAGTCGGCAAATACATAAAAGAAGGAGACAGCGAACTCGAAGACGTCTACCTTTCAGTAAAAGAAGCCGTAAAGCACGCCGCGACACAAGCCGGCGCAAAACCAAAAATAGTGCAGCTGCAGTCAAACCAGCTTGAAGAAGGCAATGTAAGCGAACTTGAAAAATTCGACGCGGTAATCATTCCCGGGGGATTCGGATCAAGCGGAACGCAAGGAAAAATAAACGCAATCCAATACTGCCGTGAAAACAACAAGCCGTTTCTCGGGCTCTGCTACGGACTGCAACTTGCAGTAATCGAATACGCGAGAAACAAATGCAACATGCAGGACGCAAACTCAACTGAAATAAACCCAAAAACCGATTTTCCCGTAATCGACATTCTTAAATCCCAGCGCAAGCTCATGGACAACAACAACTACGGCGGCACAATGAGGCTCGGCGCATACGCCGCAACCCTTAAAAAAGACTCAATAGTCTTTGACCTGTACAAAAAATGCAACAGGATAAAAAAAGACAGGCAAAAACTTGAACTGATGCAGGAAAGCCAAAACTTCAAAAAATACACAGGAATCCTGAACGAAACAGACAACATGGTCCTTGAACGCCACAGGCACAGGTTTGAAGTAAACCCGAAATTTGTCAGCGCACTAAAAGAAAACGGGCTGAAAATATCCGGAAAACACTGCAGGGCAATGGACGGAACAGAACTCGTCGAATTCATCGAACTGCCAAAACAAAAACACGCGTTTTTTGTTGCAACGCAAGCGCACCCGGAATTCAAATCAAGACCACTTGACCCGGCGCCGTTGTTTGTGGGGCTGGTTGACGCCGCGCTTGAAAGCAATTCAAGGCAATAAAAGCAATGCAAAAAACAAAATCAAATTCAAAAAAATGAACAGTATGCAAGAAAAACCAAAACCAGTCAAAAAATGGGCCCGACCGGAATCGAACCGGTGATTCCCACCACGTCAAGGTGGTGTCATAGCCGCTAGACCACGGGCCCAAAAAGCAACAAAAACAAGTGCGGAAATTTTTAATGTGTGTCCATCTAAATATGTGCCGAAAAAACTATAAAAATATATCCCGAATAAAAAACGCAGGCTCAAAAGATCTGAAAATGGACCCGTGGGGACTTGAACCCCAGGCCTCGTCAGCGCTTCGGCAAAAGCGAATCCACGCCAAGGACGCGATCTTCCAGCTGATCTACGGGCCCAAAAAATCCATTAAAACAATTAACTGCTAAAGGATTTAAAACAATCAATGCATCAAAGACGGCAAACAATAAAAACAAGCAAAAACTCACGGAGAGATAAACAAAACATTGTCGCCTCTCAAAAGAAGGGTTCCGAGCTTTTTTTTCACTTCGCCTTCTTCAAGCTCTTCAGCGTCATCTATCACAATATTCATGTGAATATCATACGCTTTCATTACCCCGCGAAACTGCACTCCTCCCTTGAGTTCCACAAGCACTGATTTTCCAACTGAACTGGTCAGCAAATCAAACGGTCGTTCACCTGTCATTTATTTTCCCCTCTTAAAAATTTTGTTAAAAAACCTGACAATCGGGTTTTTACCCCCGGTCTTTTCATCTTCCTTAAACGGAATACCTAAAATATTGGCGGCAATCCTCTTAAAAGCAACAGCCGCTGAATTTGACGGGAAAAGAATCATTGCCGGTTTGTTAAGCATAAAAGCCATTTTCACTTCATCGCTTTGAGGAATCTTTCCAAGCATTTTTATCCTTAAAACAGAACTCAAATCCTCTGGTTTTATCTCCTCTTTTCTTCCCTCAATCATATTCACAATAAACCCGGAAACCTTCACGCCCAAACGTTCTGCAGTGGTCTTGATTTTCATGGCGTCTGCAAGAGAAGCAGAATTCGGGGCAAGCACAAGGAACACCTCATCTCCCGCGGCAATCGCGGACAAGACATCTTTTCCAAGCCCTGCCGGAGAATCAACCAATATGAAATCATAATACTCTTTCAGGTCCCCAATCAACAGCGCAAGCCTTTCAGGATCCACGCGCCTGAACGAATCAACACTCATTCCCGACGGGATAAAATCTATTTTTGACGGGCCCTCGTAAATCGCATCATGAATGTCAGCCTCGCCCAAAAGAACATCATGCAAAGTTATCGGGCAAGTGTCAATCCCGACAACAAGGCTCAAATTCGCCATCGTGACATCGGCGTCAACAATAAGAACTTTTTGCCCGAACTGCGCCAAAGCGATACCCAGATTAACCACGCACGTTGTTTTTCCGACACCGCCCTTACCTGATGAAATCGTTATGATTCTCGCCATAAAATCACAAAATAACCAATAAAAAATTTTTAATCATTACCCATCCGCTAAAAATCACGTGTCAGTAAATTAACACCCGATTCAATATTTATATTCTAATTTATTAATGTGCTTTTCTATATCCTTTGCAATCGCCTCTATCTCAATTGACGCAAGCACGTCATTGGCTTCAATCACTATGAGGTACTCTTTCTTTGCGTAAACAATATGCCAGTTCTCGCGCTTAACCATCAAATAACGCGAATCCGGCAGCTCAGACAACAAATACTTAAAAAGAGAACTCCCGACCATCGCGCCCTTAAAAGCATCCTCTTCAGTGCTCATGATAACTGTGCCGTCGCGCTTTGTAAACGTAAGCGAATTTATCAAATGCTTCTTCCTGACATAATCAGGCAACTGCTGCATTGCTTTCGGCTCAAAATACCTCGTCTTCAAAGAAATGAATTCCTTTAAAAGAAGATCCCTCTCCGAATCCATCTCCTGCTGGTCTTCAAGTTTCAAAACCCTGTAACTGAACGACACAATCGAATTAATAAGTCCCATGCTACTCCTCTTTTTTCCCGTATTTTCCAACCAGATCCTTGACAATATCCTTTTTGCTCAAATCAGTACCAATCATGCTTGAAAGGCCATACTTGCGCAAGATGTCTTTTGTTGACACTTTTGACCGGTCAGTTTTTCCGGCATCTATATATCTTGCAAACAACTTCTTATTAAACTCACTTGCTTTCTGCTCTTCAAGCACTTTTTCATCCAGCAGCTTTTTCAGTTTAAACGAATCGTCATTCAATGCAAGAATTATCTGCACCTGATCTTTTTTAAGCTCATAAACCTCAATAACACCGTGCTGAGCCGCAACAGCATTGAAGACCAGTTCAAGCGAAGCATCACCGCTTACCTTTTTATCATGTTTTATAAACTCATAACTTGCAGCAACACTGCTGCCATTCTCAAACACAATCGAGCCCTCTTCAAGCCCGTCAACACCGTTTATCGTGACAACCACGTACCCGAAAAAGTTTTTTTTAATCAAGTCGCTCAAAAGAGCATTAAAAGACATCGTGTCCAGCACGTCAAGGCTCAACAAAAGATTTCCTGAAGGAAGATTCATATCACTTACCTGGCCTGTTCATCGTTCAACATAATAACAATATCAGCGGAGTTTTTTAATGCAACGCTAAACGACGGCTCCATCCCCAAAACAATCGTCCCTTTCCCGTGCATCTTTGCCCTTGTCACAACCGACTGGAAGTGGGAATCACGGGTCATCAAAGCGATCATATCAATGTGCGGGTTGAAAAAAAGTTCTGTTGCGGCAACAGCCATGCCGACATCAACATCGCAAGGCATCACAATAACCTCAAAACCCTGGTTTGACACCGCTTCAATCAGCTTGTTTGAAGCATACTGGTCAAGAAAAACCTGCAAAACCTTTGCCTGGCCATACTTGCTCAACTCCTTTTTCACTTTCTCAAGATCAATATTTCCGAACTCCCGCCTCAAGACATTCGGACCGTCCACCAAAAGAGCAATGTTTTTCGGTTTCGCTGACCTTTTCATGAACTTATTTTTAACACTCTCAAACAAAAAAATCACCGGGGCAAACTAACCCCAAAAACATGGGTAAAATTAAAATATACACTATCACAAAGACGCTCAATATTTATATTCTTAATGTTTGAAACCGTTTCATACGCGCGAACAACAAAAGCAGGCTCGTTCCTTTCACCGCGCTGCGGATGCAAAAACGGCGAATCAGTTTCAATCAACAACTTTTCAAGCGGAACAATCCCTGCGAGTTTCTGCATTGAAGAATAATAACACACATTTGTGGGAATCGAAAAAAAACAACCCAAATCAAGCGCGCGCTTTGCAAGCGAAAGCTTCCCGGTAAAACAATGCATTACAAAGCATGATTTTCCAAAGCTTTCAAGAATGTCAACCACTTCCCTCTCCGCCGCCCTCGAGTGAATAATCACAGGCAACCCCCGCTTTTCAGCGATTTCAAGAATCTTCAAAAACACCTCCGCCTGCCTTTTCCTTTCACCCTCGTCTTTAATCCAGTGAAAATCAAGACCCACCTCACCCACAGCAACCGCGTCAAAAGATTCAATCTGGGAAAGAACCGCCAGTTCCTCTTCTCCCGTGGCTTTTGACACATCAGTGGGGGAAAAACCAACAGCAGCGCAAACCAAATCAAACTCGCGGGCAAGAGAAACAGTCTCGAGATTGGTCTGCTTGTCAAGACCGCAATTCACCACCCTTTGAACCCCTGCTTTTTGCGCCCGCGCAATCACTTCCTTCAAATCATTTTTAAAGAAGTTTCTGCCTAAATGAGTGTGGCAATCAAAAAAAACATTTTTTGAACCGTTTAATTTTGAACCGTTTAAATCACTGCCTGAACCACTTTCCATAATAGAGTTATTGAAAGCAAGGTATTTAATTAAAAGCATTAAGCTACATATTACAAGACAAAACTAAAACATTAAAATTACAAAACATTAGAATTACAACACACACACAGAATTATAGAACAATAAAAAACAAAAATTAAAGGTGATTTTTTGGCAATAGTTCACACAATAGTAAAAGAACTGAAAAAAGGAAGCTATGTAATGATGGACGGGGCGCCGTGCAAAGTGCTCGGCGTCACAAAAAGCAAACCCGGAAAACACGGGTCTACAAAAGCAAGAGTCGACGGAATCGGCATATTCGACAACCAGAAAAGAGGAATACTCAAACCAACCGACGCAACAATTGAAGCACCGGTCATTGAAAAAAGCACTGCGCAGGTAATATCGGTTTCCGGAACAACCGTTCAGCTCATGGACCTTTCAACTTACGCAACCTTTGACATCACAGCACCGCAAAAACTTGAAGGCGGTCCGCTTGAATCAGGAAAAGAAGTCGAGTACATGATGTTTGAATCACTCATGCAAATAACAAGAGTCCGCTAACAGCTGATTCGCAAATTACAGCATTTGCTTCACAAGCGTTTGCTTACATTACCCGCGAGCCGGCAGGCATCTCTGACTCAACTGAAAGCAAAGAAATCTTTTCATCTTTTTCAGCCACAAGAAGCATTCCCTGCGACAACACCCCGCGGATTTTAGCCGGCTCAAGGTTTGCCGCAACAACCACGCTCTTGCCTACAAGCTCTTCCGGTTTGAACCACCGGACAATCCCGGCAACAACAGTTCTCGGACTCTCCTCGCCCAAATCAACCTTTAAAACATACAACTTGTCAGCATTGGGGTGAGGCTCCGCTTCAATAACTTTGCCTACCCTCAAATCCACTTTCTTGAAATCACTAAAAGAAACAACACCAGTCAAAAAATCACCTTCAAAACCTTAAAAAGTACTTCAAAACACAAAAAAAAATCATGCCCCGCCCAAATCCCGCGAAACCTTCTTTATCACGGAATCCTCAATTTTCTTAAACACCGGCTTTGGATTTTTTATGACCAGGCCGCCGACAGAAAGCGACTTCAAAGAACCCCACTTTACCTTTTCAAGCTCTGAGCTGAAACCCAACTGGCTCCAGATATCCCTTGACGAAACAGGAACAAACGGAAAAGCAAGCACTGCAACGGTTGCAACCGCCTTTGCGCAAAGAGAGACAGAAACAGACGCCGAAGAATCTTTTCCTTCCTTCACAAGCTGCCACGGTTTTGAATCATTGAAATACTTGTTGCACTCGCGGACAAAATCCATCAAAACCTCAAGACCTTTCTTCAAATCCCCTGAATCCATCGCGGAAAAAACATCCCCGGCCACCCTGGAAATCGCGGCGTCAAACTCTTTTTCAGCTCCCGCCAACTGCCGCGGTTTCAGGATTTCAGGAACCTTAGAGTCAAAATTGTTCTTCACAAACACAAGAGTCCTGTTGACAAAATTACCAAGCGTGTTCGCAAGGTCGTCATTGACCCTCCTTTGAAAATCACCCCAAAAAAAAGACCCGTCCTGCATTGAATAAGAAGTCGTTGCCGACCAGTAATACCGCAGATAATCAGCAGGGAACTCCTTGAGGAAATCCTCAACAGTAATAAAACTTCCCCTTGATTTGCTCATCTTCTTCCCTGCCAAAAGACCATGCCCCCTTGTCGGAATCGCAAAAGGCAAAGAAAACTTTTCAACGCCCAAAAGCATGGCAGGCCAAAAAAGATAATGGTGGTAAAGAATGTCCTTTCCGATAAAATGATAAATCTTTGCGTCCCCGCTCACAAACCCGTCAAACTCAACACCTTTTTCCTTTGCCCACTGCGCAACAGAAGAAAAATAAGCGATTGGCGCGTCAAACCACACATAATAATACTTGTCTTTCTCGCCCGGGATCTCAAAACCGCAATAAGGGGCGTCGCGGGTAATGTCCCAGTCCTCAAGCCCTTCCTCAATCCACTTCAAAGCATAGTTTTTCACTTCACTCTGCAAAGCATTGTTTGACTCAAGCCACGACTTGAGCTTGCCTGAAAAAGAACTCAGCTTGAAAAAAAAATGCTTGCCTGCCTTTTCAACAGGAACCGTTCCGCACTGCGCGCATTTTGGATCAAGCAAATCAACAGGACGGTAAATCTTGCCGCACTCCTCGCACCCGTCGCCGTACTGGTCAAAAGCACCGCAAAAAGGACACGTTCCCTTGACAAACCTGTCAGGCAAAAACCTCTTGCACTTAGGGCAAAAACGATGCAATACCTCGCGTTCTTCAATAAACCCTTTTTCCTTTAAAGTATTGAAGAAAAAATCAGAAAACTCTCGGTTTACCTTTCCGCTGCTGCGAGAAAAAAAATCAAACTCTATGCCCAAATCCTTGAAATCGCGAACTTGTTTCTTCCTGAAAAAAGCAACGTGTTCTTCAGGCGAAACCCCGCGCTTTGCAGCATTCACTTCAATGGGAGTGCCGTGGTCATCAGACGCGCAAATATAAATCGCGTCGCGACCCGTCGCCTTCAAAAACCGCGAAAACACATCCGCCGGAAGATACGTGCTCCTGACGTGAGCAATGTGAAGCAAACCGTTTGCGTAAGGAAGAGCCGCCGTAACAAGAACTTTTTCGCTGATAACAAACACCTGTAAAATATGGGTCAAGTCAAAATAATCAATAACTAAAAACTAAAAATACTAATCAAGTTCATTGATTAAAAACATTTCCAACACACAAAGCAAAAACAAACCCAACGCCCGGCGCAAACATAAATAACTTAAACCACTGCGCTTTTATTCTTTTCATGGACTTAATGATGCTTGCATTTTTTGCGGCAGCTTTTGCGGTAAGCCTCGGGGTTCTCGTAAAATCATCAGACTACTTCACAGACTCGGCTGAAAGAATCGGGATACTGATGGGAATACCGCCGTTCATAATCGGCGTGACTCTCGTAAGCATCGGGACATCGTTTCCCGAACTGATCGCCTCAATATTTGCAACGCTAAGCGGTTCCACTGAAATAGTCGCAGCAACAGTGATCGGTTCAAACATCACAAACATATGCCTTGTGCTTGGAACAGCAGTCATACTAAACAAAAAACTGAAACTGACATACGAAATCACCCGCGTCGACCTCCCCATACTCCTGGGTTCAACTTTCCTGTTTGCGCTTGCAATTTCAGACGGCATCTTCTCACTGCCCGAAGCAATCATATTCATCGCAGGCGCGGCAATATACATCAACTACACGCTATCCACGCAAAAAGAACACAAAGACACCGAAATAAAAAAAGAACTCAAAGGAATAATAAAAAACCAAAAACTCACGCAAAAAGAATACGCATACTTTGTCATAAGCGCACTGTTCATATGCATAAGCGCACAACTGACCATCCAGGCAATGATAACCCTCTCCCAAATCATAAACATAGGAACCGAACTCATAGCAATCACCGCAATGGCCCTTGGAACATCACTTCCCGAACTGATGGTGACAGTAACCGCGGCAAAAAAAGGAAAACCGGAAATAGCCATCGGAAACGTGCTCGGGTCAAACATATTCAACATATTCACGGTGATGGCAATACCCGCACTCATAACCCCCTTAATTGTCCCCAAAATACTAATAGAAACAGCACTGCCGATGCTCGTCGCAGTCACGCTCCTGTTCTTCTTCATAACCCACGACAAAGAACTCACAAAATGGGAAGGCGGAATATTCATCCTGTTCTACATCTTCTTCATAGGGAAAATGTTTGCTTTGTTTTGAGTGCAGGCCAGTGTTTACTTTATTTTAACAGCAGGAGAAAACCGTTAAAAAACACATTAAAGGGAAATAAAGTTTTTCCCTAAGCAAATCTTTAATTTACTCATTAATCATAATTAATTCTAATAATCATAATAACCACAATCTGACTATAACCACAATCTGACTATAACCACAATCTGACTATAACCACAATCTGACTATAACCACAATCTAACTACCGCTAAATAGGGTATTACAAACGAGCACGGGGGGTGACGTTTTTTGGAAGTTGAATCTGCAACATACAATCCGCTTGTCGGAAAATTCGAGGCTTTCTTAAGGGACGAATATTTTTCGCAAATACAAAAGCTTGCTGAAAGGTATCCTGAAGAAAAATCTCTTGAAATTGACTACAAAAAACTTGATAAGTTCAACATTGATTTGGCAGATGAACTCCTTGAAAACCCGAACACAGTCATTGACGCGATAAAAAAAGCCGTTCAGGGCATTGACAGCGGAAGCGAAACAACTGATTTTGAACCCCACGTGCGGTTCATAAACATTCCAAGAGAAGAAAAACACCTGATAACCAACATAAACGCCTCCCACTTAAACAAGCTAATTGCCGTTGAAGGAGTCGTCCGCCTCATGGTCGACGTGCTTCCCAAACTAAAACTCGCGGCGTTCAGGTGCAAAAAATGCGGGAGGGTGTACAGGATTCCCCAAAACGACCTGGAACTGACAAGGCCTGGTTTTTGCGAATGCGACCGCAGGGAATTTGAATTAATGCTTGAAGAAAGCACTTTCATTGACTTTCAAAAAATACAGATTCAGGAACCCCTTGAATACATGAAAGGAGGGGAACAGGCAAAATACATTGAAGTGCTCCTTGAAGACGACCTGACAAACAAACTGACTCCAGGGGCAAGAATAGAAGTCATCGGCACACTTCGGCTCAGGCCCCCGGTAAAAAAAACATCTGTTTACGGAAGGTACCTTGAAGCAAACAACTTTATCCAGACGCAAAAAGAATTCGAGGAAGTCGACATAACGCCAAAAGAAGAAAAACAAATCATTGAACTTGCAAAAGACCCTGAAATTTACGACAAGCTCATGAAATCAATTGCGCCCGGAATCTACGGAAACGAGCGCATAAAAGAATCGCTTGTGCTGCAGCTTTTCAGCGGAACCCCTCACAAGATACAGCCTGATGGGAAAAAAATCCGCTCAGACATCCACATACTGCTAATCGGAGACCCGGGTGTCGGAAAAAGCGAACTGATGGGGTACGTGCACAGGCTTGCTCCAAAAAGCATTGTTGTAAGCGGAAAATCTTCTTCTGCCGCGGGACTCACTGCTTCAGCTGAAAAAGACGAGTTCGGAGAAGGGGGATGGACCCTGAAAGCAGGCGCGCTTGTTCTTGCAAACGGCGGGCAGGCAATGATTGACGAGTTTGACAAGATGACCGAGGAAGACCGGTCTTCCATGCACGAAGCCATGGAACAGCAGACAGTGAGCATTGCAAAAGCAGGGATCGTCGCCCAGTTCAAGACACAGACCTCTGTCCTTGCAAGCGCCAACCCGAAATACGGGCGGTTTGACCCGAACGAACTGGCGACCACGCAATTTGATGTCCCCCCACCGCTTCTTTCAAGGTTTGACCTCATATTCGTGATCCGCGACGAGACAAAAGCCGACCAGGACAGGAAAATCGCAAATCACATCCTGAAAGGAAACTATGCAGCCGGACTTATTGCAAGGCAGTCGCAAAACAAGGAAATTGTCCTTTCAGACCTTGAAAAAGCGGAAGAAATAATAAAACCAGTCATTGAAATCGACTTGATGAGAAAATACATCGCTTACGCAAGACGCGAGATGATCCCTGTCATAAAGCCAAAAATGATGGACCGCATAGCAAACTTTTACATGGAACTAAGGTCACATGGAAGAAAAGAAGGAGTCGTAAGCGCTACCGCAAGACAGTTGCAGGCAATCATAAGGCTTTCCGAGGCCTCTGCGAAAATAAGGCTGTCTTCTGAAATAGAAGAGCAAGACATTGAAAAAGCAATAGACATCTTCAGGTATAGTCTTGAAATGGTGGCAAAAGACCCTGAAACCGGAAGGCTTGACATCGGGATAATCGGAACAGGGAAAACCCAGTCAAGCGTTAACAAAATGAAACAAATAATGAAAATCATAGCTGAATTAAGTGCTGAAAAAGACCTCATTCACAAAGACGACATAGTAAAACACGCAAAAGACCATGACATCGACGAAGACAAAGCCCTTGAAATAATCTCTGCCATGATCAAGAAAGGCGAACTTTATGAGCCGAAAAGAAAATATGTCAAGATGATAAAAAAAATAGAATGAAAAAAGAAAAAGGGAAAACAACATGGCAAAAAAACAAGACAGCAAAGCAAAAACCTTGGGTGCAAAAGCAAAAAAACAAGACAGCAAAAAGACAAAGAAACAAAAAACAGACAGCAAAAAACAAACAACAAAAGCGGAAAACAAAAAGGCAAAAGAACAGGAAGGTGAAAAACAAGCAACAAAACCAAAACCCCAAAAAAATACTTGGAAAACCGAAACCAGAAAACTTTATTTCATGGTGATGGTCTGCTTTTTGTTCACGCAACTTCTCGGTCTGTATGTTTCACAGTCGCTTTCACTGCAACAGATAACAGTGACTGAAAACCCTGAGGAAATCAGCAACAGTTTTGAGTTTTTTGGGTTGATCATCATAATGACTGCGATAATGATTGCAGTAATACGGCTCAAAATAAAGGTGTTTTTGAAGATAATCGAAACAATCGCGGTGTTTTTCGCATCCGTGCTTGTCTTTTCAGCGTTTGTCCCGGAATTGCCTGCAATTGCTCTTGCAGGCCTTGTACTGGTCTTAAAAACAGTAAAAAAAACCATTGCCACAAAAAACATGAGCGCTGTGCTTGCAATAGCAGGGGTCGGGGGGATTCTCGGGGCATCGCTTGGAGTACTGCCTGCGATTGTTTTTCTTTTGATTCTCTCGCTTTACGATATAATCGCCGTGTTTTTCACAAAACACATGGTTGAGATGGCAAAGTCAATAATTGCCAATGACATGGCATTCACATTATCTTTCCCTGTGAAAAACAGGATCTTTGAACTTGGAACCGGCGACCTTGTAATGCCTTTGATATTCGCCGCCGCAGTCCTGAACGCGCCCCAAAGCACATTCATTAATTTTGGAACCGTGGCAGTCAGCACGTCCCTGATTAAAGCCCTGTTTGTCTGTTTCGGTGCGCTTTCAGGCCTTGTTGTCGTAATCAATCTTGTTGAAAGAAAAAAAGGAAGAATGCTCCCTGCACTGCCGCCGATAGTCGCGGGGGCACTTGTGTTTTTTGTCGCAGGAACCCTGCTGTTCGGGTAAGCAACTCCTGTGAGCGCGTAAGCAAGCGTTTTGCAGCGGTTCAGAAAACAAGAGGTTTATAAAGATTTAAAACCGATATTATAAAGGCAAAAAAACTATAAAACAAGGACAAAAACAACTGCAAACAGGCATTTCCCGCGAAATGACTCATTCATTTCACACGCACCACTTACTATGCATCTATACATTTATTCACTATGCATCAAATGCAAAGCTACAAAAATAATTTAATCATTGAAGGTGATTCCAATAACAGACTACGAAAAATTGCTTGAAAGAGCATATGAAAAACTACCCCCAATTGCACTCAGCAAAAAAAGGTTTGAGCCCCCTTCTTTTATTTCGGAAATACAAGGGAAAAAAACAATTATAAAAAACTTCGGTGAAGTTTCATCAACACTAAACAGGGACCCCAACCACCTGCTGAAATTCATTTCAAGAGAACTTGCAACCGCAGGAAACATCGAAGGACAAAGATGCATCCTGCAGGGGAAATTTCTCGGAAAGTCAATAAACAAAAAACTTGAAGAATACTTAAACGAGTTTATTCTCTGCAAAGAATGCGGAAAACCGGACACCAAACTTGTTACAATTGACAGGATAAAACAGGTTAAATGCGAAGCATGCGGTGCAACATTTCCCGTGAGAAATCTTAAATGACTGCAATAACCGCGGTTTCAGGCAAAAAACAGTTCCGAGTGATAAATTGATGGTGGCAAAAATGCATGAAAGAAACGGGCAAAAAGTCCTGGCAGTATGCGACAGGGACATCCTTGGAAAAACCTTTGAAGAAGGAAAATTCATGCTAAACGTAAAAGAATCATTTTACGGAAACCAGGAAACTCCAGGCGAAAAAATCAATTCAATGGCATTGTCAGCTGACCAGATAAACATTTCCGGAGAAAAAGCAGTTTCCTGCCTTAAAAAAGAACAGGACATAAATGACTCGTCAATAATGACCATTGCCGGCGTCCCCCATGTCCAGATAATCAAATTATGAGGTGTAAACGTGGCCAATTTCAGAAAAAGACCAAGAGAATTCAAATTCAAGAAAAAGCCCGCGCCGGGAACCCAGGAAGTGATTCGCGTAAGAACCCCGAAAGAAGGAAACTTCATCGGACTCGTAACCCAGGTTCACGGCAGCAGGTTCCGGGTGGAATGCACAGACAACAACGAAAGAATGTGCCGCATTCCGGGAAGGCTGAAAAGAAAAATCACCCTTCGACAAGGAGACATCGTCATAGTCGACCCCTGGCCGGTCCAGGGAAACGAAAAAGGAGATGTCATCTGGAAATACCACTTAAACCAGGTAACCTGGCTGCGGCAAAACCGCTACCTTGACGACCTGGAAGTCTGATATCCGGCTCAAGAGCCTGATGCACAAATCAGCAAACCAAAAAACAATCACTTACCCTGGAAGATTCACATGGACAAAGACAAAGTTGAATCGCTGGTGAAAAAATTAAGCGGAAAACCAAAAAAGCAAATCAAGGGGAAAAGAAAAATCGTCTCCCTGGTATTTGACGCCTCAACCCTTGACACGCTGCAGCGGCTCGGACGCAAAAAGTGGATCCACCAACTCAAACACCCGATTTCAACAGGAAAAGAAGGAAACGTTTTTCTGGCGACAAACGAAAGCGGAAACATCGCAGTCAAGATATACAAGATAGAGACAAGCAAATTCAAAAAAATGCATGAATACATCGAGGGAGACCCGCGTTTCAAAAAAACAAAAAAAACAAAACACGACATAGTAAACATGTGGGTACAGAAGGAATTTCAAAACCTCAGCCTTGCAAAAAAATGCGGCGAACGCGTGCCAACCCCGTTTGCATACTTAAACAACGTGCTTGTGATGGAATTCATCGGCACAGGCGACGATGCCGCACCCACGCTTAAAAAATGCCCGCCGCAAAACCCGGAGCAATTCTTTGACAAAACAGTCAATTTCATTGCAAACATCCTGCACAAAGTAAAACTCGTTCACTCAGACCTGTCAGAATTCAACATCTTAAACCGCGAAGAAAAACCTGTTTTTATAGATATGGGGCAGGCAGTGCTCATCACCCACCCAAAAGCAATCGACTTTCTCAAACGCGACGTTAAAAACATATGCACCTACTTTGAAACCCTGGGCGTGAAAACAGACCAAGAAAAAACCCTTCAAAAAATACGCGAATACAAGGAAAACAAACAAAAAAACGTGTAAAACCAGTATTAAGCGACGCTAAACAAAAGCAAAAGGTTATAAATGATTATCCACTTAATATAATTACAGACAATCAATCAAAAAACACACACATGCAGGCGCTTTTATGTATGACCAGGACATTGTATTAATTCCAAAAGAAAGAGTGGCAATATTAATCGGAAGCGACGGCAAGACAAAAAAACTCATTGAAAAAAAAAGCGGCGCAAAACTCTTAATCGACAGCGAGACAGGAAACGTCTCAATAAAAAGGCTTGAGGACACTGACCCTTTTTTTGCCTGGAAACTAAAAGACGTCGTAAAAGCAATCGGCCGCGGTTTTAACCCTGAAAAAGCACTGGAACTCCTCAAAGAAGACACGTACTTTGAAATCGTTGACCTTCACGACTTTGCCGGCCATTCAAAAAAAGCCGTTGAAACGCTGAAGTCAAGAATAATCGGCAGCTCGGGAAAAGTAAAAGCATCAATAGAAAGCGAATCAGGAGCAACACTCTCAATTTACGGGAAAACCGCGGGGATAATCGGGAGCTTCCAGTCAGTCGAAACAGCGAAAAAAGCAGTTGAACTGCTGGCGGAAGGAGCGACCCATTCAAGCGTCTACAAAAAACTGCGTGAAAAAAGGCAAAAAAAAGAAATCGCAGAAAAAATGAACAGTTTTGGTATTTAAAGGTGAAAAAATGATAGACATAACAGACGAAATATTCAGCGAATTCAAGGAACACAGCGTAGCCGAATTCTTCAAAAAAAACAAGCAAATGCTTGGCTTCACAGGAAAAGTAAAATCACTTACCACCATAGTACACGAGTACGTCACAAACTCTCTCGACGCATGCGAAGAAGCAAGCATACTGCCGGACATAACCATAAAAATTGACAAAATCGGAAACGAGCACTACCGAGTAACATCCAGGGACAACGGGCCCGGGATGCCAAAAAAAGTCGCCGGGAAAGCCCTGGGACAACTTCTTGCGGGAACAAAGTTCCACAGGCGCATCCAAAGCCGCGGGCAACAGGGAATCGGTGCCAGTGGATGCACAATGTTTTCGCAGATAACAACAGGAAAATCCACAAAACTGATTTCAGGACTTGAAAACGGGACAATTTACGAAACAGACGTGAAAATTGACGTCAAAAGAAACATGCCTGAACTCACAAACGAAAAAGAATACAAAGACGAAGAAATAAAAGGAACAACAATAATAGCCGAGTTCAAAACAGTCACTTACAACAAAGGAGAATACGGGCCGCTGGAATACATCAAACGGACCGCCCTTGCAAACCCACACACAACAATACGGTTTGAAGACCCGGACGGGGAACTGCTCATCTTTGAAAGGGCAGTTGAAAAAATCCCACCTGTCCCGAAAGAAATGCTCCCGCACCCGAAAGGAATGACTGCAGACGACATACTCACACGCGCCAGCAAAAGCAATGCATACAAAATCAAAAGCTTCCTCATGACTGACTTTGCAAGGATAAGCAGTTCAAAAGCAAACGAAATAGGAACGCACGTGTCATTTGATTTAAACAAGCGCCCGCAGGAGCTAAAATGGGACGAAGCAGAAGAAATGGTTGAAGCGTTTAAAAACATAAAATTCATGGCTCCAGAAACAAACTTCCTTATCCCGATCGGGGACAACCAGCTGACAAAAGCAATGCAGCAAATTCTTGAGCCGGAATTCCTCGCGGTTGTCGAAAGAAACGCGCAGATTTACCGCGGGGGAGTTCCCTTCCAAGTGGAAGTCTCCCTCGGATACGGCGGAAAAGCAGGAAGATCCGTTGAAAAGGAAGAAACTTCAAAAGTCGAAGTCTTAAGATACGCAAACAGGGCACCGCTTCTTTTTGACGGCGGCGGGTGTGTAATCAGCCAGGCAGTGTCAAAAGTTGACTGGAAACGATACGAGCTAAGGAACATCAACGAATCACCTGTAACCATCTTTGTAAACGTGAGCTCAGCGCACATTCCCTACACAAGTGCGGGAAAACAAGCCATTTCAGACGAAGACGAAATACTTGAAGAAATCAGAAACGCGCTCATGGATGCCGGAAGAAAACTCAAAAGCCACCTAAGCGGAAAAAGAAGGCTTCTTGAAAAAGAACGCAAAAAAAAGATATTTGAAAAATACATTCCTGAAACCGCAAAAAGCCTTGAGTTTTTGACAGGAACAAGCAAAACAATACTTGAACAAAAACTTGAAGAAATCGTAGGCAGCAGGTTCGCCGAACTCGCAGAAGCAGAGGCACTGGAAAACGGAAACGGAGAAGCGGCACAGGAAAACGAAGCAGTGACACTGGATTCGGAAAGCCAAGAAGACAAGATTACAGACGAAAACACAATCACAGAAGAACACGAAAAAACAGGGGAACTGGATTCGGAAAGCCAAGAAGACAAAATCGCAAACGAAAACACAATCACAGAAGAAGAAACCCCGCCTGCAGAAAAACGCGAAAACACAGATGAAACCGAAAAAGAGGTGAAGTAAAATGACTGATTCAAAAGGCAAAGCACTTTCAAATTCAAAAGAAAAAGTGCTTTCAAATGAAGAAATATTAAACTCGTTATCAAGCTTCGGTAAAAACATGGTTGACCAGATAAAAAACGAAGAACCACCAAAATTTTTCGTGCCCACCAGAACACAAACAAACATCAGATACGATGAAGAAAAAAGACTCCTGAGACTTGGCGAAGGGAAATCCGAAAGAAAATTCATAAACGCCGCGCACACAAGGAAATTCATGCAGACAACAATGGTTGCATCCGCATGCATGAGCTATGTAAACGCGGAAAAAACCGTTGGAAAACGTGAGCTTTATTACAACCTCAAACACTCGCTTCCAAACTCAAAAGAAAACACTTTCGACGACGACACCGAAAGCGGTTCGGTTCTCGACGACCTTGAATGCTCGCTTGACATTTTAAGAAGCCAACTGCACGTAAACGCCAAAGGAAGAGGTTCAGTATACGGAGACATCACAATAAAACAGGCCGGGGACGAATTCAACTGCTCGGGACTGGGACGCGGAGGCTGGCTGATTCCCGGAAACGTTGAAGACATTGAAATAACCAACTGCAACGCCGACTTCATACTTGCGATAGAAAACGACGCTATGATGTCGCGACTCATTGAGGAAAAAACCTGGAAAAGCCTCGGGTGCATCCTGGTCACCGGGGAAGGAATGTTCCCGAGAGGTGTCCGAAGATTTTTAAAAATACTTTACGAAAGGCTGAAACTGCCTGTCATCACATTCGTTGACGGAGACCCATACGGTTTTTACATTTACTCTGTCCTGAAATACGGGTCCATAAACCTTGCCCACCTTTCAGACAAGTACGCTGTACCCACGGCAAAATACGTGGGCATGACAATGGATGACATCGAGACATACAACCTGAAAAATGTCACGGAAAAACTAAAAGACATTGACAGAAACAGGATAAACGAAGAAATGAGGTATCCCTGGTTCAAAAACAACCCCGTGTGGCTAAGGCAGTTAAAACTCATGGCAGAAAAAGGGATCAGAATCGAACAACAGGCACTTGCAAACAAGTCCCTTGAATTCGTCGCTTCAACTTACCTGCCGGAAAAAATAGAAAATGAAATGTTTTTAGATTAAAAACTGCAAAATAGTAGAGTTTAAAAAGATGGAAAGAAATAATATAGTTGTGCAAAAAATATTTAATAATTTTTGACACAATATTCAACAGTTTTGACCTGGATTTAACTGGACTTTAGCTAGCTAAAAAAGTGCAATCCTTAAAAACTTCGCGAAATTACACGGTGACGTAATGGAAGTGGTAAAAGCAAAAAACAAATCCGAATTAATGGACATACTTCTGGAGCTTGACAGTGAAATAAACGAGATTTACATCAACAAGAGGCCTTCAGCAGACATTGTTGTCGGAATCCTTAACAATGCCCCAAAAGTAAAAACAATTTACTGTCCGCCAAGTCTGTTTGACCAGACATCACAAAAGGTAGTGGACGCACTTGAAAATGTTGAAATAAAACTGAAACCATTCGACGTAAACAGGGGCCGCCCGAAAAAATACGGGGAAACCCTGATAAACAGCATAAAAGCAGATGCGGAAGCCGGAAAACCAATCAAGACCATCGCCGCAAAATACGACATTCCTCTCAGGACAGCCTATTTTTACATAAACGGCTCGTAACAAAGCACCCAACAAAAACGGTTTGAAACAAACCGTCCGACTCTTTTTTTAAACCCGCTTTTTTTACAGTTTATCGTTTATTATCTCTGCAATTTTTACAGTTTACCACTTATTAACTTTGCAAATGGATCTAATTGCCTTCAAATTTAAGCAAAGCCGTTTTTTCAAAAGCAGTGTTGTGCCTCAAGGAAACCGCTTCAATAAGCGTGAAACCGCTTTTGCGCGCCAGCAAATCAAACTCACTTATCTGATGGTCTGCTGTTTCCTTTTTTACGCGAAAAGGAAACTTTAAAGTTACAACCAAAAACCTTCCTTTTTCAAGAAAATTTTTTGCGATTTTAAAAATTATCCTTTCAAGCAAATCAACAACCATGCTCGCGTCACAAGAAACAAACTGCACTTTTGAAACACCCCCAAGGTCGGATTCAACCAGATCCCCCATTCTTTTCTTTACATGAACAACGTTTGAAAGGCACGAGGTTTCCTGCGACAAGTAAGCAGTGTCCACAGCAAAAACCCTGCCGCACACTTTTGACAGCTCGGCGCTCCAGCCACCCGGAGCAGCACCCAGGTCAAGAGCACAAAACGAGTCATCCAGGCAAATCAGCTTGCCCCATTTTTCAATAACATCTTTCATTTTGTTTCGCGCATCAAAACAAGGTTTTTTTCCCACAGTTGATTTTACAAACCCCTCAACCTTTTTTGACAAACTCACCTCTTTTGCCAGACCAATGCAGACAAAAGCATCCCTTCCGATTATCTCAACGCGGACTGCCTTAGAAGGGTTTTTAATATCCACTTTTGCCGCGCAAAAGCCGCATACAAAAGAACCTGTTTTCCTGCACACATCAACGCTTGAAAAAGAATGCGTTCCCCGCCTGTTGCACTCGACCCTGAACGACTCGCCCGGACCGATCAACGCACGCGACCTTTCAACACCGTCTTCCCGAAAGACAAGAAGCTCTTTTACTGCCGAAACAATTGAATCAATATCAGCATCGGTTTTTTTCATGCAAAACACGACGCTTGCAAGGAAAACCGTATCTGCGCTTTCAATCCTTGAAAAAACCTCTTTTTTTTCAAGAACAGTTGAAAAAAAGAACATGCCCTTTAAAAAAAACCGCCTTGAATCCACTGGTCCGACAGCCTGTTTTACCTCTTCAATTGCCTGGTCCTCGCAACCGGCAACACACGTGGCAATGAAATCAGACACAATACCACATCAAAGAAACAGAAAAAACGCCAGCATAAACGACAAAACCAGTATAACCGGGGCAAGTATCTTTGACACCGCAACAATCGAATTTATTGTCGAAACCATACTCTGCGTCTTTGTGGAACCGATTACCTGCACGTGTGGAACCACTTCAAGGGAAAACCCAACTTTGACCGGGTCCAAGGCCAAAACAGCGCGATCAAAAGCTTCAGCCACCCACTCTGACAAAACCTCGTGGCCTGTCACTGAACCAACAGGGTTTTCAACCCCCTTGATTGTGTTGACGCTGTGAGAATCAGTGGTCATTATTTCCGCGTCCGCAGCACCTTTGGACTTCAACACGCCAATCAGCTTTTCCCTCAAGCCGAGCTGCAGGTTGTTGCCGTCGAAAAGAACATAAACGCTTTTCTGGCCCCCTGTGTCCACAACAGCCAGCGACGCACCCGCACTTCCGAAATCACTTTCAAATTTTTTGTTCTGCCTGCTGACAAAAGAGCCGAACTTAACCGGTTTCTGCTTAACCGAAAGCAGGTTATCCACTGATTTCTTTGCATTTCCCATCATGTCAAACCCCACAGGGCTTCCTGAAAGGATAATAAAGTCGCCGACCTGGTGGCAGTTATGGGCATCAGCAAAAATCGCGTCTTTTGCGCCCGCTGCTTTTGCAACGCTGGAAACAGCGATTCCCGTATTTAAATCCACGTCTTCAGTGGGTTTCGGCGAAAGCGTTGACGCAAAAAAATAGTTGTTTCCAAAGGCCTGAACAGAAAAAGTGCTAAGGCCTGTTTTGAATTTTTTCATCACAGTCGCGGAAGAAACTTTCTCAAGGTTTGGCAGCGTGTCCATGGCAGCCGTGAAAAACTTGTTTATCTCCTTTGAAGAAACAGGGTTGAAATCGTGAGTCGCAGGCCCATGCATGACAAAAACATCTGCCCCCGTTGCCTTTGAAAGTTTTCTTGAAAGCAAAAACGGCATTCTTGCGCCCCCCGTGCCTCCGAACGGGCCAGGGTGAATCGCGGGGACCAAAAAAATGCCTTTAATTTTTTTTGACGACTCAAACGAGATTATCCCCATGGTTGTTGTTACCTCCTGGCCGATCTTATGAAAAAGGCTTTCAAGCTCAATTGAATTGTCAGCCCAGGCAGACAAAAACAAACTAAAGGCCTCTATTGCAGAAACACCAAAATTTCTTTTCATGGGTGCGTCAACTACTGCAATAAACAAAAAAACAAGGGTCACAAAAACACTTGTCACTAAAATCGTCTTTATGATAAGTGTTTCAAGCGACACTGCAACAACAAAAGCCGGTGCTAAATTAACAGACATCGCAAATGCAATCAAAGCCAAACCCGCGACCGTCTGAAGAGAACTCGGGACAAGCACGAACGGGAACTTTAGGTTGACTGTGCTGTGAATCACAAGCGCCCTGAACGCAAATATGACCGAGTAGCCGAGAATCAAAAACCCGATCATTGAAACATTGAGCCACGGGTTCAAAATGCTTCCGGCAAGCATCAAGACGCCAATGAAAGTCGAGCAAAAAAACGCAAGAAACATTGACCTGTAAATTTTCACAAATTTCTTGCCGTGCCTTGAAAAAAACGGCGTTAATATCCCTGCAAAAAGCGCCGGCACAAACAGCAGCACAAAGCCGTTGAAAGTTCCGTCCACAATGATTCTTGAAACAGAGTCAAGCGACAGGGAAAAATCAGGGTTAAAGCCAAAAACCAGGAAAAACTGCGAAAAAACCGCGAAAAAAACCGATGACAAAAAAGTCAACAAAAGCGTGATGCTGGTCTTTGGAATTGAAAACAGGTACTTTGTCAACCCCACTGTCTGCTCGTAATTTTCAATGTCATTTTCCAATATATCTCACCCAAAAACAAATATCCTTTTCCACACATAAAGATAGTATATAAAAGTATTAATAACATTTTAAAAGTATTAATAACATTTTTTCAAAAAACCAAAATTAATTGCACCAAAACAGCATTAAAAATAAAAAGGAAACAGACCACATTAGTATTACTAATTTGCACACAAACAGCAAAATTTTATAAATCAATTATATGACACTCTTTTGCATAAAAGCAATAGTCTTATTTTGAGGTGAAGTTAATGGTATCATTGAGGCCTGCAAAATGTTACAGCAAAGTCACTGGTCCGGCATACACAAGAAAATCAGTGAAAGTCCACAGGAGAAACTACGTCGGAGGAATCCCGGGTTCAAAGATAAGAATGTTCGACATCGGAAACCTGAACGGCAGTTTTGACAGGAAATTTGATCTTATCACAACGCAAAACGGGCAAATCAGGCACAATGCCCTTGAATCAGTCAGGACCACAATCAACAGGTTTTTAGGCGGAGAAATCGGCAAATTAAACTACAAAATAAAAATAAGAGTTTACCCGCACCACATCTTAAGGGAAAACAAGCAATACACCGGTGCAGGCGCCGACCGTATCCAGCAGGGAATGAGAAAATCCTTTGGAAAAACCATCGGCTTGGCCGCAAGAGTAAAATCAAACCAGCCCATAATCACTATTGAAAGCGACCAGCAATTTGAAAAACAAGTGCGCGACGCTTTAAGAAAGGCAAAATCAAGGCTGCCGGTCACGAGCAGAGTTGAAATGAGCACTCAAAAGAAAGTAAAAGTCACTGCAAAAGTAAAGATAAGCGAAGAAGAAGAACCGGTCCCGGTTGCAGAACCCACAGCCGAGGAAGGCAAAGAGGAAAAAACAGAGTCCAAGGATGAAACCGGCACCAAGGATGAAACCGGCACCAAAGACAAAACAAACACCAAAGAAGAAAAAACGGAATCCAAAGACGAAAAATCAAAGGACTCAAAAGACAAAAAATAACAACCGCAAAAGGGGTTCAAGCCCCTTTCCTCTTTTTTTCTTTTCTTATTTTTTGTTTCTAAAATCACAATTCATAAAAAAGATTTTTTCAGACACTTGGTTTTAAAAAATGGAACTTATTCTAAACTTTGACAAAGCCGTAAAAAAAATAAAAAAGGCAAACTACTCTGTTGTAGGGCTGCAGCTTCCCGAAGGCCTGAAACCGAAAGCATGCTTGATTGCCAAGACCATAAGTGAAAAATGCAACTGCGAAGTGATAATAAACGCAGAGCCGTGCTTTGGCGCATGCGACCTTGCAGACGAAAAACTCAAATCCCTTGGAGCGCAGGCCCTGCTGCACGTCGGACACCTCCCATTGCTTGAAAAAACCGCAATACCTGTAATATATGTTGAAGGAAAATACGAAACCAAAAAAGATTCAATCGACCTTCAAACGCTTCAGGCCATTGAAAAAAAAATAAAGGAAAAAAAAATCGCACTCATAGCAACCGCGCAATACACAGGTTTTCTTGAGGACATGAAAGCCGGACTGGAAAAAACAGGCAAAAAAGCACTTATCGGCGGGAAAACCAAAAGAACCCCCGTCAACGGGCAGGTCTTGGGCTGTGATTTTTCAACCCTTGACAACACAAGCATGGAATTTGACGCAATACTTTTTATCGGCGACGGGTTATTCCACCCGCTTGGAGCAACAATTTACTCTTCAAAACCTGTTTATGTCTACAGGCCCCACTCAAAAGACATTTCTTTGCTTGACAAAAGCTTCAAAGACAAATTTTTGAAAAAAAGGTTCGGGTTAATTGATGCCGCCTCCAGATGCAAAGTTTTTGGGGTTGCAGTCAGTCGAAAAAAGGGACAGGAAAGGCTTTCGCTGGCAAAAGAACTTGTTGAAAAAATAAAAAAGTCAGGAAAAACCGCGTTCCTGATAGACACAGAAAACATTTCCGCAGAACAGCTGACAAACCTTGATCTTGACTGCTATGTAAACACGGCGTGCCCGCGCATAACTTTTGACGGCATTGCAAAATTAAACAAGCCTGTTGTCTCGCCGGCAGAAATTGAAATAGCGCTCGGACTCCGGAAATGGGAAGACTTTGAACTTGACTCCCTGTCAGGCTAAAGCAACACCGCTTACAAATCACTTTTTCGAACTGCTTACAAAACTGCTTGAACCGCTAACCGGCTTGGTGGTTTTGTCACTGTCCCCGGCAACTGTCCCTTGCTCTAACTTCAGCTGGAATCTCTTGAGACTGATGTAAATCAAACCGTATGCAATCCCGTTTAATATGAACACCAGAGAAAACATGGTCCCAAGCACGAGCACGACAAATGAAATGCTGCGAAGGCTTGAAATGGACGAAACAACTTCGTTTTTTGCAGACGAAAGCGAGGTCTTTACCGAGTCAAGGCCTTCCGTAAAAGAATCGAATTTTTTCGCGGTTGACGAAAACGAATAAGAAATATTGTCAAAGCCGTAAGTAGCGCTTTTAATGGAAGAGCCTGATTCAGCCAGGGAACTTCCAAGCGAAGAAAACATCTGGTTTGTTACAGTGGAACCACTCACATACGACTGCAGTTTTTCCCCTTCGTCTTCAAGGTTGTCGCCCATTTCACCAAGGTTGGTTGACATCGTGAAAATGGCTGTTTCAAACTCGCCGAATGAACTGTTCATGCTTGAAACAGCTTCGCCAAACCTGTCAATTGTTATCCTGACATCGTTGTCTATCGAATCAAGCGCGTCTGAATATTTTTGCGTTGAAGAAAGCGCCGAATCCAACTGCATGTAAACAAAAACCGTGGCCATCAGGGAAACAAAACCCAAAACCACCATGAACAAACCAAGAAACCTTAAACATTCATCATTGACATGTTTTTCAACAAACTTTCGAAACACCATTCAATTCACCAACCCGTTCTTCAACATACGCTATTAACAACTAAATATTACCTGAAATAGCTAAATATCATTTGAAATAACTAAATTCCACCTAATCAACTGCATTACTTACTTAAAGGGATAAATCATTTTTAAATCATTTTATTTAATTGATTTCATCATCCGATTAAAGTGCCGTCAAACCCTTTTCTTTTAACGGCCTTCAGGATGTTTTCAACTGAATCCGAACCCACGATGCTTGTTCTTACTTTGCTTCTCGCGATTATCTTGGAGGCTATCGCATCAAAAACAAAGTTTGACCTGGCGCGCCTTGAATCTTTTTCGGACGAAAGCAAGACCATTTCTTCAAAAGACATTTGCTTGTGAAACTCTGCATCACTGTTTTTTGTCGGGTCATCAGAGTAAACGCCCCTGACATTGGTCACGTTCACAAGATCACTTTCAACAAACTCAGCCAAAAGAGCCGCAACCGCGTCAGTTGTAATTGACGGGAGCATTCCGCCCATGACAGTCACTTTTCCTGAACCCATAATCTTTTTTGCTTCAAAATAATCAGTGACCACTTGAGGAGACGCAATATCACCCAAAGCCTGAATGAAAAGAAACGCGTTAACCCTTGTAACCTTCATTCCCAGATCATCGCAGAAAAACTCGTTCGCTCCAAGGCCTCTGGCGGCGTCAACGTATTTACCGCACATCTTTCCTCCGCCGACAACAACACCGACTTCAAAACCATCTTTTTTTAAACCCGCAATCATCGACGCAAACTTTTTAATCCTTTCAGGCTCAAAGTTTTCGTTAAAAAGAACCGAACCACCCATTGAAATGACAATATTTTTCAAAAAACCACTTCCCGTAAAAAATTCATTTATTGTGATAAGATAATTTATGTAAATAATTAAATCAATTTTATTACTTAACCTTTCCGTAAGTCCCCATCCGTAAGGGTGGGGTAGTTCACTACAAACTGTTAACCAAGAACAAACAACATCCAATTTGTTTATATTTATATTTTCCCTTAAGGATTAGTATGCAGGAGAAAGAAAATATTCTTGTTATTAATATGTCTTCCCCGGACAGGTTCCTGAATTCAAAGCCCGCGCTGGGAGCCCTGTATATATATTCTTCTTTGAAGGAACATTTTAAAGCAAAAACAAATATTGATTTTGTGAATCTGGCTACAGATACAGATTTTAATCTGGAAAGCTACATTGAAGAAAAAAACCCTCCAGTCATCGTTTTTTCCATAAACGAGTCCTATCTTTCGGACGTTATGTATGAGTTATTGATGAGGATAAAGAAAATAAACCCGGGCATTATCACTGTAGCGGGCGGCGTTCATTCTTCACTGCTGCCAAAGGAAACCGTAAAGTACGCTGATCTTGTTGTCCACGGCGAGGGGCAGGATACAATAATAAAACTTATGTCATTAATAAAAATTAAATCCGTGACAGGAAATACAAAAGACAAGCTGTCAATCAGCGGAATCAACGAAGTCAGCGGCATTAACGGCATCACCAATATTAAGGGAATCTGGTACAAGGATTCCAGCGGAACCCCCTGTTTTACAGGGTATGCGGACCTGCCTGATCCCAATGCACTGCCGCCGTTGCCCCTGGAAGATATTAACTTATCCAACTATGATTTTTGTTCAGATAACTTCAACGGCGAGCCGTCTTTTCAACTCGTGAGTTCTTTTGGCTGCCCAAACAGATGTTTTTTCTGCAGTTACCACAGCATCAATCCATCAAGAAACATACGTTATCGCCGCGTGGAAAAAGTGCTTAATGACATTGAAATGATAATGGAGAAGTGGGGGGTGTTTAACTTTGAGTTTTACGATGATTGTTTTATGACAGACCCCAAAAGAGTTGAAAGATTTTGCAGGGATATTATCAAAAGAAAGCTGCCTGTCAAATGGAGATGCATGACAAGAGCTGATTCAGTGAAGCAAGAGTTGCCTGAACTCATGTATCTGGCCGGCGCAAGGAAAATATCTATCGGTCTTGAAAGCGGCGACCAGAAAGTGCTTGATGCAACCAACAAGAACATTACTTTGGAGCAAAATGCAAGAGCATGCAGATTCATCAAAGATTCGGGGATAACAGCTGAATTTTATGCCATGGTCGGATTGCCACAGCAGGACATGGAAAGCATCAAGACAACTATCACTTTCTTCAAGGAAACCCAACCAGACAATGTGTCCAGTGAAATATTCATGCCGTTTCCCGGGTCTGTTTTTTCCAAAAACCCTGAGAAGTTCGGCATTAAAATCATTGACAAAGATTTTTCCCATTACAAAAACGTCGAGCGTTCAAAATCTGAAAAAATTTTCCCGGTAAGCGAAACAAAGTGGCTGTCATCAAACCAAATCCTATCTGCAAGGCGCATGCTTGCAAATGCTTTTAGCCGCATCCGCTTATTGGGAAAAAATAACAATCAGACCCCTGTGGAACTGTGGGATTCCGGGGCGTTTGGAAAGTATCTTGTAAAAATAGTCGATTGCAGCAGTTCTTTTGAATGCTGCAGCCCTGTTCTCAAAATGCGCGAGTTGGATTCAAATAATTCGGGAAATGTTCTGGTTACAGGATGCGATTTTATCTGCGTGACTGAAAAATCAGGGAAATCAGTCGAAAAAATAGGGAAAGAAATTTTTCGCAACGGGCGCAAAAGAATCAGGGGTTCGTGTTGTGATACTTCAAGGATTGCATTGCTTGTTGAGGGCAAAGGCACCCCGCATGAAAGAGAAATATATGTTTTTGACATGAAAGGCAAAATAGTCATGCATGTGCCGCCACGCCAGTTGGAACCAGCTACCAGAATACGGTTTGGTTCAGACCAGCATTTCTTTGGGGGAATTGCTGATATCTGCCTGAAAAATAATAAAGTATATGTATCGTTTTATCTGCCCGGGCCAATGAGTTTTCTTGAAGATTCAATGAAGCGATTGAAAAACAAGCCGGGAATACTTGTGTTTGATTTGGATTCTTCAGATCCGAGTGTTTCCTTAAAAAAAATAGAAAATCCACACATAAAGCACCCGAACCACATTTATACAGGCAGGAACCGGATTTATGTTGCCGACGGTGAAGACATCGGAGCGGTTAAAGTGTTTTCTTGCTCAGGCGAGTTTGTGAGAATACTTGAAGGCAGTGAGTCAAAGAGAATAGAACACGTCCTTATTGCCGGATACGACGGTGTCGGGAAAGGTAATGGCATTGGAAAAAACAGTGGTGTTGGCAGCAGTGCTGAAAATGACAGGTGTGGAATTATTGCAGTGTCGAAACCTTTTGAAGGAATATACATTTATGAGGGTGAAGATTCAAGTCCGGGAATAATTCCCGCCGAGATTCTGAGTGTTGATGTTGTGAGCGGTTTGACTATGAATGGTAATAGGATTTGTTACTGCGGAAAGAATGGTTTTTCTTATGTGATAACTCTGGGCTCTTCTGGTGCGTGCAAGGCGCTGAATAAAAAAAGACGCCCTTTGGCAGAATTTTTATCTTCTCTTTGCGGAGGCAAATTGAGAACAAAATTTGATGACAAATACATGCTTATTCTGATAAACAAAGAAGAATACCTGAAAATCAGGGATTTTTTGATAGATTCAGGCACAAGCTATGAGGATGCAAACATGTTATCTGACGGGGAAAATCTTTTCCTAAAAGTTTCCGGAAACATTTTGAAGACAAAAAAGTTTCTGAAAGATTTGATGAGTTCGTTGAAGTGAGTTGTGGGACACCAAAGAAGATGCTGTGAAAAAGGAGAAGAATTTTATGAAAAAAAGAGATATTGTAATAATCGGAGCGGGAAGGCGAATTGCTGAAGGTTATGTCAGCACTTTACTTGATCTGCAGAAAGAAAATGCCATCAGCATTTCAAGAATTGTTGATATAAACAAGAACAGTGCTGAAGAACTTGCCTGCACATTGTCTGCCGGTTCAGGCAAAGGGATTGAAGCGTTGCAGGATGTTTGCTGTCTTGAGGGGTTAAAAGACAGTTTAGTGATAATAGTCACGCCAATCACAACCCACAAGAATATCATTGCAGAACTTGTGAAAAAGGATAAGCCCTGGCGCATTCTGGTTGAAAAGCCCCTGTCGGATAACATAGCTGACATAAAGGAAATAATAAAACTCCAGCAAGAACACCATCTTGACATAAGAGTGGCGTATCAGTTCAGGTTTTCGCTGGCGTTCCGTCATTTTCTGGGGCTGAAAAACATCATTGAAACAGAAAAAATTGAAAACTTAAGCTATATGCCGCCGATTCTGCTTGAGTTCAACAAAATGAGGGCAATCTCAAACAGGCCATCTATCGGCGTGCTACACGATTGCGTTACGCATTTCATTGACCTTGTGAATTTTTCGTCACGCGGGCACAAAGTGAAACTTGTGGGAGTCCCAATTATATTCACAAGCATGTTTGTTGACCAAAAAATCCAGAAAAAATCAGGTTTGCAGAAATTTATTCCCTTTGCCACGGATATCAACCTGCTGGCAGGCAACGGCACTTATTTCCAGATAAGAAGCAATGTTTACAAAACCCCCCGCGAAAGATACCTTCAGATTTCCATGTATGACACAGCAACCAACAGTCCCATGTGCTCGTTGAAGTTCAATCTGGAGGAAGAAACTCTTCTTGTGGGCCAGTCAAGTGCCACTGACAAGGATAAATTTTCTTTGTTTTCTTACAGGAAAACAAAAAAGTTTCCTGAAGGAGAAAGGCTCCAGAGCTTTTTTGATTCCATGCCGCATGATTCGAGCAGGATACAAAACAGGCTCGTGCGCGATTCACTAACTGACGAACCGTCTTTCTTGTGCACTGCAGAAGAGGATTTTGCAAACATAAAACTGGTAAATGAAATAGAATCCAAGGCAATCAAGATAAAAATCAGTAGCGTTGAAAATTTGAGGTTGCACAGGTCTGCAGGAATATTCAAGATAAAAAGATTGAAGGGCTTGACTGTGAAAAAGTACAGGATACTAATAAATAAAATCCCCACGGGTTTCCTGAAAGAGTACAAGTCCCTTGACATGTATGTTCCGCTGGACGAGCCGACTTTGAAGTCTTTTGTGAAAGACAATTGTAAAAGTGTAAACCTCAAGGATGTTTCATATGCAAGAGTACAGAAGATAAGTACGGTTGATGATTATTCTGAGTATTATCTTTTGCTCAGATACAAAGCCCGGCTTTGCATGAGAGGAATCAGATTTGCTCTTTCAGACAAGGAATTTCGCACCTTGAGCGCGCATTCAAACAGGACAGTGCATAAGAAAGTGTATCATCAGACGCTGAGATGCAGACACCAGGAAATAAGCATCAAGCTCGTCGTTTACAAGAGGAAAGGAAAAGATTTGTTTGTGCTTAACGTATTGTTGCCGGATGCCCTTAAAGAAGTTGATGTTGAAGAAGAACTGTTTTCAAAGATGGATATCAAAGAATTTGAAGACATCACTTTGGATGACGGTTATTCAAACAAAAACATAGGCAAATCTGGTGTTCCGGAATAGGATTTGAAACTTCAGACGCGGTAAGTCACGGCAGATTTGAAATGAAGCGCGGATAGATTATTATATTTGCTTGGTTACTTTTGATTGTTGGTTGGCTGGAATAACAGCATCATATGTTTGATGCCTGGCAGTCATTTGACAAGAAGTTTGTTGCCTCAGCTGTCTGGTTTTGGAATGCATGAGGAAGATAAAAAAAGAAGTGAGAGAAAATAAAGTGTAAGAACGGAGTGTAAGAAAATGGATTACGATGAAGCAAATTTTAGGGGAGCAGAAAATGATTTTTTTGAATCGTTTGATACCAACCCGCTTGGGTTATTGGATGTTGATCCGGCAGCATTGATAAACACAATTTTCCTTGAACTCACAGACAAGTGTAACCTGAACTGCAGCCACTGCGGGGCGGTTCGCGAAGGCAACACTGATTTCTCATATGACTTACTGGTTAAGCTAAGAGATGATATCAAGAAAAATTTTCCCAATGTAAGAGTTTTTTCACTGACGGGAGGAGAACCCCTGATGTATGGCAGGCTGCTTGATGCCGTCAGACTTCTCTCAAAAGATTTTTATCTTCGAATGTTTACCAACGGCTGCCTTGTTGACCGCAAAGTGATTGATTCTCTTAAAAAAGCCGGGCTGACTCACACCCTTACAAGTGTGGACGGGCCCGAGAAAATCCATGACAAGATCCGCGGTGTTAAAGGAAGCTACAAGAAGACCTTGAACGGAATAAAAATCATGGAAGACGCAAGTTTCAGGATTGGCGTGAGAATGACTTTGACAAAAGGCAATATTGATCATGTCAGGGAAGTAGCAGAAGTATTATCCCAGTTTGAACTTAACGAATTTTCTGTCAGGAGAATGACGCCGGTTGACAAGGAAGCCGAAAAAATCACGGTCTCGAACGAAGAATACATTTCTGCAATCAGAGCCCTGAATGACTTTTCAAAAGACCACAAGAATCTGAAAATAGTGAACAGGGACAACATCATTGATGATGACTCAATAAAGGGAGTGTTGGATAAACATATGGTCACCAAAGATAAACTGGCGTATTGCGTTGCCGGAATAACAAGCGTGCATATCACAAATGAAGGCAAAGTGATTCCCTGTTATATCTGGGACGACGTGGTAGGGGATCTGAACGAGCAGCCATTAAGCGAAATAGTGAGGAACAACAAATTGTTGAAGACCATAAAAAGGAAAAGATTTGAGAAAAACGCTTTCTCTGCCAATTGTGAAAAGTTCATAATGCGTTGCGGCGGCTGCAGGGTCCGGGCCCAGGTGCAGGGCGGTGATTTGTTTGGGAAAGATCCGGGTTGCCTGCTAAAGGACTGCAAGAAATGTTAGAAAACTGTTTTTTATTGGCTGAAAAACTTAAAATTCATAATGAACTGCCCTTGGAGTCAACAAAGTATATTCATATATTTCATCTATTGCTTTTCTCTACTTATCAGTCAAAAACATTTTAGTCCACGGTTTTTTAAGCTCCGGGTATTTTTTCGTTTCCCTAAATCCCCTAACAATCCAATAGGATTTCTACAGGGCAATTTACAAAACAATATTTATATTTAAACAAACCATTATTATAACAATAATATAAAAAAAGAAAAATCAACCAACAAATATTAACTACACCCTATCTTTTTTTACTAAAACCGGTGCAACAATGTCCAGCTCAAAAGAATCATATGCTTTCAAGAAAGAACTTGAAGAACTCGAATCCATAAAAGGACAGGGAACAGAGCTAATCTCTCTTTACATCCCTTACGATTATGACAGAAGCAGCATTTCTTCAAAGCTCACTGACGAGCTGTCACAATCATCAAACATAAAATCAAAAACAACAAAGAAAAACGTCCAGGGGGCGCTTGAAAAAATAATCCACTACCTGAAAACAGTGAATTACCGGATTCCAAAACAAGGCATCGCCATTTTCTGCGGGAGCTTTTCAAGAGAAGCAGGAGGGCACAAGATACAGCTATTGACGGTCGTCCCGCCAAAAGAGATCAACATACAGCTTTACCGCTGCGACTCCATGTTTTTCCTGGACCCCTTAAAGGAAATGACTGCAAGCGACGAGGTTTACGGGATTGTCGTCATGGACAAGCACGAAGCCACAGTGGCGCTTTTAAGCGGGAAAAAACTTGAAATAATCAAAAACATGGTGTCCCAGGTTCCTGGAAAGACAAGGGCAGGAGGGCAAAGCGCCCAAAGGTTTGAGCGGTTAAGGGAAGTTGCGGAAAACGAGTTTTACAAGCGAATCGCAGACATCGCAAACTCATCTTTTTCAGAGCTAAAAAACCTCCGCGGGATAATATTCGGAGGACCCGGAAGCACAAAAAACCACTTTTTAAACGAGGATTACCTGCAGGCCAGAGTAAAAGAAAAAGTAATCGGGGACATGTCAACCAGCTACACAGACGAATCAGGAGTGCGCGAAGTCGTAAACAAGTCAGGCGAACTGATAGAAAACACAGAAATCGTGCAGGAAAAAAAGCTCATGGACAGGTTTTTCGAAAACATTGCAAGGGGAGAGCGTTCAACATACGGGGAAAAAGAAGTGCGCGAAGCAGTGCTGGAGGGACGGGTGGAAATCCTGCTTATTTCAGAGGCAGTGAAAATGAAAAGAATAAAGCTTTTTTGCGGGTCCTGCGAGAAATCAAAAGAGCTGACAGTCAAAGACTTTAAAACATTCAGGGAAAACATTCCAAAATGCGAATGCGGTGCAACTTTTGAAATAGTTGAAGCAAAAGACCTGTACGAGGAGTTAAGCGAGCTTGCCGAGCAGATCGGCTCAAATGTGGAGATAATCTCTGCGGAAACAGACATCGGAAAACAGTTCATGATGGCTTTTGGCGGGCTCGGCGCAATACTCAGGTTCTAAGGCTTCTAAGGTGGGAAAATGGAAAAACAGTGGAAAAAAGCAGGCATTACACAGCTTCTTACAAAAACCCCAGGTACAGGGGGGGTCATAAAACACATCCCTGAAGACTTTGTTGTTGAAGAGATTCGGATTGACAGCACAATCACAGAAGCGACCGCATTCATCAAAAACAATAACAATAAAAAAACCGGAAAACCGGAAAAAGCACGCAAACCGCAGAAACCCGAAGATATTCCCGGAAGCGGCGCATTCATCCATTTCACGCTTGAAAAATCAAACCGCGACACTCACATGATCTCCAAGACAATCGCAAGGTTCCTGCACACAAACCCAAAAAGCATAAGCTACGCAGGAACAAAAGACAAGGTAAGTGTCAGCGCGCAAAAAATGAGCGTAAAAAAAAGACACCTTGACGCGCTCATGAAACTTGACCTTGAAAACGCGCAAATCCGGGACTTTTGCTTCAAAAACCACGCAATTGAACTCGGCGACCTGCTTGGAAACCGGTTTACAATCAATATACGGGACATTGAGCTAAACAGGGAAAAAACCAAAAAAACCATTGAGCAGACAATCAACACCCTCAAAGAAAAAGGCATGCCGAACTATTTCGGTTTGCAGCGCTTCGGTTCAATCCGCCCATGCACGCACCTGGTCGGGCAATGCATTCTTGAAGAAGACTTCCGGGGGGCAGTCGAGACTTACCTGTCAAAAAAGTTCCCGGAAGAAACAGGGCCGTCAGTCGAAGCAAGAAAACTTGCCGGAAAAGGAGAGTTCAAAGAAGCAGCCCTTGCGTTCCCGAAAGGCATGAGGTATGAAAAAGCATTGTGCTACAGTTTGCTTGAACACCCCGGAAACTTTGTCCTGGCCCTGAAAACCATGCCGAAAAACCTGGTGATGATGTTTGTTCACGCATACCAGTCATTTCTTTTCAACCAGTACTTAAGCACGCGGCTTAAACTTTACGGCACAAAAGAAATAGACGGCGACATCTTAGTTGACAACACTCCCACAGGACCGTTGTTCGGTTCTGAAAGCAGGGTGCTTGGGGGGCAGGCAGGGGAGCTTGAGCAAAAAATACTGTCAAAAGCGGCAGTAAAAGACCCAAAAGCATTTAAGATAAAAAAACTGCCCGAAGCGAGTTCAAGCGGAGACAGGCGTAAAATAACCGTGGCCCTGAAAAACATGCGTCTTCTCAAAGTTGAAAAAGACGGTTTTTTCCCTGGAAAAACCGCCGCCAGCATACAGTTTTCCCTTGAGCCGGGAAGCTACGCGACAATAGCGCTGCTTGAGATCATGAAATAAATAACTCACATTTTTAAAACTGGAAAAACCAATATCTACATAACAAACCAAAGCAAAACATCCAAAAACAACAAGATTATCAACTGACAGCCCAAAACAACAAAACCACCAACTGGCAAGGAATTGACAAAATGAATAACCTGACTGTGTATCTGGCGGTTGTCGCAACAGTTTTTTTTATTGCATTTGTTCTGATAAAGCAATACATAAAAAAAATGCATTCAATCGGAATCGTCGGAATCGACATAAACAAGCCTGAAAAACCCAAAATAGCCGAGACCGGCGGCATTGCCTTGCTTATCCCGCTTTGGATCGGCGTGTTTTTGTTGAGTGCGACCGAGGTTTTCGGCACAGACCCAATTATGTTGCTTAACAGCGTTTTAAGCGGGCAGGTTTTTTTAAGATTTAATTTTGAATACTTGTTCTGGGCAACCCTGATCACAATCTTTTCGCTGATCGGTTTTGCAGACGACACCCAAAACAAATTCATTGCATTGAAAAAAGTGCCGTGGATTGCAAGAGCCGTTCCGATGGTGCTTGTTTCAGGGGTTTTTGCATGGCTTTTTGCCACTCCCATAACATTTTACGTTGTAAGCCCGCTGTTTTTTGAGGCGTTTGGAGGAAAGCTTTTTTTCACAGCGCTCGGAATACTCTTTATCACCGGCCTTGCCTCTTTCACCAACACCTTCGCGGGAATAAACGGCATGGAAACCGGCTCAAGCTTCATTGCAAGCCTCGGGGTAATGGGGCTTGTCTACGGGACCGCCTACTTTCCGCTTGCCGCAGTATTTTCCGCAGGCATGCTTGCCCTGATTATCTTCAACCGCTACCCGAGCAAAGTTTTTCCCGGAGACGCCGGAACATACCTTTTCGGAAGCGCCATGGCAGGGATTTTGATATTTGCAAACAAGGAATTAATCGGTTTTCTGTTATTTTTACCCCACATAGCAGACTTTTTCGGTCTGAAAATGCTTACTAACAAAGAAGACATGTCAGAGAGCCGCTACCCCATATATGACGTAAGTTCCAAGGGAGTCCTTTCCATACCAAAGTACCAGGGTGCAGGAGAACGGCTTAATTTTGTCAAGGTAATAATCAAAATTTTCGGACCTGCAACTGAAAAAACGCTCACTTACAGGATATGGGCAATTGTCGCAATAAACGCGGTTCTTGTAAACCTGCTTAACCTGCTGATTTAGCCTATTTTTCTTTTTGGAAACCCAGCTTTTCGCCAAACAACAACACGTTAAACGCAAGCGAAACAAGCAACGGTACCGCAAGGCGCACAATATCCCAGAGAACTATCACTGAGCCGACCTGCACGGGTTCAAGCGCCGCAAACGAAGGCGAAGTCAAAAACACATACCCTGTGGCTTCAACAAGAAGGATTCCCTGCGGAAGCCACGGCACCCTTGACAAGATGTTCACGATTGTCGCAAACAGGAAAATGTCAAAAAAACTCACTTCCATAAAAAGAGCCGAAAAAGCAAAGTAAACGGCCAGGTATTCAAACAAAAGCGACAGAAAAACAAGGAAAAACGCAATGATTTTCCTGTTCAAAACCATCTCCGAATACATGGTTGAGTAAGTCAAAAAGAGCGACTTGAAAGAAAACCCGAACCTTGAAAGGAACGGGGTTGCAATGTCCAGCAGGCGCGCAACGCGCCTTCCAAAACTGTTCCACTGAAGCCCGTAAAAGACAAGCGCCGCGAAAAGAATGACCGAAAAGCCGACTATCAGCGTAAAAAATGACTGCCCGAAAACAGGGGATTTGAGTTCAAGCACGACGATTGAAAACCCTGCCGCAATCACAAGCAGGAAAAACTTCATCATTTTTGTTATAAGAGACGCTGAAAACGCTTTTTTTGCAGGTATCAGCAGAAACTTTTTTGACAAAAACGACCTCACCGCATCCGTGCCTATCTGCATGGGAGTAAGGCTTCCGTAAAAAGCGCAGAAAGAAAGCACAACCGCGTTTTTGTACGGAGTGCCTGCAAACGCGCGCATGACATGGTTCCAGGACACGGCCCACAACGCTATTGAAAACAGCATGCAAAAAGAAGAAAGCGCAAAGTAAGACAAGTCAACAGAAAGCAAATGCTGTGTGGAGCCGGTGAGATTCACGACTGAAAAAATAACCACCGCAACTGCCAGAACAGAAAAAACCACAGACACAAATACTTTTTTCAGAAACTCACTTCCTTTCAAGACAAAACCGGTTCACAACCAGTTATAAAAACTGCTTTTGCTGTTATAAAAGTTGCTTTCGCGGTTATACGGATTGCCTTTGCTGTTATGCAGATTGCCTTTCAAAGCCTGTCCAGTATTTTTCCCATGTTTTCTGAAAGCAGGTCAATGTTCGGGAACAGCATTTTTGAAACAGAGTAAGCCATCGGCTCTACGTTCATGTAAGAGTCAGCGCACACGGTTGCCTTGTTCTCTTCAACTGTCACGATTGCATGCTCGCAGTCCGGCTGAACGATATAAAGCAAAAAGCTGTTTTCGTCCGGATCAAGAGCCGTTTCGCAGGACGAGTTAAAATCACCTGTGCACGAGACAATCTTGCCTTGTTCCATCTCCAGGGCAGTTATCGCAGGGTCTTTGCCAAGCGCTCCGAACACGTACGAAAACCACACAAGCCCTTGGGTCATTGACTGGTTTTGCTCACCGTTCTTGTTCAATTCAATCACGATTCTTGCCTTTTCTGCGGAAATCACCTGGCTTTTCAGGTATTTCGCCGGGTTTTCGTGGGTTGACTGGTAAACCACCCCGTTTTGAATGTCTTCAAAAACAGGCTGCGAGTAATTAAAAAAAATCGCCGCGAAAATGAACACAATTGAAAAAACAGCCAGTAATAAAACAATTTCGTCTTTGTTCATTTGATTGCACCTTTTTTTGAATTATATGTACCTTTAAAAAGTTTATTGGATTGTAGGCTGTTAAGTCTTCTGGATATTTAATTATGCGTTATTTATTAAAATCATATAATAATGTATCTTGATATCCCTCATCTTTTAATAATCCCTCATCTACCTCTAATAAATTCCATTTCATTATTGGGTCTGCACTCCAAAATTTATCTTTACCGTTTTTTCTTCTTAAATAGACACAACCTTGTTCATTTAAGTTTTTAATGTATGTGGAAATATTTGAACTAGGGGTCTTAAGTTTATTTGAAAGGGTTTTATTTGTTATCTCATGATGGTTTGTAATCTCTAAAAGGACTTTTTTTGATTTTGGGGATAAGTTATTTAAATATCTAGCATCTAATATTTTTTTTAAAGTCATTGCTAATGAATTTTTATTTAATTGTATTGCTCTTTCTTTAGTATGTTCTTTTATATAGTTATATTATATTTACTTAATTTTATTAGATAAAACAAATACATGCTATATAATTATATTATAGTTACATAAAAACCCATACAGAAACATGTTATATGATTACATCGTAGTTACATAAAAAAATTTATTGCAAAACAACACCTATTTTTTTCAAAATGAAAACCATGCATAAGTTCATACATATGTTCGTTTGATTGGATTACGCTGTTTCAATGCAGCCAGACACCAACACAGATTAATAAAGCATTTGTAGTAAAAAAGGGTTTCTTAAAAAAATCTGGGATAAAAAGAAATTTCTTTTTGAAAAAATTCTGAAAAATTGGTACTGAAAAACAAAAGTACAAAAAAACTGCTAAATAAAAAGGATACTTAAAAAATAGAAAAATAAAAAAATAGAAAAAGACAGGGGAAAAACCCCCTGTCTTACAGATTTGTTTTTTAGACGTTTGCTTTCAACCAGCTGATGAGCTCCTGACCTGCCTGAACAGTGTCGTCTGCAGTGTTACCTGCAACAACCAATTTGTTGCCCTTCAATGCAACAACTTTCTGTCCGGACGATGCGATTCCAAGCTCTGTTGCGCTTCCGAGGTCAGCAGTCAAATCGTTGACGACTGGACCACCGACAAGCACAAGGTTGCCTGACCTCAATGTCTGGTTGTCAGTGAAGACAAGGTTTCCGACATCCTGCACTGTCGTTACAGTGTAGGTTGAAGGTGTAGCAACACACGTTCCGGTTGCTGCGTCTCCGCCAATGACTTCTCCCGGTGTAACAGCCACGTCAATAGCTGAGACTGTGACAGTCACTCCGCCGATTACGGTTGACTCGCCTTCAGCAAGGGTTGTTACAGACTGGCCGCCTTCGGTGGTTGACTCCATTCCGATTGCCATCTGCGCAATCCTCTGCTTGTCAGGGATGGTCAAGACAAAGTCGTCTCCGCCTGAATCAAGGGTTCCGATTGTACCGAAGTCAGTGATGTATCTCAATTCATCGTCATCAGTGCTCAAATTGGAACCAACGAGAAGTTCAACTGTTGTTGAATCATCAGCATAGTCATCGGTGTCTTCCTCGATAAGCGAACCGTCAGTCGGGTCAAGTTTCACTGTCCACTCTTCATCGTGGTCCTCTGTGTCATCCAAGATAACCAAAATGTTCGGCATAACACTGCCCTCGGCAGTAGTGCCCAAATCATCAATCAATGGCATGAAACCAACATCAGCGTAACTGGTTGATGTAGTGTCATAGTCGCCGCCGTCGAAATTGTCACCGAAGTCCAAGTCAGTCCAGAACTCAAAGTCAGCCCCGTACTCACTTTCTGCCCTGACATCCACGACATACGCGTAAAGATCGTCTTCTTCGCCGTCCCAGACCAGCATGTAAGTCAGCTCAAGGTCTCCGGCACTATTAGCGTCGCCGTTTCCGTCAAAGTCAACTATCCAGTCGGTCACACCAGCTGATGCGTCAAACGCGGTGGTGTCCTCGTCGCCCCAAGTAGCAAAGCCGCCACTGAAATCAATTCCAAGCCTGACATCGTCGTCTTCCTGCTCATCAAAGTCATCAGCGATCAGGTTGTCAAATCCGTAGTCCTCGTCAAGACCGTCTCCTTCAACGTCTACATAAAGGAAAAATTCTGTATTGTTAAGGTCGCTCTCAACAAGCTCGTATTCGAAAGCGCTGCTTCCGACTCCTTCAGCCAAGTCAAGCGTGCCTGAAGTGCCGCCGACGTCAAAGAAATGAATCTTGTAGTCATCGTCACCGTCAGAGAATTCCAGGGTGTTTTCGCTTACCCTGATGTCCTCAGTGTCCTCGGCTTCAAGTCCTTTGAAGACAACTTCAGCAAAGTCATTTGGCAACTGTGCTTTTGTTCGCCCGGAAACGTTCCAGAGAAGCTTTTCTTCATCTGAACTCCATGAAACATCCTTGTTTGTCAAGGTGATGGAGTCAACTTTGTCTCCGTTTTCCCAGTCTGCAGCTACAACATTTGGAAGAGTTTCTGTAGTTTCGATTGTAACTTCCCATTCCTCGTCAAGCTCAAAATCTTTACCGTCTTCCAATGTAAGGCTTTCAGTGTCAAGCATCAGGTTGACGTATGAGTTTCTTTCAATCGCACCTGCGAAAGCAGTGTCAACCCTGACTTTTCCTGAAAGAACTCCGTCAAAGTCAGTGTCGTCGTTTTCAGCAACGACTTCCTGCGCGACAACTGTGTCGCCCT
>JAGGVJ010000018.1 GCA_021158055.1 Candidatus Iainarchaeum sp. | reverse complement strand
ATTTGACTGTTGAGTCTGGTGGTAGGATTAGTGTGAATGGTAAGGGGTATTCTGGTTCGAGTGGTGCTGGTAAGGGTGTTACTAGTTCGCTTGGTGGTGGTGGTGCTGGTTTTGGTGGTGCTGGTGGTGATGGTTATAATGGTGTTGGTGGTGTGGCTTATGGTTCTTCGTTGACGCAGCCGGTTGAGTTGGGTTCTGGTGGTGGTGATGCGACGAATGTTGGTGGTATGCAGGGTGGTGCTGGTGGTGGTTCTGTTTATTTGGTGGTGAGTGGTTCGTTGGTTGTTGATGGTGTTGTTTCTGCGGATGGTGCTGGTGGTGGTTGTTCGGGTAATTATTGTGGTGGTGGGGGTTCTGGTGGTTCTGTTTATGTTGTGGCTGGTGTTTTGAGCGGGGCTGGTGTTATTGAGGCGAATGGTGGCTCGGGTGGTAATGGTTATTATGATGGCGGTGGCGGTGGTGGTGGCAGGGTTGCCGTGTATTATGTAATGAAAGATTTTGCTGAGGAGCGTGTGACTGCAAGTGGCAGTTGGGGTTATAACAATAATTATGGTGAGGATGGTTCGGTTTATTATGAGGTTGTTCTTGCTCTTGGCCCGGTTGTTGAAGATCTTTCTTTTAATTTGCCTTCTTTTGATTTGGGGAATAATGTGGTTGCAACTGCAACCGCGGTTGATCCGCAGGGTGACTTTGTTGCTGAGTATGATTTTTGGGTTCTGGATGGTGTTGGAAGTGTGGTTTTTAATCCACCTGCACAGGCCTCAAATGTTTATTCTTTCGCTGCTGAAGGAGCGCCGGGTTTGTGGCAGGTTAATGTAAAGGCAAAGGATGAGGAAGGAAACTGGGGTTATGAATTTACTAAAGAAGTGTTTGTTAATGACCCGTTTCTTGCAGTGGTTGATCCCGGACTTTTGAGCGGGGTTTATGACAATACAAAGTTTTCTGCCGGTAGTGTGGTGCTTTCTGCCGGGGAGACGACTGGAACGTACACAACAATTGCTCTTGAACAGGTAAATTTCAGCAGGTGGGGTCTCGTAACTTATTCCGCGACCACGCCCGGTGATTCGATTCTGATTGTTGATGTTTTGGATGCGACAGACAGTTCAGTTCTTGTTTCAAACATCAAAAGCGGGCAGAACATTTCAGGTCTTGGAGCCACTTCAATTAAGCTGAGGGCGAAATTTATTGCCGGTAGTTCCCCGTCTTTGGGTTTGTGGGATGCGAGTTATTACACTCAGTTTAAGGTCACGGTGACCAATTGTTCTAATCCTTATTCTGGCGAGGTTACTGCGCTGGCCGTGAGAGCAAGTGATTCAGAAGAATTCGGCCCATTCACTGGCAGCAGCGGACAGATTTTAATTGAGGTCCCCCCTGGAATTTACAACATAAAAGCTTGCATTCCTGCTTTTAATAAGTGCAGTTGGGGTTATGGCACAGAACTTGTGTAGTGCATGAGTTTGTGTAAAACACCATAGTCAATCGCCTTTATAGATGAAGAAAACAAAACAGTTTTTTATTCTTTTATTTTGTGGACGAAGTTGCTTTATTTAAAACTTTTTTCATAAACGCCCCGTTTTTTGAGTAACCCGCCTTCCGGTAATACTCCCTTGCGCCGACTCCGCTTATGATGCTCAGGTTGTTGAAGCCGAATTCTTCAAAAGCTATTTTTTCTGCTTCTGCAAGAAGGGCTTTTCCAAACCCCTTGTGCTGATGTGATTCAGTGCTTTTTCCACCTATCGGCAGTTCTCTTGAGTAAACGTGGAGTTCGCGCACCAGAGCACTGTCTATGAGTTCTTCCCTGAAAGGGTGAGAAGGGTTTCTGAGCCTGAGGAAAGCAAACAAAAGGTCGTTTTCAGGTTCCACAAAACTCAAAAAAACTTCTTTTCCGTTGCTTGCTTTGTAATCCAGGCGTCTTAATTCAGCTGTTTTTGGATCAACCTTGATTTTTCCCCTGTAAGCGCCAAGGCCTGCTTCCCTGCATCTTATGCACCTGCATTTCCTCCCGTGTTTGTCAAGTTCTTTTTGAGCGAGCTGTCTCAGGTTTGACTTATCCACTCCCGCAGCTATCCTGCCTACCGGAATGTCGCGCTGCACCCTGTGTATCCTGCAGTATTCGGGAACAAATTTTTTCATTTCGGCAATGGTTGTTGCGGCTTCTTCGCTTGTATAAGGATTGTATTTTTTGTTTTTCCACAACTCAAAAAGTTTTGTTCCTTCAAGCACCATGCACGGGTACAGTTTTAGTCCGTCCGGGCGAAACCGGTGGTCTGAAAACAGTTTTTTGAAGCCGGCAATGTCTTTTTTTTGGTTTGAAAGAGGCAGCCCCGGCATCATATGATACGTCACCTTGAAGGCAGAGTCCTTGAGCAGGGCAGTTGAGTCGATCACTTCTTTTACTCCGTGGCCCCGTTCAATAAACTCCAGTGATTTGTCGTCAAGCGACTGCACGCCCATTTCAACCCTGGTTGCGCCGAGTTTCAGGATTTCGTTTATTTGTTTTTTCATCAGATAATCAGGCCTTGATTCAACAGTCAAGCCGACGCACCTGTGTTTTGCTGTCTCGTTTAGTGTTTTCGCTGTTTCAAGGTCTCCCGAGGTTTTTTCGTTTAATGCGTCAAAGCACCTTTTCACAAACCATTCCTGGTATTGTTTTTCTCTCGCGGTGAAAGTCCCGCCCATGATTATGAGTTCTGTCTTGTCGCAGCAGTGGCCTGAGAGTTCAAGTTGTTTCAGCCGCGCTGCAGTTTGTCTGAACGGGTCGAAATTGTGGTGTATTCCCCTCATTGCCGCCGGTTCGTCGCCGGTGTAGCTTTGAGGTGCGCGGTTCAGGTCTCCAGGGCACATGATGCACTTTCCGTGGGGGCATTTTTCAGGCGAAGTCATTACCGCAACGGGGCTCACTCCCGAAAGTGTCCTGACCGGTTTTTTTAACAGGATGGGGGTTATTTTTTGAATTTCGGACTTGCTTGCAAAAGACATTATTTTTGGGTTTGTGGGAAGGCTGATTCTGTATTCCTTGCAGTAAAGCTTTTTGAAGTAATTGAGTTTTGAGCGGCTTTTTATTTTTCCTTCAAGTATCGAATCGATTATTTTCCTGCAGCAGTTTTTCAATGGAGTCATACGGCATCGTTTTTTGTTGTTTGTTTTTTGTTTTCTGGTTGTTGGTTGTTTTGCTTTACAAAGCAACCAAAGGGTTAGATATTAGAAAGCGGCTGTAAAGGGGTGCGTTGAATGTGTTTATTGCCCGTCGAACAGGAAGCTGATCGCGCCCATGAGTGAATAAATCGGTTGCAGGGAAACAGGGTAAACCGGAAAACCGTGGCTTGGTGCAACGAGTTTGCTTTTTATGGTTGGGATGGCTTCGATGTTGATTTTTTCAATGTTTTGTATCGCGTTTGTTTTTTCAGAACTTAAGATGAGTTCTGTTTCGTAGTTTCCGCTTTCCATGACTCTTACAGGCAGCATGAATTGTTTTTTGGTTTTTGGAAGGATTTTTATTTTTTGTTTCCCCCACCATTTGCTTGGAAGCGAAGAGGATACGATTAGGCTTGCTTCTCCAAGGCTGTTGTTTTGGACATAGAATTTTATGTGTTCGTTTTCAAGCGCGGTTATCGACTGGTTTGATTCTGCTTCAAGCGACAGAAGAGTGTTTGATACATTGACTGACACCAGCCCGTATTCTGAAGGGATGGTTTCCCCGTGGTCATACATTTTGACTTTCAGAACCTGGTTTCCTTTTTCCGCGTTTTCAGGCACTTTGATTCTTACCTGGAATGAGGGCAGGTTCCAGTCGCCGCCGTCCACAGTCCATCCGTTTGGAAGCGATTCCGGTTCTATTGTCGCAGTGTCCCATTCTTCATCGCATTCCGGACCGCAGTAAGAACTCATCACAAAATAAAAAGACTGACCGGGCATCACACTACCTATGTTGATGGGGTCTTGAAGCGAAAGGGTGGCTTTTATAGGGCTTTCAATCAGGACTTGTGAGTATCCGAAAGAAAGCAGTAAAATCACCCAAGTGAACCAGACGGAAAAAAACAAGCCACGCATGCTATTAATTTGGGGCTTTCAAATTATATAACAGTTTCGGATTTTTGCCGGTTTAAAGCTGAAGGGTTTTTTCACACAGATTTTTTCGCAAGCAGTTTTTCTGCAAACACGCGGCATTTTTCCTTAAATTCTTGGATTGTGGGGTTGTCTGACACAATGAAGTAGTCTGCAAGAACAATTGCTTTTGCAAGCCCCCACCCAAGTTCTTTTTCTTCGCGGTAGATGAACCCTTTGAAGTCTTTTGGGTCGTCGCTTCTTTTTCTTGACTGGCTGCGCTTGAATCTTGTGCGGGCTGGGGCCAGAACAGAAACGTATTTAAAATCACTGAATTCTTTTAAAAAGCATTTGACTTCGTCAAATGAGCGCACCCCGCTGATGATGATGTTTTTGTTTTTTGATTTTTTTATGTCCTTGACCAGACGCGCTGCAACAACGTCTTCGCCAAATTCCCTGCGCAGTTGCGTTGCGATTTCCCTCATGTTTGTGTTGCTTTCTTCAAGTTTTCGCTTTTTAAGCTCTTTTTTCACAACCAAGCTCATTTCGTGGACTTCAAAACCCATTGATTTGAATACTTCGCACAATGTTGTTTTTCCCGCGCACGGCATTCCGGTAATTCCAAGCACCATAGTTTTACGCCTTCAGTTGGTTTTTCCTTTAGTTTTTTTGTCGGTTTTTTGCTGTTGATTTTTTCCTGATGATATGTAAGTGTGGTTTGATATATAATTATTTGATATATAATCATGTAATCCTTTGTTTTTTGTTTTATAACTGTTGAGTTTTAAATAGGTGAAGAACCGCATTTTTATCATGGGCACCGGTGTTGAAGACGTCAGGTTTGAAAAGCTCAAGAGCTGGCACGTCGGCCAGTTTGAAAGGTCTGTTCGCGAGAGCCAGGTTGACCCTGAAATAGTGCCTTTGTGCAGGTTTATTAATTTGCAGGATAATTTTTTTACCAGTTCAAGCTGTTCCGGAAGAACAGTTCTTCTTGACACCGACGGCAAAAAAAACAGGTCGCGCTGGACAGGCAAATGGCACAGGGAAGTAACCGGGGATGAATTGTTTTCTGCTTTAAAAAAACCTTCAGAAAACACAGTCTTTTTCAAGACAGAACCGTTTATAATCCACATTGTCTGCAAAACAATTGAGGACTGCAAAATGATTCTTAAAGCAAAAGAAAATGCAGGCGTTAGGCGAGGGGGTATTTTTTCAATGTCTGAAGGGAAAAACGTTGTTGAGATAATGGGCTCCAACAAGCTTGAATTTCCGATAAAGGACAAGGGTGTTTTTCTTGCCGACGAAAAATATTTGTTGTTTGTTTTAAACGAGGCAAACTCAAGGATCAGATTGAACCGTGCGCAGCTCAAGAGGTTTGGGTCGGAGATAGAAAAGGCAATGAATAAAAGAAAAAATTAATGCATGCAGGTCTTCAGTTATGAAAACAATGGTTATCGGGGTTGGAAACTCTTTTTTTTCAGATGACGGCGTTGGTCCGAAGCTTGTTAATCTTTTTGAGGATTTTATCAGGCAAAAACGCAACAGCCAAAACCTTTTTTTGAAGGGTTGCGAGGTAAGTGCCCTTGTTGTTGAATCAATTGATCCTTTTGCGGCTTCAAAATGCAGGGGTTTTGACCGCGTGGTCATAGTGGACGCTGCCATGATTGACAATTTGCCGGGACAATGCGCTGTTTTCAACTCGCAGGAGATTGAAGACAGTTTTTTTTTGAGGGGCACGCATAATTTTTCAGCCCTTGACCTTGCAAGGATGATTGAAAAACAGGAAAATTCGCGTCTTTGCAGGAAAGTTGACTTGTTTTGCGTGAGGCCGAAAAAACTGGAGTTTGGAGAGTCGCTTTCCGCAGAGTTAAAAAACAGCCTGCCTGACCTTCTTGAAAAACTTGTTTTGTGTGTAATGAATAGAGAAAACAAGGATTCCCAAAACAATTACAGCAGCAAGCAAAAGCAGCAGTAACTGATTTTTCACAGTCAGTTAAAACGAAAGCGCGCCGGAAAACACGGCCCATGAAAAAAAGAACAGCATTGCGGCAAATATCAGGTCAAACCACAGCAACCGGAGTTTGTCTGTCACCATAAGAAGTATTGCTGCAGGGAAGAAGAGCGCGGATAAAATTTTGCCTTGTTTCAGGTCTTCAACGCACCGGTTCCAAAGGTTTAGTGCATCGCAGCTGCTTGGAAAAGCGTGTATTGCGCATGATATCCCGAGCCAGAGAGATGTCGCGGCAACAACTAAGTCAGTGTTTGTGAAAAAGACACCGAATAACATGAACCCGATTAAAGTGTTGAGTGCAAGGGGAAACCCAGTGATTAGTGCTGCAAAAACTATGTTTGAAGGCCGTTCGTGTTCAATGAATCCGTTCCCGCGGGACATCAGCAGACGTGTTTTTGTGACTTTTGTCCCTGTGACAGAGCATGCAAGAAAGTGAGCTGTTTCGTGAACAGCCACCCCCGGAAACGCAATCAACCGGATAACTGTTGAGAGTTTCATTTTTTTACCTTTAACAATTGTGTGTTACTTGAGTGCGGATATTTCGGTGAATGTTCCTTTTGGACCAAGAACAGCAATTTTCATTTAAGTCACCTCAGCGTGAACTGCAACCCAGCCCGGAAGCAAGTTTTTTGACCATACTATTTTATGGAATGGCTAAATATTAACTTATATCATTTAGCAGTGAGTCGGGTTTTTGAGTGTGGGTAATTGGTTAATGTTTTTGTGCGGTGGTGTTTGTGGAGAGATATGTGTTGATTTATTGCGATAAGTGTTGTTCATTTTTTGTCTGCGAAAGCAAGTCGAAAACCGTGTCGTGCAGGCGATGCGGGAAAAGGGCAAAAATGAAAAACGCCAAAAAAACGGGTTTTTCAGACGACCTTTCAGAGTTGCAGTCAAAGATACTGTTGCTGACCGCAAAAAAGGAATGCGATGACGATTTTCTTTCGTCTCTTGAGAAGCAATCTGAAGTTAAATGATATATGAATACAAACCTGTTTTTAAATAAATATGTAAATAAATGAGTTTGTTCATAATATATTACATAATTGTGTTATGAATTTATTTTGCATTGGGTAGCACTTGGTTTTTGCACGTGCCGGCGGCGGGTAATTTTTTGTTTTTAATGTTTGAAATTCCAGGTGTTTTTGGGCATATTGCGGTTTTTTGGGTATATTGTAGTTATTCAATGGCGGTTTGTAGTTATTCAATGGCGGTTTGTAGTTATTCAATGGCGGTTTGTAGTTATTCAATGGCGGTTTGTAGCCGTTTAATGGTGATTTCATGGTAAAGTTGATTATAAATGATTTGATTGGCAGGCAGGAAAACAAAATAATTGTTGAAGATCTTGATGAGTCAAGGGGTCTTGAACTTGCTGAAAAAATCAAGACAGTGATCGGTAACGAAGGAATTTTAATGTTTGAAGTTGCGTTCAGTCACATATCCGCTGACTTGATTCAAACTTTGGGCGAGGCTGGTTTGAGAAATCTTCCCGTTGTAAAAGTTGTTAGCACAAAGACAGCGGTTGCCGAAATAGGTGTTGATGAAATTGACGGGAGTTTCAGGTTCAAGGTATTGTCGCTTGTGAACTTTGCATCCGACGACCTTGCTTTTGAGAATGCAAGCCCTGAATTTTTCAATTCAAGGTTTGAAGAGATAAAAGCCCAGCTTTTAAACCACGCAAGAGAGCATGCAGGCGAGGAACTTGTGCTGCAGGTTGGTCTTCAAAAGTACTCAAATTTCATGAAAGACATAAAGTATTACACTTCTTTGGCGGAATCAGGTGTTAAGGTAAATGTGCATGTGGCCGCTGAAGGGTTTAAAGAGGGGGCTGCAGAAAAAACCCATGTAAATATTGAGGTCTGGGTGTCTGAAAGCGACAAGGTAAAAGATTTTTTGTTCATAGTACCTTTTTGGAACGAGCTTCTTTTTGCGGAAACAAAATCAAACGGCCGGTTTAACGGTGTTTGGAGTAAAAAACCAAACAAGACAAAAATGGTAAGGAACCTTGTAAGAAAAGAGCTTCAGGCTCCAATAATTGAAGCAAAGGAAAACGGGAGCATGGAAAATTGAACTGAAATGCACGGAAGACTAAACTGAAAAGTAATAAAAAGTTGGATTGTGTTTGTTATGTTGGCAGTAATTGTTTTGTTTTTCAAGTGATTTAATGACTGTGCTTGCGGATTCGGAGATAAAAGAGCTTTTGAGAAAAGGCACTCTTGTTATTGAACCAATTGAAGACATGAATGTTCAACTGCAACCTGCTTCAGTTGACTTGAGGTTGGGAGACGAGTTTCGCATTTTCAAGCAAAGGGAATCTTTTTTGATTGACCCGTTGAATTATGTTGAACCTCTCTGGTCTGTTAAAGACAAGCAGGACAAGGATTTGAACAAAAAGAAAAGCGATTCCGACAGTTCGGCTGTTCAATCTGATAAAGGGAGCCAGAGAGTAAAAGATTATGGCATTACAGAAATCATAAAAATAAAGGATAAGCCGTTCATAGTGCATCCCCAGGAGTTTGTTTTGGGGACAACCATTGAAAAAGTAAAAATTCCAGCTAATTTGGTTGGGCGGCTTGAGGGAAGAAGTTCGCTTGGCAGGATCGGGGTTATAATCCACGCGACAGCAGGTTACATAGACCCGGGTTTTGAGGGGCAGGTAACTTTGGAGATAACCAATCTTGGAAAAGTTCCTGTGGCGCTTTGGCCCGGTATGAGGGTGTGCCAGCTTTCTCTTTTTACAATGAATGTGCCTGCAGAGCGCCCTTACGGTGCTTCTCGGAACTCAAAATACAATGGTCAAAAAGGGCCTGTTGAAAGCAGGATAAGTTCTGATTCCGGAATAACAAAGCTCAAAAAAGACCAGTCAAGAATGTCTGATTTTTAAAACCTGTTTATTTTTAGGGTTTGTTTTAGCATTGATAATTTTTTCAGTTTTTAATGTTGTTTATTGATAACTTTTTTAAGATTGTTTTGTTATTATATTTTTTATGAGGTATTTTTTTGCAGTTCCGCTTCAGAAAAACCAACAGGAAAAAATTGTGAAATTTCAGGAAAAGTTTTCTGAATGCGGTGTGAAAATAAAGTTTGTCGAACGCGAAAATATTCACATCACTGTTGTTTTTCTCGGCGAAGTTTCAAAAAGTGATGCTTTGTGTGCTTTTGATGAAGTGAGAAACACTGGGTTTGAGGGTTTTGAAGCGGAAGCAAAGGGAGTTCATGCTTTTCCGTCAGATTCTAATTCAAGGGTTTTGTTTGCTGGTTTTGGCGCAGGAAGTGAAAAGTTGACTGGTTTGATTGAGTCAATTGAAAACCTCTCTCAGGTTAAAAAACTCACAACTTTGCAGAAAAAACAGGGTTTGGCTGGGAAAGGGATTGTTCCGCACATAACCATCGGCCGTGTTAAATCACATGCAAACCGAAAATTAACAGAAACAATATTAAATGCTACCGACTTTTATTTTTTTGACATTAATATCAATGAAGTGCAATTGTGGGAAAGTAAGTTAACTCCCGCAGGACCAGTATATAATGTAGTGGAGTGCGTGGTATTTTGAAAAAATTAGTTTTTGTGTTTGTGTTTTTGGTTCTTTTGATGGGTTTTTCCAGTGCGATTACCGTGATAGAGAAAACGTCTGACGGCTCAAAAATTCTTATCGCTTCAAAAACATACATGGCGCTTCTTTCAGAACAGGCCAACGGAACGTATGTTGTTGAGTTAAACAATGTGATTAAAACTGATTTTCTTCCAAAGGTAAATAATACAACCCTGGACTGGAAACTTGACAAGACAGAGCCTGATCTGGGGGTTTCGTTAAGTTTTAACAGTCTTGTTTTGCGGTACTCGGCAGAACAGGGAAATGACGTAGTGCTGACTGCCGACGTAATATTTGAAGAAACAAAAGTAACTGCTGTTATTGTTACAAACAACTTTAGCGAGGAAACTTTTGTTGCAGACCAAAGTTTTGATTTTGGGGTTCCGTTCGGTTCCGCGTTTACGGTGTTTACACCCATGTCAAGGGATGAAAGCGAGCTTTTGAGTCAAAAACTGGTGTCTTTTTCAGATTCAAAGTATGGTATAGGCGGAAATAACATTCTTCTCAGGTTCAACGAGTTTCCAAGCGCGTTAATTGGAAAAAGAGGGGATGATTTTGTTGTTTACTCACCTTACAATATTAAATGGGACCAAAAAGTGGAATCAAACAGGTTTTCTTCTTTGAACCTTGAGTTTTCCCCCGCGTATGTTGTTCCCAAAAGACAGTATTGGCCTAATTTCATAGTGGATCCGAACGAGAGTTTAACTCCGTGGCTTTTGGTTGACAGGGGCGTAATAACAAAAAAGGAGAATACAGAGAACCTGGTCAACCTGGTCCGCACCATTATTGCAAATACAAAGGACAAAAATGAGATAGTCGACAGCGTCTTGCAAAGAATTCGCATAGCTTCAACCCACACGAAAAAGGACTCTTTGATAAATCAAAACATTGCTGATGTGAGCGTGGTTCTTAAATCCGGGGGGACCAAACTTGAAAAAGCATACGCAATGCGTGAGATAATGCACGCGGTCGGTTTGCCGAGCAAGATGATTATCGGAACATATGATCGGTCAAGAGAGTATTTTGTAGCGGTTTTCACAGACAGATGGATTTACATTGATGTTGCAAGAGGCATGAAAGTTTCAAGAAGCGAATTTACTGAGATTTTTTCAGAGCAAGACGTGCCGGTTTATTCAAGCATATTTGATGTTGACAGCATGACTTTGCTGGTGTTTTCAGTTGCTCCTTTTGCAGCCATGTCAATTATCGTTCTTCTAATTTTGTTCCATTTCAGGAGTTTTATTCCCCTTGGAAGAAAACGAGGGGAGATTACCTGGAAAGAGGATGTTCTTCACCCGGATTATATTATTGAGGAAAAACCCCGGCCGTTTTCAAGGATAATGGGTTCAGTGAATGCGATTACTGAAAAGATAAACAGTTTTTCAGGCAAGTTGCCTTTAAGCCGGTCTGAAAAAACCGGTTTTCAGGTGCAGGAACCGGCGCAAACCAGTGCATCGCCGCAGGTCCCCGCCGGAGGCCAGGGAACTGCCGGCAGTGCCGGAGCCAGGTATTTTGTAATAAAATATTCTCTTGGAAGCGTTCCGTATGATTTTCTGGAGCCCATTGAAAATATTATTGGGAAGTACATTTCTTTGCACAATGATTTTGACCTTAAAAAATGCAGTCGGGAATCAGGGTTTTCTGAAGAACTCGTAAAGTCGACTTTGGAAAAGATGATTGAAAGCATGTCTGTAAAAAGAGAGAAGGTGCTTGTTGACAACCCGGTTGTCAGGGAAGAAAGTGATGACTTGGAAAGCAACCCTGATAATCCTGAAAGAGATTCTGACAATCCCCCCGAGAGAAAGGCAGGTAATTCGCAGCCGGCAAACGAGACAGCTGCCCAGGCAGATAAAACCGTTGAGGGCAAAGAATGAACGGTGGTTTGTATTAAAAAAATGCTGAAAGAAGTTATTGAAGAAATTACTCCCTTTCCGAAAGTGCGCGCTGAACAAATACAGCATGCCAGGCAAATAATGAAAGAGATAGAGTCTGTTTCTAAAGACAAGGTGACGTGCGAGCTTGTCGGTTCTCTTTCAAGGGGAACGGAACTTCGCGGTTCGGGGGACGTTGACATCTTTGTAAAGTACAGGGAAACTTTCTCAATTGACGAACTCAAGAAAAAAATAATAACTATTGGCAGGCGGGTTTTGCCCGGGTTTGAAATGCATTACGCACAACACCCATACATAAAAAAAGAAATACCCGGCGGCAGGGAAATAGAGATTGTGCCTTGTTTTGATGTTGCTGATGCCTCTAAACTCAAGTCAGCTGTTGACAGGACTCCTTTTCACGCAAAGTTTGTCTCAACCCACCTTAAGGAACTTCAAAAGAAAGAAGTGTTGCTCTTAAAGCAGTTCTGCCGCGGGATTGACGTGTACGGCGCCGAGGCAAGAACAAACGGTTTTTCAGGCGTACTTTGCGAAATGCTGGTGCTGGAATACAACTCGTTTGAAAATGTTTTGAAAGCTGCTTCAAAGTGGAAGAAACCAACATTTATTGACCTTGCAGGACACAGCAAGGAAGAAAGTTTTCGAAAATCAGACCATTCACTGATTGTCGTGGATCCCGTGGACAAAAACCGTAACATGGCGGCGGCAGTATCTGATGAAAAATTCGGGGAGTTTATTTCCGGAGCAAGGCATTTTTTAATAAGGCCAAGCAAAGAATTTTTTTTCAAAAACCCAAAGAAAAAGATTTCAGGGCAAAATCTTTCAAAGGAAGTGAAGGAAAGGGGAACAAGAATAATTTGTTTGAAGTTTGGTGTGGACAAAAAAGTGTTGCCTGACATTCTTTGGCCCCAGCTTAGAAAAAGCACAGATACTCTTGTAAGAAACCTTGACAAAAACGAGTTCAAGGTGTTTAGAAGTGATTTTTGGACCGATGAAAAGTCAAACGCGTTGATTTTGCTGGAAATTGAGGTTCCGTGCCTTCCACATGTAAAGAAAAAAATCGGTCCGCATGTAACTGATGAACTGAATCAGGAAAAATTCCTGAAAAAATACAGCAAACAAAAAACAGGTCCGTGGGTTGAAAATGGTTTTTGGGTAACTGAAGTGAAGCGCGAATTTGTGGATGTTTCTTTTTTCCTTAAAGATTTTTTAGAACGCGCGAAAACAAAAAAACTGCAGCTTTCTTCAAACATTGTGAAAAGTATTTCAAAAGGATTTGAAGTTGTTGAAGGAAACGATCTTTTGAAGTTAAACAAAAACAGGCAGGTAAGTGAATTTTTTTACAGTTACCTGCTCAAAAAACCCTTGTGGTGGCATAACAATTACAAGGATTAGTTATGCGCACCAGGTTTTTTGTTTGTTTGCATTTTTATACAAGTTCTGTTTTTTTATAGTAGTAGTAAACTCCAAAAACACCGATTAATGCGACCATCCCTCCCATTATCCATTTGTAGTCAATGGGTTCTTCAGTTGTTGTTTTTGTTTGTTTTTTTTCACTTATTTTTACAAACACGGTGTCGCCGGCGATTGAGTCAACAGTAATTATGTTGTTTTTCACAGGCACGCTGTCATTTGGCTTCAACTGCTTGTATTCCAGAACACAGTTCGCGTTTTCTTTGAGGCAGTTGTCCGTGTCTGTTACTTCAAGTGAAAAGCTGTCGCTTTCAATGTCAATTGCCTTTATTTCAATGCATCCGGAAGTATCTTCTTTTTCATTGTCGTCACCGCAGATGCCTATTTGTGTCGGTATTCCTTTGTCAAGCCTGATTGTGCCTTCCGGAACAACGATTTCCAGAATGCATTCGCATGAATTGCTGCACTCATACCCTGTGGTGCATCCTGTTGTTTCCGCGGAGAAATCGCATTCTTCACCGTCTTCTTTTTCGTTGTTTCCGCAAACAGCAATTGAACAGACTTCCCGGCATACATCGTCCCTGCATTTTTCAAGGCCGCTGCAGCATTCAAGTCCATCTTGAATTTCATTGTTTTCCTTTATGCATTTGAAGCACGAGTTTGTGGTTGTGTTGCACGTTGCATCAATTGAAGGTGTGTCAACGCAGTCGTTTTCGCACGGACAGCTTGTTGCACAGATGTTGTCATAGCAGGCAGAAAGTCCTTCGCAACACGCTTTTCCTGTGGTGTTTATGTTTTCCCCTTCTTCACTGCAGTTTAAGTCCGCTTTTTTTGCTTCAAATACCAGGTCGTCATAGTCAGTGGTTCTTGTTGGGGGGATGGATGAAATGGCTGAAGTGAAGCTCATTGAAGAGTAGTCGTATGTGATGTTTATTTCGGTGTTTGCAGGCAAATCCTCGAAACTTGTTTCAAGTTTTCTGGTTGTTTTCACCATGTTTTCGTAGTTGGGGGTTGCTTTTATGTTTTTTAACGCCCCGATGTCCAGTTTCAGTATGTTTGTGACTTCAAGGCTTTCCATGTCATAGTCAGGCATAAAAAGTGATTCGCTGACACTTGTAATTCCGGTCATTTGAGTCATGGTGCCTTCGCCTTCGGTTGAATTGATTGTTTCCCAGTCACTGTGCCATTCACGGTTTTTCACGATGATTGTTTTTGAGGTTTGTATTTGTCCTTCTTCTGCCATTGGTTTTACCTGTACTTTCATGAGGGTCTGCAGGTCAGTGAGGTCTCGTGTTCCGCGTCTGAAGTTGAATATTATGTTGCATTCTTTTGTCTGGTTTTTGTCTGCGGTTATCTTGAATCTGGCTTCCGGAAGCCCTTCGTCAATGACGCATGTTGTGTTGGGGCTTGTTACTTCTTTTGGGGTGCAGTGGAGGTTTCCCTTGAATGTTACAGTGTCTTTTTCGGCTATTGTGTACCATTCGTCTCTTGGGCTCGGGTCCCGCGTTTCAATGCCTTTTACTTTGACAGCGCTGCAGGATGATTCTGCTTCTATGGAGATGTCGAGTCTTGTAAGCGAGATGACTTTTGGCTGTATTTTTATTGACACTTCTATCGAATCAGGGTGATTTAATGACGCGTACACTGGAAATTCGTGCAGGAAGTAATAGTTTGTCATGGCAGACGCGTTTGTCAGAATTGATAAAAATATTGCAAACAAGATTAATTTTTTCAAGCAAATCCCTCTTAATTTTTTGTTTTTTGATTGACTGATATTGTTTTTGATTGATCGGTGTTGTTTTAAGTTATGCGACAAGGTTTGTTTTTGGATGTAAGATATGTCATATGTATTACTATATTATGTATATTACATGTATTTAATTTGTTTATAATTATTATTATTATCTGGTAATTTTGAAGTTAACCAAGCTAATCAAACAAATTTAAAAAGAAAAAATGTTAAATATACTATGTCAAATATACTTATACATTAATTGACGAATTGGATTATTTTTGAAAAGCAGTGGTTTAGTTAGCTAATTAGCATGTGTTTAGTGTTAGTTTTCTGGTTTTATTGATTTTTAGGTTTAGAAGACGGTTAATTTAGAGGAAAATTAATTTAAAGTGAAGATTATTTTAGAGGGGAGATTATTTTAGAGGGGAGATTAAATGACAAAAAAATGCAGTACTTGCAATAGAGAAGTGACAAATGATTACGTTGAACTAAAGTGCCCCAACTGCAACAAAGCAGTTATTATCAGGTGCATTCAGTGCAGGGAATTGTCAAATAGTTACAAATGTCCCGAGTGCGGGTTTGAAGGGCCGTAAGGGCAAATGCCTAAGGTAAATGTTCTTAAATCGGAGTTGATTGAATGGCAGAATTGGCAGTGACATACAAAATAGTGAGTGACGGTCCGGAATTGTTTGATTCCGTGTTGGAAAATTATAAAAGCGCCCTCCCGTCTGACGTGAAAGTTTATAATGAAAAAGTAGAAGAACTTGCGTTCGGGCTCAAAGCAATTGTTGTTGAGCTTGTTGTTCCGGAAGTGGAAGGAAAAGCAGATGAAATAGAAGAAAAACTTAAAGCAGTTGAAGGTGTTGATTTGGTTGAAGTGATTGACATTTGCAGGAGATAATCCGGCATTGTTTTCGTTTTATTTTTTTCATTTTTTGATTTTGTTTTTGGTTTAGTGGTCCTGGTAGTGAAGCCTGGTTATCATAGGAGACTGTGGATTTCCAAGAGCGGAAATCTCCTGTCGGGGGTTCGAATCCCCCCCAGGACCCCATTTTTTAGTTTATGTTTATTGTTTTTTAACAAACACATAATCCCACTATTTACCCACCTTTTATATATTCTGAATGTTTATTGTTAATGTACATTATTTAAGATGTCCAGTAAAGTTTTATTTTTTTATGTTGGTGAATTAAATGAGTTTAGGTGAAAAGAAAATGGGTTTAGGTGAAAAGAAAATGGGTTTAGGTGAAAAGAAAATGAGTTTAGGTGAAAAGAAAATGAGTTTAGGTAAAAAGAAATTAGTTTCGGGTGGAGGTATTATACCAGATCCGAAGCCGCCTCGCGGAACACAGGATATTCTTCCCCCTGAATCATATAAGTTTCGGAAAATGATGGACATAGCAGTAAATGTGTTTCAAAGTTTTGGTTACAAGGAAGTGTTTACTCCTGCGTTTGAAAATTTGGGTTTGCTTTCAACAAAAAGTGGAGAAGATGTTAAGAATGAAATTTATCATTTTAAAGATAAATCAGGACGGGAGCTTGGGTTGAGGTTTGATATGACAATTCCTGTTGCAAGGGTTGTTGCAGGCAATCCGAATATGCGTCTTCCTATAAAATTTTGTTACATTGCACCTCAATGGCGTTATGAGCGACCTCAAGCAGGCAGGTTTAGGGAACACTGGCAGTTTGGTGTGGAACTTATTGGAGTCAATTCAGCTGTTGCTGATGCTGAAATACTTTCAGTTGTTAATGCATTGCTTCGTGGTTTTGGGATTAAAAAAGCAAAAATATTAGTGAATTCAAGGGAACTTATTGAAAAAGTACTTGAAAAAATGGAAATTTCAGGGGATAAAAATGGTGTCTTTAGAGCAATAGATAAAATTGATAAAATTGATGTTGAAGGGGTTCGAGAAGAACTGAAAAAACAGAAATTGTCAGAAAAACAATCAACTGATTTGCTTAAGTTTATTGAGAAGAAAGGCGACCCGTTGAAAAAAGCAACTGCTCTTCTTGGAACTGATTCGCAGGAGTTAAAGAATATAGTTCAAATAATTGATAATGCAAAAAAACTTGGTGTGGATGCAAAACTTGATTTGAGCAAAATCCGTGGTTTGGATTATTACACAGGATTTGTGTTTGAAACTGTTGTTGAAGGGTTTGAGAATTTCGGAAGCGTTTGCAGTGGCGGGCGATATGATGAGCTTATGGGTATTGTTGGAAAACGAGATCTTCCAGCAACAGGAATGGGTTTTGGACCAAGCAGATTGATGGAAGTTATGAAAGAAATGAATTTGCCGTTTGGAGAAAACACTGCAACCCAAATTTTTGTAGCTTCAGCAGGTTCTGATGTTACTGAAAAAGTTTCAGAAATTGCATTTGAACTAAGAAAGTTTGGATTGAATGTTGAATCTGAATTGATTGGAAGAAAATTGTCTAAACAGTTTGAATACTGTGATTCAGAAGGAATACCTTGGGTTTTGATAGTTGGTTCAAGGGACTTTGCAGAGGGAAAAGTAACGTTGCGTGAAATGGGTTCGGGAAAAGAAGAATTGTTAAATTTAACAAATTTAAAAGCAGTTGTTGAAAAAATCAACGGCGGTGAATCAAATGCATAAAACGACTTCATTAAAACTTGATTCTAAAGGTCGAATTATAATTCCAAAAGACATCCGCGACAGTTTGGGCTTGACCGAGGACTCGACTCTCATGCTTTCAGCAGATTTTGAAAAAGGGATCATGGAGCTTTACGCGTTTCCTGAAAACGCAAGGATAGAGCGGTTTTCACTTAAGCTGAGTGATGTAAAAGGTTCTCTTGCACGTGTTGCATCAGAGTTTTCAAAACAGGGGATTGATCTTCTGAAAACTGAATCAAGGTTTGTGCTTCGTGAAAACCTTGCGGAATGGGATGTTGTGGCAGACACCTCAAAATGCAGGAGGAAAGCTGCTGGTGTTCTTGAGGAATTGAAAAAGCAGGGGTTGCTTTTTTCCTGGGAAACTGTGTAAAAAAATAAGCGGAATGTGCATTTCACAGGGCTTTCTTTGAGAGGTATATTTCTATGACGCTTCTCTTGTCGTGTTTTGTCACATCAATTTCCAGGTCTGCCAAAAATTCCTCAGCTTTTTTCTTGTTGTCTGCTAAAAATTTTGTTTCCAGAAAAGTGCCTAATTCTTTTGTTGAGTCCAGATCAAGACGAATGAAACTGTTGACAAATGTTTGCCTGGTCTTCCTGAATGTGACGATGGGATTGCATCCAAGGCCTTCAAGGATTTTCCTGAGCTGATTCGGCTCCTCAACTTGTGTTTCAAACCGTTCCCACTGGCCGCTTTGGTTGTTTCTTATTTTCATGTCTATTGTTTCTTTGCCTGCTGATTCCTTGATGCGCAGAACCGCAAAAGCACTTGTTTTAACAGGCAGTTCAAAATAAGTATATGTGTGAATCGTTGGCTCTGTTAATTTGATGTTTTCGGATTGCAGTTTCTCTGTGAAGTCATTCCTGCTGCTGATGGGAAACTTGTACTGGTATTCGTTTTTCATGATAGACATAATAAGCACTGTCCTTTTATAAATTCTGTCTTTGCAAAAAGTTCAAGCCTTTTTTGGCAAAAGGTTTTTATAAAACAGAAGTGGGGGATATGTGGGATTAACTGTGGGAAATATGTGGATGGTAACCCAGTTGTTAGCTATTGTTATTGTTGGTCAGAAGGTGGCAGGTATGAAAATTGTGAATTTCAGTGATTTGGAAAGTGATTTTTTTGAGTTAAAGGAGTTTGAAGAAGTCGGCATAGTAAAGCAAATCCTTGAGGATGTCCGGATAAACGGCGATGATGCTATCAGGAAATACACCCGGAAGTACGACGGGCTGTCACTTGAAAATTTTGAGATTAATGGAGAAGAAATAAAAGCAGCATACAAAAAAGTAGACACAAAAACGATAGCTGTTTTGAAAGAGGCCGCGGGAAACATTTCTTTTTTTGCAGGGGAGCAGTTTAAGATTTTCAGGGATTTTGAAGTGAGAATTGAAGGCAATTCTGTCGGGCAGAGGGTAGTCCCGTTAAAGAGAGCCGGGTGCTATGTTCCCTGCGGAAGGTATCCTTTGCCGTCCACTGTTTTGATGTGCGTCATACCTGCTAAAATTGCAGGGGTAAGCGAGGTTATTGTCTGCTCCCCAAAGATAACGCCCGTAATGCTGGTTGCTGCTGATATTGCCGGAGCTGACAGAATTTTCAATATTGGCGGGGCTCAGGCAATTGGGGCAATGGCTTTTGGAACTGGGTCAGTGCCTAAAGTGGATAAGATTGTCGGCCCTGGCAATAAATATGTGACTGCAGCAAAAAAAGAGGTTTACGGCAGGGTAGGTATTGATTTTCTCGCGGGCCCAAGCGAGGTTTTTATAATAGCAGATGAAACAGGGGATCCCCGGTTTATTGCAGCGGATCTGTTGGCGCAGGCTGAACACGATCCGGATGCAAGGTCTGAGCTGGTCACAACGTCTAAAGAGTTGGCTTTGGAGGTGGAAAACCAGGTAAAAACACAGATTAGTGTCTTGAAAACAAAAAAAGTCATTGAACTGGCTTTAAAAAACGGTTTGATTATCACAGCAGACTCATTGGATGAATGCATAACTTTGGCAAATTTAAGGGCCCCTGAGCATTTGGAAATTTTTGTAAAAGACCCGGAGTTGGTTGTGCCGAAATTAAACAATTATGGGTCTTTGTTCATTGGCGAGTTTTCTGCAGAGGTTTTCGGGGATTATTGCACCGGCACAAACCACGTTCTACCAACCAATGGTGCCGCGTGTTACACTGGTGGGCTTTCAGTAAAGGATTTTTTGAAGATTCTTACTTACCAGAATATCGAAAAGGAAACGAGCAGCAGATTTGTGGAATTAGCGTCGGAACTGGCTGGCCTGGAAGGGCTTGAAGCACATAAAAAAGCAGCGGAAGCAAGAAAAATTGATTCACGCAGGTTTTAAGTTATGTGGTGTTGTCAATTGTGTTGATTGATGTTTGCGTGCCGGTATTGTAAAAGTATAATTAGTTTGAGCCCTGTTATACAATGGGGCTTTTATGATTTCGTCTGTCAAGCTAAAAAACTGGAAATCTCATCTGAACACAGAGTTTGTCTTCAGCAAGGGAACAAACGCGCTGATCGGGATAAGCGGCGCAGGAAAAAGTTCAGTTACCGATGCGATTAGTTTTGCTCTTTTCGGAACTTTCCCTGATTTGCAGCAGAAAAAACTCAAGCTTGACGACGTTCTAATGAACAAGCCTTCCGTAATGAGTGAAGCGGAAGTTGAGGCAGAGTTTTTCTGCAACGGAAACTTGTTTAAAGTGATGCGCAGGATAGAAAAAGGACGCGGGACAACTTTAAGCGAGCTTCGCCAAAAACGGGGGAAAAATACCTGGAAGCTTTTGGAATCCCCGAAAACTTCTTTTGTGACAGAGCGCGTTGAGAGTATTCTTGAAATTGACTACGACTTGTTTTCAAGGGCAATTTACAGCAACCAGAACCGCCTTGATTTTTTTCTTGAGGTCAAACCTGGAAAAAGAAAAGAGCTGATCGACGAGCTTCTCGGGATAGACAGGTATGAAAAAGCAAGGGTGAACATGAATAAAGTGTTGAACACTGCAAATACAAAGGTAAAGGACTTTAAATCAGCTTTGCAGTCATCTTGTCCGGAAGAGCAGAAAAAAGCAGAAAAAGAACTTGAGGAAACAATAAAAAAACTGGTTTTTGAAAAAGGCGCGCTTGAAAAAACAGTTGTTGAAAAAGAAAGTGAGATTGAAAAAGCAGGCCGGATTGTAAAAAAACAGGTTGAAAAAGAAGAAAAGTTCAATGTTTTCAGCAGGAAAAAAGCAGGTTTTTCAAGCTCTGTTGATTCCCTTGAAATTCAGCTTGAAGAAAAGAAAGCGGTTTTTGCACATAATGCAGGTTATTTGACCTTGACAGGCCCGAATGAAAAGCTGGCTGCCGTGAAAGAGTCCTTGAAGCAGATGAAAGAGTTTGAACTCATGCTTGATCCTCTTTTGAAAGAAAAAAATTTGCTTGAAGCAAAACTGAATTCTGCTGATGAAGAAGCTGTTTCTTTGAGAGTCGAGTTGAAAAAAGTGATCATGGAAACAAAACCGGCAGATGTCAGCCAAAAACTTGACGGCGTTGAAAAAACACTTGCCGGTTTTGAAAAAAAATCAAAGGAACTTGAGGAAACCGCGAAAATGCTTCACGGGGAAAAGGCACGCATTGAAAGTGAACGGGCTTCCGGGGAAAACGAGTTTGCGTCAGCGGTTTTAAAGGCGCGGGAAATAGACGAAAAGCAGGAATTGTTTAAAAGAAGGACTGCCGGAAGATCCACAGATGATCTTCGCCTGGAAAAAACTACTCTTGAAAAAGAGTTTTTGTCTCTTGAAAAGAAAAATTTTCTTTTGGCTGCGGATTTGCGCGAGCGGAAAGAAGTGGTTAAAGGGCTTGAAAAAACCGGCAGTAAATGCCCTCTTTGTGAAAGTGATATAAGTCATGAGAAAAGACAGCGTTTGATTGAAAAAAACACCGCGGTCATTGAATCAGACAATGCCGAAACCAAAAAGATAAAACACGATATGGCAGTTGTTTCGGAAAAGATAAAAAACATCAGTGAACTCGCAGAAGAAGGAATTAAGGTGTCTGCGATTGTTGCAGGCAAAAAAGAGTTGGCTGAAAAAAAGTTGTTTTTTGAAAAAAAACTGATTGAGCTGGAAAAAAACCTGCAGCTGACAGAGTCAAAAATCCTCTCAAGCAAGTCAATGCGTTTTGAGGTTTCAAAAGATTTGGAAAAGCTGCGTATTGAAAAGGAGTCGCTTTCAAAGTCGCAGTCCTTTATTGCAAGGTTGTGTGATGTGAAGTCAAATCAGGTTAACTGGCGCAAAACTCTTGAAACTGTTGAAAAAAACGTGGAAAAAATCAGCTCCAGGTTTGATTCTTCAAAAAAAGACAAGCTTGAAGCTGAACAGAGAGATCTTGAGGCGGTGTGTGAAGCAAAAAAGCTTGAAGAAAAAATTGCTGCTTTGAAAAAAGATTTAGCTGAGACCTCAAGGCAAATTGAAGTTCTTGCTTTTGACGAGTCAGAGCTTGAAAATGCGCGGCAGGCAGTTTCCGCGCTGCTGTCTGAAGTTTCGGCAAAAAAAGAACGCGTGAAAGGGTTTTTAAGGGAAATTGAAAGCCAGGAAAGTCACTTGGCAGATATCAAAAAACAGATTAAAACCATTGAGGACATGCTTCAGAAAGCGTCTTTGCTGAAGCACAGGCGCGACAATTTCAGAATTTTTTCTCTGGCTCTTGAAGATACTCAGGATATCTTGAGGAAAAATTTCATTGAGGAAATAAATGTGTTCCTGGAGGATGTTTGGCCGAGAATTTATGTTTACAGGGATTACTCAAGCGCGAGGCTGAGCATTGAAAGCGGGGCTTATTCTCTTCAGCTTAAAAACCGCATGGGCCAGTGGGTTTCTGTTGAAGGCCATGTAAGCGGGGGAGAGCGGTCTGTTGCGTGCCTGGCTCTTAGGATAGCGTTTTCTTTCGTGCTCACTGGCAACCTTAGCTGGCTGATGCTTGACGAGCCGACTCACAACCTTGATTCTCCCGGTGTTGAATTGCTTGCAGAAGCGCTTCATGACCACCTGCCGACAATTGTTGAGCAGATATTTTTGATAACACACGAGCAGGCAATGGAAAAATCAGTTAGCGGAAGCCTTTATTGCCTTGAGAGAAATAAGGATGAGGACGGCGTTACAAAAGTTAGCAGTAAAGAAGCGTTTGTTTGATTGTTTGCAAGTTGTTTTTACAATGTATTTCGGTTATTTTTGCCGGTTAAACACAAAGATTTAGTCCTTGGTGTTTTTTACTTTTCTTGCAATGTATCCTGCAGTGAGGTTTCTCACTGTTTTTGAAGGCGAAACTTTGAGTTCTTCAAGTGCTTCCTTGTTTTTGTCAAATTCTTTTGAAAACTTGTCCGGAAACTCTTCGACGAGCCTGTCTGCCATTCCTTTTATGTTTTTTGTAAGTAATTTTCCCATGTCAGTCCTCCTGAAACTGAATTAAAAATTCAGGCACTATCAGTGCATTTGATTGTTTTTATGTTTTGTTGTTATTTTGTGGTTAAATTGTGTTTATAAATTGATAAACAGTGTTTTGGTGTTTTTATCACTTGACTTTTATATTATGCACTTTTGTTTTTATATGCTTTGCCCACATATCGGCAAAAATGTCTGGATAATGCTGTAAGATGTTCAGATAGGCCTGTAAAGTTGTTCAGATTTGCTGTTGTGAATTTGCTGTCGCATTGATTTCAAGTTGTTTTGCTGTGTTTGAAGCGCGTGTTTTGACAGTTAAAACAGGCAGTTCAAAACCTTCAAAAAAAGTTAACTGTGGTTCAGCTGTTGAATTGTTTTTCGTAATGTATTTTTTTGCAACAGTCAATGTTTCTTCGTTTCTTTTCTTATTGCCTGCGCACAGGAAACACTTGGTGACCTCTTTTTGATTTGCATGTACTGGAATGTCTTCTTTTTGAATGGATTCAAACAACCCTTCTTTTGTTATCCCTGCCATTACGCCAAGCGGTCCCTTTAAAAGAATTTTGTTCCAGTGGATCGTTTTTTTCAGGGTGTTTGATCCCAGTTTTTCACTGCAGAAGTGTTTTAATACTTTTGACGATTTTGCATCCACAAAAATTGAACTGCCTTCAATGTGATAAAATGTAAAGCCGGTTGTATTGCATTCCTTTTTCAGTTTGTTTGCAAAAAACGTAAAAAAGGAGTTTATTGCGTGCGAAAAGTCTTTTCCAAGAAAAGGTGTGTTTTGCAATACATTTGTTTTAAGCCAGTCGCTTATTTGGTGGTTTTCCGGTTGCGGCAGGCAGTAAGTCATAATTCCCTTGTTTTTTTGAGTGATGTTGGCAGCTAAACCTTTTTCTCTTTTGTTGTTGTTTTCGTCATTAAGGTTGAGAATGCCTTTTGGAAGAATGCCGTTTTTGTTTTTGCAAAACCATGTCGTATGATTTTTTTTGAATTCCAGAAAATCAGCGTCACCGTCTTTAACAAGTTCCATAGCGTCTCCGAGAAGCACGTTTGCTTTTTCCATTTTTTTAAACGGGCCTGTCGGGATGGTCCTTAAAAAAAACGTTTTTTTGAGTTGTTCGCGTGCGCGCCTGTTTTTGGCGTCTGACTCGTGGTGTTTCGCTGCCCAGGACTCGTCAAAGCTTGTGAAAAAAAAGTGGTCTTTTTTGAACACGACAGTTACTTCTGAAGAAGGCGCGCAGTTTGTTCTTCGGATGTCTGTTGAAAACACTGGTTTGCAGCAATTGCAGTTCATGGTTGTCGGACAGGTATTTTTTAACAGGGTTATCAGCGGGAGTGCATTGTTCAGGGACAGTTCTTCAACATCGGAGTATACTCCTTTCGGGGCGCAATCAGTTGTGTTTGGCGGAAGATGTTTGCTTTTTTTGAAATCAGGTTCTGTTTTTTCACCGGTTTCATTTTCATATAGATAAATCGGTTGTTTGGCGTTAGTGAATATTTTTTCAAGATAGCTTTTCGAGGTGCGTTTTGAAAAATTACTGCGCAAGGCATGCGGTATTTCACAGGTTTTTTTTGAAATGAAAATAAATGTCGGGACCTGCATCCTGCCAAGTTCCAAAAGGCAGTCAGAGCGTTTTTGAATTTCTTCTTTTTGAGGCGCGGGTCTTTGGATCGGTTTTAATTTTTTTGATAGTTTTAGCCTGGCAACAGATTCAATTGATTCGGGCGGTCTGGCTGAAAAACCTGATTTACCGGTTTTGTCAAAGCGGTTGTCCGAAAGTTTTGAAGTCGGGTGGAAACTGATTTTTTCAGTTTGTTCAATGTCAATTATTGTCCTGCCGGCAAGCACAGTGTCTTCAAAGACTTCAAAGGCAACGGGGGTGCTGTCGCATCCGAAGTCAGTGAGTTTAAACGAGTTTTTTCCACCTAGCTCCCAAGCTCTTTTTACAAGGCGGAAAATTCCGTTTTCTTTTCCAAAGATTGTGATGAAGTCAGGTGAAATTTTGTCCAGGAACAGTTTCACTTCTTCAATCATGCGAAGTTCTCTTTGAGAGTCATTGAATATGTTGTAAAATTGTTTTTTTTCTCCTGTTTCGCAACTGACTGAAACCCAATTAATGAATTTTTCCTTTTTTTTGTCAAAGCAGTGAGAGCAAGGGTTTGAGCTTGAATCAGAGTTGACGTAAATTGACGCGGTTATTTCGTTGAATTTTTTATCTGAAGGGCCGGCGTTCAAAAAATAGTTCATCGGGTATTTTTCCCCTGCAAGGTTAAATTTTCCCGCGACCTCAAACTCAAACGATTCAAAGAAATTTATGTGGTTGTCAAGCATGAACTGGCGCGCAGGAGAAATGGCGCAGTTAAACAGCCTCATTCCCGGTTCGCTTTCCAGGAATACTTTGAAAGCAGTTAAAGCGACAGGGGTTTTGAAGGAAACTTTTATCACTTCTTTTTTTAAAGAATTTGTTTCAAGCGATTCAACAGAAACTTTGCTTGCGCTTGCCTGAAGAATTATGTTGTTTTTTTCATGCGACACACGCATTTTGGATATTGTTTCGGCAAGTTTTTTTGCATGCACAGAAACAGGCTCTATGAAAAAGTACGGTTCAAAAACCTTGCACACGGCTTGTTTTTTATCAGAGCGGATCCAGAGCCGCACGAATGTATTGTTGTTTTTTATGATGTGGTCTGCCCCGACAACCATGCCCGCAATCTTTTTCATGAAAGAAGAAAGGGGGTTTTGAAGTAAACCATGATGTAAGAGTATGTTGCCCATAAGACCGTTCGCAAGGCACTCGTAAAAGTTAAAAACACAACGCTTAGAGTGTGTGCGGTCGGGAATGCCAACAGAATAGTGGTTACAGTATACTTGCCGGTAATCTGCCGCTAAAAGCAAGTTTTTGTTTTCAGTTTGCCTCAGATAGCAGTTACATGAATGCGTCGAGGTCGTCAAGGTCTTGTTTTTGTTTTTTCTCGAATTCTATTGCGGCTTCCTGCAATGTTTTTTCATGCGGGCTTTTGCGCGATTTCCTCTTCCTTACCTTTACAAAAACAGGGTATCGCACGGCTTCACCCACAATCAGGGCTTCCCCGACCCGCAGGACTGTGATCATGTCAAGAACTTTTTGGTCTATTCCTTCAGAGCTTTCCCCGATGTGTTTTTGGTCGTATGGGTTTGTTATCCGCAGAATTATGTGTGTGTTGCACTGCGAAAGAATTGTGGTTGAAAGATTTATGGGGCGCTGGGAAATAAGGCACAGTGATGCACCGAATTTTCTTCCTTCGCGCGCAATGGTTTCAAGGATTGATTTTGAAGGGGTTTCGCCTTGTCTTGACTGTTCCGGCACAAACTGGTGCGCTTCTTCAACCACAAGTAGAAACGGTGGAATGCGCTTGTTTCGTCTTTTTGAAAACATTTTTTTTGAGATGAATGACGTTATAATTCGTTTTTTTCGCAGGTCGGTTATTCCTGAAAAGTCCACAATTTTTGCTTTTCCCGGTTTTACGATGTCTGAAATGTTGGGGTAGTCGATGTCGGAAAAAAGATTCAGGTACTCAAGTTCTTTTAGCCATGACAAGAGAGGCAATTTTACGTTGGTGTTTATTTCGGCGTCGTCGTCTAATTTTTGCATTATTTTTCTGAGATTGTATGGTCCGAGCCCTTGTTTCATTTCCCTTTTGAGTTCGTCGATGATTCGCGAAAGCTCTCTTTTCTGCGCTCCGCTGCTGTCAATAAAATAAGACGCAAGTTCGTATGCATTAAGGCTGCTCACTCCAATCCTTATGTCGGATGCTTTCATGAGCGAAACCTTGTCTGAGTAGTCAACAGATTCGTTGTCACCAGGTTCAGGCGAGCGCGCGAAACCGGAGTATTCGCCGTGCGGGTCGATTATGACGGTTGCGATTCTTCCGTCTTCTGTTTTTCTGTCAAGTATTTCTTCGAGAAGAACAGATGTAAGGTAGCTTTTTCCCGCCCCGCTCATTGCAAGGATTGCAACGTGTTTTTGAAGAAGTTTTGAAATGTTCAGGTTTACGGGAACGTCATGGAATTCAAGCGAGCCCATGTGAATGCCTGCTTTTTTTTCAAAGCCGAGGAATTCTTCAAGGAGCGCTTTCGGGGTTTTTTGGATTTTGTCGCCGGGGCTTGGCGGGAAAGTGGGCCTTAAAAACTGCTTTTCCTTGTAAACTCCAAGAGGCCGCGTTTCCGCGACAAGGTATTCCCAGTCCGCGGTTGGAAACTGGGTCTGGATGGGTCTTCCGCTTCGCTCAAATTCCTGGATGCTTTCCGCGCGTTCAAAGTATCTGTTTGATGTCACAAGGTTCCGGACCTGAAGTATCAAAAGCCCCCCGTCTTGTTCAACCACAACGTATTCTCCGGTGTGCACGCTTTTTTGCGGCGAGACAACAAAGTCGACTTTGAGCGGGCTCGGGGAATCAGGTCCCGATGTAACTGTTCCTATTTCAACCGGTTCGTATTTTTCCATTTGATTCACGTTTGTGTTTTTTTGTTTGATTTGTGTTCGTGATTTTTGTTCCTGATCACCCGCCGAACCGTTTCCTGAGCGTTTGCATTTCCGAGTTCAGCAACGCAAGAAGCTGGGCAGTGTCTCTTGAACTTTCTTTTATTTCCTTTAAGTCGCTTGATATTTCTTTCAGCAACGCGGTTGTTTCATTGTTTTCAGTTATAAAATCACCTTCGCGTGTTTGTGTTGATTATAATTGTGTGTCAATAATATGTGTGTTGAACAATATAATGAATAATGAAATTCCTTTTTCAATTGATAAATAATTGATGGATCAATCATCAAAACGGCCTTGAATCCCTTCTTAATTCCAGAAGGATTGACGTGCTTCGCGCCTGGTCAATCACTGAATTCAGTGCGAATTCAACTTCTTCGTATTTGAGTTTTGCGCGCAGGTCTGCTTCTATGAGTACTGTGGGGTAGGCGTAGGTTCGAAAAGAACTGGAAAGGAAAAAGATTTTTTCCATTAAGTTTTGCTCGCTTTTAATCCTCCCACTCTTGTTATTATCATTTCCCCCAATACATTCCTCTTTTCCTTTCCCTGTACCTTTACTGTCATTCAGCATGAATTCAATCCTAAGGGGCCTGTCAAACTCTGAGTTTTTCAGGTAGCTTACTTTTATTTTTTCCGGGATTTCTTTTGGAAAGTCTTTGAGCACTGGGTGTTTGCGCGGGTCTTTTGAGTAGGGTTGTGGTGTGGTGTATTGCTTTTTTTTCATTGCAAAGAACAGCAGTGTTGTGTCTGTTGATGTTTCGATTGTTTTTTTGTTGCCTGTCAGTTTGAGTGCTGTTGCTTTGTTTTTTTCTTCGAGTTTTTTTGCGTGGTCTTCAACGAGTGTTGTGCAGAATATTGTTCCCCGTGAGTCTTCGACTATTCCCGCAAGTGTTGTGTTGGTTTTTTCACAGGTCTTGTAGAGTTTTTCGTAGAGTGAGAGGAGTGAGTTGTATTCTGTGTTCAGTTTGCTTCCTGCGCGCGGTTTGTCTGCGTTTTGCGGGAATATCGAGCCGTCAAGGAGCAGGAGTTCGACGTTTTCTTTTTCTGCAACGCAAATTGCAGTTGTTATCTCTTCCCTTAACCGGTGTATGGAAGCGCTTATCATTGATTCTTCGCTGTCGAGTGCGTTTGTCAGGCAGTATGGTTTGGGTTGGGGTATCAGTTCGGGTGAGTATCTTGTTTTTTTCAGTTTTTGGTTTTCGATTGAAAAAATGGCTGCTGCCGCGCGGGTAAGTATGAGGTCTGCGCCGTGAAACCGCCTGAGGTGAAGTCCGCCGTCCACTCCTGCAACAGTCATGTTTTTTGGTTCGTTTTTTATTGTGTTGAATAAGTGCAGTTCTTTGTCTGCGGAGATTATTGCGTCAGCTGCTTGTTTTTGGCGTGTTTCAAGGTCTCTTATCTGGTTTGCAACTTGTTTGAATTTGTCTTCCTGCATGTGCGGTTGTTGTGGGGGGTGTAGTGTTTGTTTTTGGCCGGTTTGTTGTGTTTGTTGCATGATTAATTTTGTGGTTTGCTTGATTTATACTTTTATCTTTTCGTGGTTTTTAGGATTTGTTTTTCAGGGGTGGTAGTTTTCAGGGGTTTTGCTTTTCCAGAATTTTTCCGTTTGGTGTTTCTTCAAAAAAGATTTGCGCCTGAAAGGTTTGTATTTCAAGTTCGGGTTCAAACGCGAAGTTTTCTGAAAGCCCTGCTTTGACGCACGTTTGCTCGAGAAGTGTTCTGGCGTCCCAGTTTTGTTCGGTTGCAACTTGCGGAAGAAGCAGTCCCGAGCAGTGCTTGAAACTCACGATCACCCCGTCTTTTCCGACGTGGATGTATTTTTCAGTGTTTTTTTTGAGTTCTTCTGTGTTTTCAATTTCTATTTTTTTCGGTCGGGTCAAGACAGATATTTCTATTGTGATGTCAGATAATTCTTCTTTTTTTAGTTTTGGAAAACGAGTGTCGGTGAAAGCGGCTGAAAGCGCTGTGTCTCTTGCGGCTTCAGCAAGGATTTCTACAGGCATTGGAAATCCGATGCACCCCCGGAGCATGTTGCTCGGGTATGTTTTTAAAGTGACGAAGATCCCTCGTTTTTGAGGGAGTTCTTTTTTGTATGGTTCAATATCAAAAAAGGAGCGGTCATCAAGGTATTGTTTTATTGATTCCCTTGCGATTTTCAAAAGCAGGGTTGCCTGGCTTATTGAAATTGTTGAAGTTGTGTTGGCCATAGTTTCATTTGCGTGTTTGGTGCTTATATTGTTTTTTGTATTTTTATTTTTTAATCAAAAAGCCCCATCCGCTAGGGTGGGGTAGTTCACTCAAGAAGTCCTTTGTGAAAGCAAGGGGTAGTTTACTCAAAGCCAAAAAGGAAATAAAGTTTTTCCCTAATTTCACTTTTTTCCGCAGACAACTACCATCGTAATTTATCAAATGTCATTGAAAAGCATTTCTCACGCGCAGACGTCTCCGCTCCAGCTGAGCACGCTGATTTTAACTATTCCTTTTTTCGGGTTGCTTGAGGTTGGTGTGCCAAAGGAGGTTTTCAGGGGTATTTCAACAGACGACACTTCCGTGTTTTTCACTATCTGGTTGTAGTCCGGGGGTATTCCGTGGTTGGCGTGGCAGGTTGTGTTTGTGTCGTCGTCGGTAAAGGACAGTTCTCCGAAAGAGTCAATGTCGTGGCCTGAGTTTTTGGTGATTACTGCATAGTGTCTGTTTTTTGGACTGTCGGACAGGTAGGTATCAAGCATGTGTTTCAGGTATGCTTGTCCGTGCATCGGTTCCGGCAGGTTGTCAAGCGAGCCGTCTGAAAGGTCTTGTGCCACAAAGTATGCGACTGATTTGTTGCTCATTTTGGTGTTTGGCGGTGTCCAGTTTCCGTCAGGGGTTACCCAGTAAATGTTTGACATTATGCCCCGCAGGTAATCGGTTTCAAGGTTTGATTCCTCTATGTGCATTGCGGTTGTTCCGTAGCTTTCCCATGCGTTGCCAAGCATTGTGGCGGCAATGGAGATTATCACGAGAAAGAATATCAGATCAACTGCGGTTCCCTGTCCTTTTGTCGCAGCCAGGTGTTTTTTTGGCGCATTTGATGTGCTGTCGGTCTTGGTTATTTTTTCCAGATTGTCACCTTGACTTTGCCGTTTTTGTAAGTGAGTGATTCGTCCCCGCCGTGTTTTATTGCAAGGGGTGCGGAAAGGATTGTTGTTCTTGTGTCACTTGACACTGGGTCGGGGCCGAAGTTTATTCCTGAAAGAATTTCTTCCCAGGTGTTTGTTTCCGGTTTGTGGCTGTAAAATTTTGCATTGAATTCTACTCCGTATCGTTTTTTGAGGGTGTCAAGATTTTGCCACTTTTCCCAGAGCGTGTTTCCGTCTGCGTCTGTTCCTTCAAGTTCTATTTTTGAAGGGTTTATGACTCCGTTTCCTTTCACGCTTTCAATTATTTCGATGACTGCTTTTTTTTCATCTATCACAATGTTTTTTTCGTTGAAAGTGCTCCATGTTCCGCTGATTGCAACGAGAAGCATTGCAACGCCGATTGTGATCAGGATAAAGGCAGGAAGGTCTTCCCCGAGCGTGCTCATTTGCCCGCGGGGCTTTTTTGGGTTTTGAAGAGTTTTGTTTTTCATTCACCCACCTTTATTTTTATTGCGTTGTCTTGTTTGCTTACAAGAAGAACCACTCCGCTGTTTGTTTCTTTCGGGTCGATGTCCAGGGCAGGGGTTGCGCTGTCATCTATTTCAGTATAGTGTGGGTCTGTGGTTTCCGGAAAGTATTTGTCCGGGATTATAAGCGAGTACCCCTGCTGGTTTTCAAGTTCGACGCGCACGAATTTGGAGGTTATCTGGACTGAGTAAAGGGTTTTTTGTTGGTCAGCCCCGTAAGGGGATGTTGGCAGGGGAATGTACATGAATGTGTTTTTCCCTGAACTGTTTACCACGAAGTCTATTTTGCTTGCGATGTCCTGTGCCATTGAAATTGCTATGCGTTCGTTTACTTTTTTTGAGCTTGTGTCCCAAAAGCTTGTGAGGAAAACCATCATTATCATGACGTAAATCAAAAGGGTTACTTTTGAAAGCACCCAGTCTGCCTGCCCGCGTGTTTTGCTGCAGGGTAAAAAAGGTGTTTTGCTGCAGCAGAAAAGCGCTGTTTTATGTTGTGACTTTTTTGATTTCAAGTTTACCACTTGGCATTTTTTCTATTTTTATCCAGTAGTTTCCGCTTCCAAAGCTTGCGTCTGAGTTAAGTGAAATCGGAAAGCTGTCGTTTTCGCGCCCGGTGTCTATTTCTGATTCAATGATGCTGTTTTCAGGTATGTCGACGCAGGTCAGTCCGGAGTTGCCGTTGTTTAAAAGGTAGTTTGCTGTCCAGCATTTTCCCGGGTGCCTTATGCAGTTGTTGCAGTTTTCAGGGTTGTGATAGAGGTAGATTCCTGCAGCGCACGGCGGGACGTGTATTTTCACGTCGCGGATTGTTCCGGGTGCCCCGCGCTCCACTTCAAGCAGTGTGTTTGACAGGTTAAGGGTTGCTTTTTGTATTTGCGAGTTGCATGAGAATTCGTTCATTGAGTTTATGATGAGTGTTCCGAGTGTGACGACGGCAATCATTATGATGACCCCGATAAGAAGTTCAAACGGCGCTGATTCCTGTCCTTTTTTAAGCATGGGTTTTACCTTGGTTTTTTGTTAATCTGCAAAGCGCTTGTTTGGTTGGTTTGTGCAGTTTGTCTTTTGGTTGTTTGGTTTGTCTCTTGTTCGTGTAGTTTGTTTGTGTAACTGGTTTGTATATTTTGAAAGTATGGGCTTATTATTAAACAAAGCAGTTAAAGTGGGATTGGTAAATTATGGAGAAGGGCTGCAATTTATTAATAACCTTTTACAAATTTGTTTCATGCGCAAAGGGTTCGTGCTGATTTCGCCGATGATGGGCATTGCGGTTTTTTTGCTGGTGTTGAGCACTGTGAATTTGTTGTCTTCAGAGGACGCGAGGTTAAATATGATGCTTCAGGATACTTTGAAGTTCCGCGAGGTCGCGTTTCATGCAAACAGGGTCACTGTGGATGTTTTTAATGCGTCTGACTGGATGCTTGAAGAGAAGCTCGGCGAGTTGATGACAATAAACCACGGCGAATATGATCACGGAACCGAGTCTGTTGAATTTGATGTTATTCATGATTCGATTTTGTATGAGCTTGGAAGCATTGCAAAGACAGAGTTTGCAACAACGATTGCAGATACCCAGATAACAGTGTATTCTGATTCAAAATACAATGTTTTCATGAACGAGTGGGATACAAGTGCAGGGAGTTTGGCGGCAGGCATTGAGTGCCTTGATGATTTTGCGTCGGGTGAAGACGGCACGTTTATTGTCAGGATGCAGAGTGTGGTTGACCCTGAACCCCTTGTTGTGCTTGAGGATTCGTCTCTTTCGACCAGCGGATTCAAGTCAAGGGTGGAGGCCAAGGCCCTTCAAAAACAGGCGTTTCACCCGAGAGTGCGCGTTTTCAGGTACGCGTGGATTGTTGAAAATAAATTGAAGGCAAAGTTCAATTCAGAGATTTCAGGTCTGGTAGGCATTGGTTCGACAGGCACTGCCGCTGAAGAGGACCTGAACAGCACCCTTGAAAGTTATTTCAACTCTCTTTCAGGTTGCCTTATCGATGACGGTATTTCAATTGAAAGCGCATGGTTTTCAGAAAGCAGTCTGGTAAGGGGGACCGGCTCACACGAAGATTCGGGTGGTGTTGAATGGGTGAAAAAAACAGTTAAAAAAATCAGGGTTCAGGGCCAGTTAATTGATAACCGCACAGAGTACCTGATTGTTTCAAACGGCGTCAGCAGTCCTGCAAGGTATTCTTTCACGTTTGAATTGTGTGCCACTGAAGGCAGCGGTTTGCGGGATTCTGGCGGGTTGTGTGTTTAGGGGAGGTGTGTTTAGATTTATATAGTTGGTTTTGTTTGTCTTAATGGGGGTTGATTCAGGTAATGGGGCTGATTTGGGTTTTGCCTGAGGCAGTTGGACTTGTTGCCTGAAACAGTTAAACTTGATTTGAAGTTTTTTTGGTTTTGGTTGATTCCTTGATTTAGTTTTTATTTTTTTGAAAAAAGGTTTTGAAAAATATGAGTGTGTCTGACATGATTCCGGACTGGCTTTATGATGCCTATGATTCTGTTTTTGATTACCTCACGGATTTTTACGAGGGCGCTGATGAGTTTTGCTGGGACGCGCTTGATTCAATTGAAGACAAGGGGGTTCCATCTGCTTCTTTGTGGGAGAATACAGGTATTTCGCCTGTTGCAATCCCGGCACTGTTTCTTGTTATTCTGGCTTTTTTGTTGTTTCCCATGGTTTTCCCTGCACAAACCACGTTTTCAGCAGTGGTTTTGATGGATCATATTGAAGATTACCAGGGCTTTGAAGCGAAGCTTGTGCTGGAGTCAGATGACGGCGCGCAGTTTTCAGAAAATGTAAAGTCCCCTGAGAGAAAGGTTTTGTTTGAAGGTCTTGCGAAAGGGAGTTATTCAGTTGACCTGCAAAAAGACGGAAAATCTGTCTGCCAAAAGTTTTTATCTTTAAAAACCCTTGTTGTTGAAGAAAACGAGTCGCTTTTGGTTTTTAATCTGAAGTCGTGCCTTGACGAAGCAGTGGAGGAAAATCCTGATTTTTCTCCTGATTATTCAAGCGGTGTCGTAAAAGTTACGGTTCACAACAGTGTCAATGCAGGTGCTGTGGTTAGTGCCTCTGTTGAGCTGAAGGATTTTGAAACAAAAACAGTTGTTTCATCCGGCGTTTCAGACGGTTCCGGTCGCGCGGATATCAGGACCGAAAGCGGTAAAGAGCTGTATGTGTTTGTTTCAAAAGAAGGGTTTGTTGATGAGAGCACAAGCTCTTTCAAGGTAAAGGCAGGTTCGGTTGAAGTCCGGAATGTTTCAATAACCCCGATTGAAAAAGCAGAGAAAGGCAGGTTTAATGTCTGTGTCAAGGCAGGGAAGACCGTTGCAAAACAGGCGACAGTGATTGTGTTCAACGACGAAGATCATGAGATTGCAAGGGGGGAAACCACCAATACTGGTTGTGTGCTTTTCAAAGGCATCCCTGCAAATGCGCAGGTGTACGCAAATGTCACAGGTTACTCTCTGTATTCTGATTACCGCATTAAAAGACTTGTGAGGATATTTGCAGGCGGGTTGGCGGAGCAGAAAATAACTCTTTTCAAGGGAGCGCCGCTTAGAATAAAAGTGCTTGCGGCGGGAGAGGCTGTGACAGACAAAGTAAAAGTCACTTTGTGGAGCAGTTTTGACGAAAAGATAAGGGGTTCGGAGTCTGACGGTTCGCTTTCCGTTTCGTCTTTGCCGTGGACTGAAATAATCATGCTTGAACCCAATTTCAAATACAAGGTAATGGTAACAGGTGTTCCGCTTGAGTTCAAAGAGTTCAAGTCAAGGATTTATTCAATGGATTCAAAGGGAGTTGACCTGCCGATCCGGCTTGAGTTTGCAGTGTCTCCTGAAAACCTCATAATACAGGATGTAATGCCGAATTACGCTGTTGCTCTCGGGGAGGATTTCGTGCTTTCGGCAAAAGTTTTTGCAGGCACAAATCTGGTCAAAAATGCCATGGTCACTTACAGGAGCGGGGATTCGTCTTCTTTCAAGCCGATGGTTTTTGACAATGGCCTGCTGGCTTACAAGGCAGGGATAAGCGCGCCTTTGACTGACAAGAGCATGGTGTTTACAATTAAAGCGGAATGGGGTGTGTCAGGTGTGCATTTAAGTGCTGAAAAAACTTTTACGGTTACGGTTTCCGCGAACTCTGAACAAGAGCTTTCCGTGGTTTTTTATTTCGGAAGCGAGGACGAAGAACACAACGGGACCAGTTACACAAGAGATGTGCCGAAAGGAGTTGACGCGGGACCCGTGAAAGTCAGGGTTGTCAGGCGCGTGACAGACGACGGAGAAGCTTACGGCAAAATCCTTGACTTGGACGATGACGTGAATGTTTTCGCGTCTTCTGTCCAGTTCGGTTTTTCAGACAAAAAACTTACAGAGTACCTGTCGTCAGAGTGCGTTTTTGTGTTGAGGGACCTTGATGTCCCGTCAAATCCGGAGTTTAGTTCTTATGTTGTTGACTTGCGTGCTGTCCAGACAGGCAGTGAGCCCGCGGTCGGTTCAGCTTCGTTCAAACTCAAACCTGTTGAGTCGGATTCAGGCGAACTTGTTTTTGCAGATGTTTCTGCGTCTCCGTTGGTTGTGGCGCCGGGAGAAGAAGTGGATGTTGAAGCGATTGTGAAGTGGGCAAATTCAGTGTCTTCCGAGGCAACTGTTGAGTTGTCTGCACCGTCTTTTTCACCGGAAACCATTGAAATGACTTACAGCCCGCAGATCGGAAAATACAAGGCAATTTTGACCGCCCCGAGTGAAGAAGGGACATACCCGATTCATCTGGAGGCTTTGTTTGTTTATTCCGCCATGGAATACAAAGCCGCTTTTGACGGGATTTCAATTGTTGTCAGCGAGAACCCGGAGCAGATGCTCAGGGTTGCAATAAAGGATGGTGACGATTATTTGTTTGTGCCTTTGGAGTTCACGAAACCTGTTGAGGCAAAAGTGAAGGACATAGGAATCCGCGTGTTTGATTTTGAGGGAAACCGGCTGGAACAGGTTGACAATGTGACTGTGAAGTATTCCGAGCCGCTTGTTGAACCCATTGAAAAAGACGCAAATTTCAAGGAAGATTCTTCTGAATGGATGATTGAGGAAATCCTTGTCCCTTCAGATGTTGCCGGAACAGACCTGAGTTTCACGGTTTCAGCCGGTCAGTCAGGCACCTTGGTTTCCGCAACAGGGGAGAATTACATAAATATTCACGTGATTTCTGACGAGGAAAACGACTGCAGCGTAACAGAGTGTTCTTCTGACGAGGCCGCAAGGTATTTGTGGCGCATGATAAAAGATACCTGGGACAATGCGTCGGTTTCTTCAAACAACTGGCTGAACCCTGCGTCTTCAAGGGAAGTGAAGATTGAACTGAGCGAGCCGATGAGCTACAGTGTTTTTTCAGACGCTGCGTTTGTGCCTTATGATTCACATCATTTGCATTGCGTTTCAAGCGATGAGGAGCTGTGTTTTGACATGATTGAAGATGACCGCGATTCAACGCCTTTGAATTCACTGGATCCAAAGGGAAAAAGCATTGCATGGCGGCTTGGAGACACTTCGCTGAGCAGTGACCCGTTAATGGCCTATATCTGGAAAAAAACTTTGGGAAGCGAGGAAAATCATGACATTGCCCTTGAAAAAACCCGTTCTGGCGGGGGCCCTTGCCTGATGAGGATTGCTTACGGCGATTCAAAAGAAAAAGAAACAGCTGAATCCATTGCGGAAAAAATAGGTGTTCCGCTTGAAAATGTAAAGAGTTTTGACGAGTTGTATTCGGATCCGGACAGGGATAATTACAATATTGTGCTGGTTTGGAGCGCGCAGCAGGATTCGTCTGCGTCAGGCAATCCGCAGGACCCTGAGTCAGTGAACCTGCTTGCCGCAGTAAACGACCCGGCTTCAGGCAACCCTGTGTTTTATTGCGTGAACGGCCCGGGTTCTGAAAAGTCGGTTTTCATCGGTTATGGTGGGAACGCATTTATCGGGGAGTCATATGCTGTTTATCCTGCAAAAGTAGGGGCCAACATGTGGATTGTGGTTGCGGCAATCACTGACAATGCGCTTGTCTATGCAAAAGACAATGTTTTTATCCCGAAATTTAACGAGTCTCCTTTTAAACCTTCGCAGATTTGCGACGAGCCGCTTGCAACGGTGGGGCCTCTTGTCGGGGATATTTCCGCTGATTCAGGTGAAATGAAGGCTTTCAACACCGTTGTTCTTTTTGATGACAGGCAGGCAGATAACGGCTCGGGAAACAGCATTTCATTGTTTTCTGATTTTGCGGATGATTCTTTCAAAAAGTGCGTCACCCCTTCCTCTGAATGGGATGATTTCAGGAAAGCGGTTGTTCCGATTTCTTTTGCAAGAGGTATTTTCGGGAGCGATTCGTCGATAATGAGTGCTTTTAGCAGGTACCACAAGATAGTTGTCGGCCACCCGGGCGAGGATTCCCTGCTGCGCTACCTGAACGGAAAATGCGGCGTTGACTGGGTTTACGGGTCTTTTTCGGCTTTCACAGGTGCCTGTTCTACAAAGCGCACTTACCAGAATGTTTCAGGGACCGGCAGTTATTCCGCCACTGCCCTGCAGATATGTGACAATGGAAAGTTAGTGAAGGATGATTACGGTTATTTAAAGCAACTGGGATTTTTTGACATGGTAAGTTTGTTTCTTTTGGACAGTAAGGCTGATTTTCCTTCAATGATTGACGGCTCTGAAGATTTGAGGGTTTTGACTACAGAAGAGCTTGATGCTCCGACAACTGACATTTCTCAGAACAGGCTTGAATGCTGCAGGCTTGGAAGAGCTCATTCCAGTCTGACAGTTAGCAAAGGGTGTACCGGAGGGTGCAGCAACTGTGGCCCGCCCCCGGAGCCGGCATGCGACTGGCCTAAAAAAACTGACGCGCAACTCAACAGTTTGCTTGTCAAGTACCTGCCTTCAGGCAAAAAAGTGTATAAGAGTAACAATTGCCACACTGTGTCGTCAGGCAACCCGCCCACGTGTTCCGGTTGCGCTGGAAGTGCATATTATTACAGGTGTCTTTTCAGCTGCACGGCTTTTGTTGAATGCAATCAGTGCTATCCTCAGTATGTCGGGAGCTTTTGGGGGCTCAAGGGCGGAAGCGAGGGAGTGAACCGTTATGCGCTGAATTCATGGGAGGATATTGCCCAAAGCGGGAAATGCGATGATTTCAATGGCAAGAAGCTGGTTCTTTTTACCGGGATGAATGAAGAGTCAATGCGGGAGATTACAAAAGACAGCGTGCCTTGCGGTGGAACCACGCACATAAAAAACGAATCCAATTCAGGAAGTGATAAGCAGCAGGAAAGGTCTACCTGTGGCGGCACCGACAACCCGATTTCCTTTGACCACAGCAATATCGACAGCTCTTCTGTTTGCCAGGGAAGCGATGTGCCGTCATCCTGCGGCATTGAGGTCTTGTTTGAAAATTCACGGGAAGTGTGGGAAGACGACGGTTTATTGAAAGCGGGAACCACAATCAAAGTCACGAACACTTCCGAGGAAAAGGTTTCAGATATTTCTTTCAGTGTTGAAGTTTTAAACGCAAAGTTTGCTGACGGGACAGATTCAATTTCTTTTGAGAAGTTTGAGCTTGATGCCGGCGCAACCAAAGAGGAAGAACTGGATTACAATGTTGAACTAAGTGATTTCGCAGAAATGATAATTGAAGACACAGAGGAATCAAACAAGGCATTTTCTGCGGTTTTGAACCAGCCGGCAATGGAAGTTATGGTTGGAGCGTGTGGGAAAATAAGGCAGCTTACTCACAAGACTAAAACAGTTTACGGGATTTTTGCAGTCTACAATAATTCCGAAGATAATTCGCTTGGAGGCATGATTCTTAATCTGAAGCAGGGGGATGCCAAAGTAAGCGATTTCGGGGAAAAATTGGTTGGGAGGTACACTTCAGACGGGGATTCTCTTGAAGCAATAAGCTCCGGCCAGGGAAACAATTGCGGCGCTTCATCTTATTGCAGCGCAACCCATGCAGACAACAGTGTTTTTAAGGTTTATTCAACTGAAAAACTTAGCGCAAAGTTGGGGGAAAAACTTGGTTCGGACCAGTATTTCATTCTTTTGTTCTATCACACGTATCCGATTGATGAAAGCGACCTTGCTGTCAGTTACAACTTGTTTCTTGCGCCGATGGTGAAATCTGAAAACAGCACATGTAGTTCTGCCATATCAAATGAATCAGATGACTTATGCGGCGATGATAAGTTCATAGATAAAGGGGATTTTGGATGCAGCACCTGGGACTTTGAAAGTTCGTGGTGGTGTGATGACTCTGGTGATGATGATGAATATCATAATATCAACACCGGCGTGGCCGTGAATACAGTTGTGTTTCCAGCTGCTGCCGGCGATTCTGTTTTAACGTTCAGTGCGGCACAGGAAAAAAACGCGTTTGAACAGGAGTCATCAATTTCTTTTGCTGATGATCCACTTGCAGTCGACACTTTCCAGGAAAACACAGGCACCTGCTCCCCCAACATGAACAGCTTTTGTTCGGGGTTGAAGTACTGGAGGAAAAACGAGATAAGCGCGGGCGACTTAAAAGATTATCTGGAGCATGAAAATGTTTTGTTTGACGACTCAGGCTCTGTTCCAAACATATACAACTTCAAGAATTTTGGGACTTGGGCAAACAGCGACTGCAACGCCAATTACATAAAAGAAATGTGGGAGTCACATATTCCCTGAGGAAAAACGCAACCTCTTTGAGTTGCAACAGTTTGAAAAGCTATTTATTTTATTTTGCTCACGTGAATTTCTGAAGCGGGGGTGGTGCTCTGGAAGCAGGGAATAAAAAAGGAATCAGGGAGTATGTCTTGTTAAGCCTGGATTTTGTTGCTGATGATATTTCAGAAGAGAAAATGAGGGAAGAAACAAAAAAGCTGATTGGCCGGTACCCGTATTTGAAGGATGTCTGTGGGGTTTTCAATAAGGATTAATTTTAGGCATATCATTGATTATCTGTTACTTATTATCTGTTATTTGCTGATAACCTTAACATGGTTTGTTAATGGTTTTTAACTGGCTTGCCAGCGATTTTAGCATACCTTGCAAACGATTTTAACAGCATTATACTGCAACCACTTTGAGTTGCAACAGTTTGAAAAGCTATTTATACTATTTTGTTCACGTGAACTTTTGAATTGGGGATGGCAGGGAATTTGAAAACAAAGAGGGGGCTTGTCCTCCTCTTTGCGATGACGCTGCTTTTCGGGTGCATTTCTTTTCCTGGGGGAGATGAAATGGAAAAAGATGCGCTTGAAGATAAGGAAGCGTCTTTTGTATGCAAAACTGTACTGTCAAGTGGCATTGACCGGGTTTCGGTTATTCCTCTGGAAAAAGAAGATGATTCGCTGGCAGTTAAATCGATTCTTTCTTCTGATTTTGACAGCAGACTTTTTGAAAAATATAATCTAAAAAACCTGGCTGAAAAAAACGCCTTGAAAATTGCAGAAACATGGTTTTCTTTGACGCAAGCAAAAAAAGCCTTTTACAAAGTTGAAGAGGAATGCGAGGCAGATGAAAGAAACTACGACAGGGTTATTTCGTCTGCTTATGAGTTTTATGAAACTGTTTCAGATTCCCTTGATTCTTTTGACGACTCTGTTGAAGGAATGACTGAAATGGCTTTGTCTGTTCAGGAAGAACTTGACCGCGCCGGAGCAGATGATCCGAATTATTCGGCAGAGGTCTTCAGAAGGTTTAATGAAACGCAGGCATCCATAAGCGCACTAAAGGACTTTCACTCTGCTGTGGGAAATTCAAGGGCAATGAAAGATGTGATTAATTCTCTTGAAAAAGAGCAGCCTTTTTCTTCTCTTTTGTGGGTGGAGTATTTTTTCATCGGTGCTTCAGGGCTTTCAAAACTGTCTGGTTTGCATGAACAGGCACTGGCTTTTGACCTGGTTGTCCCTTTTTATTCTGATGTTGTTTCAGAGTCGCGTTCAGAAATCGAGGAGATGATCTCTTCAGGAAAAAGGCCGAAAGTTTATCTTCTTGGAAGCGCAATGAAAAAAGGAGTGGGCTTGAGAGGGGATAGTCTTTTCAAGTCTTCTTTTTCGTTTACGGCTGATTCACTGAGAATTCTTGAAGACATGGAGTCTGACCGCACTCAGAGTCTGGCGGATTTGGAAAAGAGGGTTTTGGAGATAAAAGACGCACACTCGCGCTTTAAATCAGAAGACCTCTACGAAATAAATGATGTTGTTCTGTCCGGTTTAAATGAACTTCTCGGAAAAAACAACGGCTGGTTTGAAGCGTCAAACACTCTTTTTACCTCTCCAAAAGAACTGCTGGAAAATTTTGAGGAAAAAATTTCGGAAATAGAACTCTTAAAGAAAAAAGCTGAAAAAACATACGCGCTCAAGCAGGATAATTACCTGTCCTCAGGCATAATTGACTTGCGTCTTGCATTGCGAAAAGCCATGGTTTTGGAAGATAGCCAGGAAAAAGTCGTGTCAGGCATGGATAATATAGAATCAAAGGCAAGGCAGGCGTATGAATTGAGGGTTCAGGACCTTGAAAGGCTGGTTGAAGGGCTGTCTTCTGAAAAGACCGCGGGCATTGATGAAACAACCGGCTGGCTGGTCGGGTTTGCAGAAAAGGAACTGCGTGTTCAAAAAGAAAATGTTAACGGTTCCCGCACAAAGCCTCTTGGTGTGCGCGTGGCTGTGCTGGTCAATGCCGCACTTGAGATTGAGCGCGTGAAAAAAATTGTTCTTGACCCTTTAACAAGCGGCCTGTACGAAGTTGAAAACGCAGGGCGTTTGCTTGCTGGGTTGGAACGCAGTTTGCTTGCGCTTGAAATTGACAGCGGGTCAAAGGAGCCTCTTTTTGAGCTGTTGTATTCTGCAAAGTCCTCTTTGAAAAAAGCAAAGGCAAGTGCTGAGAACAATGATCTGGAGTCTGCTTCAGGGAAAGCTTTGGAATCGCTGTCTTTTGCGAAGCGTCTTTCTGAGTTGATTGAAGTGGAATTTGAACTGTTTTCAAGACCTGTTTTTGAGAAACACAAAAAACTCAGGAAATTGATTTTGGCAGTTGATTCTTCAGTTTTTGAAGAGGTTTCAAGAGCGCGTGAACTATCGGATGATATACAGTCATTTGTTCAATCGGATTCAACTGGGTTTGGTTTGAATGCCATTGGGAAAATTTTACAGATAGAAAGAGACCTTTTGGAAATAGAATCAATTTTGAAGTCAATGCATGCGAAGTCCTCTGAAGTGATTTCTTTTGGCACGCGCAAGAAGTGGCTTTTTTTATCACAACCTGTTGCCGGTGAGGTGGTTGAGTCAACACTGGTGTTGTTTTTTTCAAACCCGTTTGGATTAATTGAAAATGTTCTGTTGTCAATTGACTCTCCAATTCCTTATTCCCAGGTGTCTGACAGTTCGCTGAAGAGCTGCACACAAAAACCGATAAAGACTTATTTTTTGGACGGCAAAATACATTTGTTTTTTGAAGAGCTTGCCCAAGGAAGTCATTCGTGTTCAATGGAGTTTTCCTTTGTGCCTGCGATTATTGAATCTGAGAAATACCTGGTTGAAAGAGCAACAAACGAATCCGCAGATGTTAAACTGTTGTTTGAAGTGGATGCGCAAGGAAATTTTGACGAGTTGTGGGTCAATACAACTTTTGACTTGAGCCATTTTATTGAAGCTGATTTTGAATCAAGCGACTCTAAAATAAAGCTCTTAAATATCAGGGAGGGAAAGCAGGCAGTGGAATTGAAAGCAGAACTGCTTGATCCTGTTTCACTTCGGTTTTCAGTGCCGAAGCTGGGTGAAGATACTGGCGGTTGTGTTGAGTCTTCAACAGATATTGTGATAATAAACAATACCGGGTTTGATTTGACGGACGTCAGGATTCATTTTGATCTTCCGTATTCAGGTGTTGAAAAAGCTTCTTTGAAGTCTTCTTCAGACATAAGCGGTTTTGATTATTTCGGAAGCAGTTCAAACAATGTGTTTTTTGTTTTGAAGTCCCTTCAGTCACACGGTGTTTCAAGGGCAGAGTATTCTTTTTGCTTTGATTCCTCAGATCAGGCAAAGGAAGACGTGTTGTCAGCGCTTGAGGAAAAAATTAACGAGCTTGAAAAAGAACTGCCTTTAAATGAAGCCTTGTTTGAGGGCTTTGAAGAGAAACTAAGCGAACTCATGGAAAATTATCCAGAAATGAGCCTTTCAGAGTTTGCGGTTGCTGCACAGTCTATTTCAACAGGCATTGACAAGAGCAGGGAAGAGGTTTTTGATTTAAAGAAATTGTCTTTGGAGTATGAGGCGTTGTCAGATAAATTTTTGCAGGTCCGCCTGAACCTTGAGTCTTTTGAGATAACTGAAGAGTTTGCGCAGGACCTTCTTTTTGCAGACAACGAGTTTGCACGTTCGCAAAAGATGTGTTTGTCAGGTAATATTGCAGAAGCGATAGATGTTCTTGGTTACGCGCTTGAGGTTATTGAGGGAAGCGATGAATTCAAGTCGCAGACCAATGATTTGTTTGAAGAGTTTCAGGCGTTGTTTGAAAGCGCTTCAAACCTGCGCAATGTTTTGGACATGCTTGAAAACCCTTCCGGTGAAAGCGTAGCGGCAGTTTCAAACCTGAATAGTCTGATTGAAAACCTGCCGGTTTATTTGAATGATCCGCAGTCAAGGAAATTTTTTATTGAAACAGAGAATTCTTTGATTGAGTCAGAAAACTGCATTGAAAAAGATATAAAGGCACAAATGGCATCGTTTGCTGAAAACCTTGATTCGCTTTTTGAAAAGATTAAGGCAGCAGCCGATGCTACAGAAGTTATGTCTGTTCTTGTAAAACCGGAACTTGAAGATGATGTGATTGAAAAAGCGCTTGACACAGGGTTTGGTTTTTTGGTGAGTGAGTCTGCAGTGGAAACAGCGCAAAACAAAGACAACCGGTTCAGGCAGGATATTGAATTGCTTGAAAAAGAGTGTGTTGAAGGGGAAGATACAATCGGGTCATTTGTCGAGGTTGTCCAGAAAGATTGTTTTGCAAGGTTTGATGCTCTTGAAAGCAATGTTGGTTCAGAACTCAGAAAAAGGGCTCTTGTAATTGACCACGCAAGGGAGGCGAGTGAGTCAGAGCTTTCGCTTGCTTTGGTTGAGCTGAGTGAAAAAGAGGCTTTGGCTTCGTCAGAGTCAAGTGCTCAACTGGCTGAAAGCCGTGTTTTGCTCGAGGATTCAAAGGCTCTTTTTGAAGAGAAAAAGTTTGCGACTTCAGCGTTTCTTTCAAGGTATGTCAGGTCAGGCATGCTTGTTTTGGTTGATGAAAAGAAAAACAGCGGTGAGTTTGGTGTTGTCCCGTGGATTCTTTTTGCAGTGCTGGTCCTGTGTTTTGGAGTCTATTGGTTTCGTTTCAAAAAAACAGGGGAAAAGCCTGTTGAAAGAAAGAGGGTTCCAAGAAAGGTTTTTGGTTGATGTTGTTTTGAGATATTCATTTTGGAGTTTGTTTCTTTGAGAATTCTGCGATTTGGCTGCTCCAGTCAACGAGGTCTCCTGTGAATTTTCCTTTTACTGCGTTTATGGTTTTTGAAAGAGTTTCTTCAGGCGAGCCGCTGGCATTCACTGAAATAACGTGGGGGTAGTGTTCTTCAGCCTTCTGAAGGCAGTAGTCAATCAGCTCGCAGCAGATGTTTTCGTTTACTTTTCTTGTCTTGTAGTGGCGCTTCAAAAGTCGTTTTTCAAGTTTTTTGGGGTCGCACCTCAATACAATTACAATGCTTGCAGGTGTTTTTATCTCGCAGAGCATGTGACCTTCAACAATGCAGTCCTCTGAAAGTCGGTTTATTTCTTTTTCAAGTGACTCAAGCTCAACTTCAAATTCATTGTCTTTGTTTTTTTCACCGATTTTTTTGCCTGAAATAAGGTCAATTTCACTGAAAACAGGTTTGTTTAATGTTTTTCCAAGCTCTTTTGCAATAGTTGTTTTCCCTGTTCCTGGTGTTCCGGTTATTACAATCAATTTTTTCACCGTTGTTTGATGTTTTTTTGTTTTGCACAGTAATATGTGGTATGTTGTTAGTTTTGCATGGTTGTTTTATTGTGTGTTTTTTAGTGTTTGTTTTAATCATCACGCAAGTTCCACGTTGTACTTCCAGCTGCATTTTCCGTTTGCAGGGATGCACGCCTGAATGTTGTATACTCCGGGCGGGACTTCAACAAACACCTGTCCCCATGTTCCGGTGAACGGGCCGAATTCAGCTGAATCACTTACCCGCACTGCTTCTGCAGTGACGTCTCCGGAATAAGGAGCCGAGCAATTGGTTACAGTTATTTTGAACCGGGAATAATAACTCACGTCCCACAAATCCAAAGACGGAGAACTGCCTGAAGTGAAATTTGCCCTCAGCTTAACCGCACTGGCTTCAAACTGCGAAATGTTCTGCCCGCTCTTTACATTCGCGATTAAAACCGAATCGTCTGACGCGTCTAAAACGTCTACTGTAAGTGTTGACAATCCGGGAGTGGTTTTTGAAAACGTCACAACCCCCCACTTGCTGAAATTCACCGGCTCAATAGCGCTGGTCGTGAAACTCCCGTTTGTCTGCGTGCCTGAAAGAACCACTTTTCCCTCAAACAACTCAGTGTTCAAGTTAACGCCGTCACTAAAACTCAAGCCCGCAGTCGCAAGACCTGAATCATTCACAAACACTTCTTTCGTGGATTCAGGCCCCCAGTACTCCCCGTCACTCGCCTTTGCTTTCACCTGCCACAAACCGGGCTCGCCAACAGCAACAAATGAGTAAGCGCCTGAATTTGGGGGTGCGGGATTTGCAACTTCGTTTCCAAGCCCGTCCAAAACACGAAAATCAAACTCAATAATCGGATCGTTATCCGGATCAGTTGCAGTAGCAGTTGCGGTCACTGAATCACCTACTTCAAAAGACGCAGAATTAAGGATTATCTCAGTTACAACCGGGGCGCCAAACTGCTCCTGCGCACCCAGGATTGCGGTTGGTTCTAAAGAAACGTATTTGCGGACACGGATCCAGTCTACGTCTAGGTTGCCAGCAGAACTCTGTATCCAAAAACCGGGACGTAAATCAACTGTTGGTATGGATGTATTGCCAGTTACTTGATTTGCATAATCCATATACCATGAACTTACTGGTGAATTCCAGATAACTGTAAAAATATGGTACTGTGATGAGTCTATAAGGACACCTGTGTTGCCCACTACAGGTATATAGTTGTAATTTTTACTTCCTGAACAGTGTATTGAGTTTGTACCT
>JAGGVJ010000043.1 GCA_021158055.1 Candidatus Iainarchaeum sp. | reverse complement strand
GAATACAGTATTGTTTCTGAAAAAGAAAAAAAATCTGGTGATAATTCATTGGTGGGATTTAGTTTAGACTATGATAAAAACATTACTATTTTGAAACCTAATGGGGTAAAAAGATATCTCTTAAGAATGCCATCAATTAGTAAACAAAAAATTATTGAAAACGACTGTTTTGTTGAAGTTGTGGTTAGAACTAAAGATGGGAAGTATGAAGCAAAAGAAAAAATTTATTTAAAGTATGTTCTACCTGAAATATGAATTTGTTTATTGTTTGAGTTATTTAATGGAAATAATATTTTTCTTTAGGAAAGAAAGTTTTTCTATTGTGCTTAGCTAAATTTTTAAATGTGTTAATGTAATAGTATTGCATGTCAAAAATACTTCCTTTGTTAATCATTTTATTTATTTTTTTTGCTGGTTGTATAAATGATGAAAACTCACAAAAAGCAATTGATATCGCTGATTCTGACTTGGGAGTAATTAAAAGTTTAGTTGCTTTCAAGGAAATTGAAAAAAACTGCCCAAATATTTTTGTAATAAACTTGGATAAAAAAGTTGAAAAGATAACTGTTTCCACATATGTTGTTTATTATGATTTTGATGTTTCTGAAGGTAAGTTATATGATCTTGTTGATAAAAATGGGTATTTTGGGCAGTCTCAACCACTTGGCATAATGAATGATTTTGTAAAATTCAGTGGAACTAGTTGGAAGGATATTTTTGATTATAAAGTAGTGGTTGATGTTGAAAAAGAAGAAATTATAGAGAAAAATGGCTTTATTGAAAACATAAAACAACTAGACAATGTGGTTTTAAAAAGTAATTTTTCTGTATCTAAACTGGTTAAACGGTCGCTACAAGGAAGTTATCAAAATATAGTTAGTGAGTTTGCAGATTTAGATGTAAGAATAATTGTGTTGTTTATGTTGTCAAACATTGATGGTTATAGCAAAGATTTAACTGATGTTTGTGGTGGAAAAAAACAGATAATGTGCCTATCTAATCGCGATTGTAATGATAATAATAGATGTAGTAAAGATGTTTGTGATAAAACAGATGATTATATTTGTAATGTGGAATATATTGAAGGTTGTTGTAAAGAGTATCCCGTATCAGTTCCAAATTGTGAGGAAAATCAAAAATTCAGTGAGTTAAAATGCTTATGTATTGATAAATGTGGTGATGGTGTTTGTGATTTAGAAGAAAATAGACTTAATTGTAAACCAGATTGTCCGGCCTTTATGCCCATTAAAATAGATGTGGGAAATACTAATGCTGTTATGGATCCTTCCTCAAAATTGGTTAATACAAGTCTGAAAGTTGATTATATAAGTATTTTAATAAGAAATAATAGTCAAGATAGTATTAAGTCTGGTTTTTATAAATTTTATTTGGGTGGAAGGCTTTGTTTTGAAGTTATGGGTAATATTATTAATCCAGGTAATAGTGAAGAATTAATTTTTGATTTTACAAAAAAAACAAGCAGATGTAGAGATTCTCATATAGTTTCTCATATAGTTTCTGATTATTATAATAGTCACACTTTTAAATTAACTTTGCCAAATGGTTTGTTTGTTGAAGGAAAAACAACACCCCCGGCGAAAAATTATTAAAAAAATCATTTTTTTAAATTTGTTTGACATACTAATTAGTTTATTTTTTCAGATTTACAAATGAAGATTGTAACTAATTATATCAATCCGCTATGTTCCACCAAAACCCCCTAAAAACCCCATTCACATCAATCCGATATGTAAACATAAGAATTAACCCATTTTCCCCCTAAAATACTCTATCCAACCCATTTAGGCAAGGTTCCGCTGCAAAGAATACTTTCATCACATTAGTTCGATATAACAAGCACATTTTTCCCGCAAACAACTCAAAAAATACTACACATTAATCTGATATAGTAAAATAGTAGTTATATGACTTTGATATGAATAGGGTTATTTTTTGAGCCTGAAAAAATACTGAAAATTTTCAAAAAACAAAGCAAAATTCCAGGGAAAAATTGAAACACAAAAAATTTCCGAAAAAACCCTTCAAAAAAGATCAACAAAAAACCCTTCAAAAACCACAAATTTATCCAATTACCCCTCTCCTATTCGGTTCAGATAAGGCAAACTAAAGCATTTTTGAATTTTCTTGTTTAATTTTGGTGTTGCGGGGTGTCAAAAAATGCTTAATGGAAAAACTTTATTTCTTAAGGAAACACACTTTTTCCTTTTGCCTGCCTGGCGATCCGGCAGGTTGTGTCAGCTGCAGAATACAATAGGCATAGTCAAAGCGGGGGCTGTTATGGTGTGATTTGTACTTTAGTTGTTGCAGAAATTGTGATAAATTTGTTGATGTGTTTGATTAGAACCACAATTTTGACCTGACAATCGTTATTTTTTTGACTAAAACAAAAGATTGTTTTAGGGAAAAACTTTGTTTCTATAAGAAATAGTTTATTTCTTTTTATTTGAACGGTCCTTGCAGCCAGTTGCTGTGCTTTCAAATTCAGTTTATTGCAGCTTATTTGAGATCTTGTTTTTTGGCCCGGTTCTCAATGGAAAAACTTTATTTCTTTTGGAAATAATCTTTTTCTAATTCTATTGTGCTATGTGTGTTTTTTAAATTTGAAAATTCTTCTGTGATTAATGCGGTGTTGATAATTGAATCAATCGGTGAGTTGATTGTGTTGGTTAGTTTTTCGTTTATTGCTGATGAAACCATGATTCCCAGCACTAGGAAAGAAATGCAAAAAAGAACAATACCGATGCCAAATATCCTGAAAACCAGTTCTATATCGCTCATTTTCATCACCTTCTAATTGCTTTTCTTGTGGCTTTATTGTGTTGGATCAATCTTTTGCAAAAAAGATACAATCTTTGGATTTACTATACTGCATTTAACATTTAAAAACCTTTGCAAAAAAGATATGTTTTTATTTGGCTTTCAGGGTGGTGGTTTTTAGCTTTAAAATGGTGTTGCACTTGCTTTTACAAAATGCTTTAATGGAAATACTTTATTTCTTTCAGAAACAAAGTTTTTCTATATTTTTTAAAAAACCCTTATTTTTTAGAGGTTAAAAGCTTTATAATCGCAACCAAGCGCAAAATTAAAAGGGTTTATTACTTTGTTTTGCCTTTGTTGTAATGTTGTAAGGGTGGTTTTTTAGATTTGTTGGTTTTTTGAGGTGTTGCGTGTGTTTGAAGTGGAGTTTCGGGGCCCGATTTCTGATAGGAAGTATGTTGAGTTGAAGCGTTTTTTGCTTGACAAGGGCAGGTTTTTGGGCAGGAAGAGTAGGTTTTTGATTGATTATTCGACGTTTTGCGAGGGTATTCGGGAGAGGAAGACGGATGTTCGCGCCAGGGTTACTGACGGCGTGCCTGAGATGGTCATTAAGGTGGGTGGCTGGGGCGCTTGTGATGAAAGAAAGGAGATTTTGGTGCGGGCAGAGAAAGGTGGGTTTTTGAATGTTGTTGAAGCGTATGCTGCTTTGGGTTATAAGAGGGGGATGTCTGCTTTCAGGTTCATGGAAAATTTTGAGTTTGACGGTGTTGTTTTTGCTTTGGTTGAGATTCCGGGTTATGGGTTTTATTTCGAGCTTGAAGTTGTTGTTGAAAATGAGGTTGAGATTTCTGCTGCAAAGGAGAAGCTGGGTAAAATGTGTGGTTTGCTTGAGCTTGAGGTCTGGGGCGATGAAGGGTTTTTTGATTTTATTGATCAGCTTAACAAGAATGTCAATAAGGTTTTTGATTTTGATGTTCACGGGAAGGATCTTGTCGGGTTTATGGAGTCGGTTGGTTATAAGGGGGAGTGATTGGGTTTTTTTGTAGTATCGAAATGTTTATATAATTTACATTATATAACTATATAATGTTGATTATATATGGAAAAGCGGTTTTATAATCGGGTTCAAGAGTTGGAATTCCTTAGAAGTAAATTTATTAATTTGAAAAAAGGAGAGTTTGGGGTATTGTATGGCAGAAGGAGGGTGGGAAAGTCTGAGTTGCTTCGTAAGTTTTTTGGAAAGGTGAAAGAAAACAAGATTTACATAAATGTTGTTTATGATAACAAAAGAGATTTTATGAATGCTCTTTCAATTAAGATAGAAGAGACTTTTAAAGAATCAGTTAAAATAAGTAAATGGGAAGATTTTTTTAGTTATGTGTCTCAAAAATCTGCTGATGAGAAGATTCTTTTAGTAATTGATGAGTTTCAAAGAGTAAATTATTTTGCAAAGGATTTTATTTTTAATCTTCAGGAAAGTTGGGATAATTCTTTGAAGGACAAAAGAATCATGGTTATTATTTGCGGTTCTTCTATGAGTATGATGCATAGATTAGCATTAGAAGAAAAAGGCCCTCTTTATGGGAGAAAAACGTTTTCTTATCATCTTAAACAGTTTAGATATATAGATTTGAGGGAAATGTTTAAGGAAAAATCAGAAGAAGAAAAAATAAAGATATTTTCGGTTTTTGGCGGCACTCCAAAATATTTGTCTGATTTTAAGTTTTTAGATAAAGATTTGTTTGAATCGTTTAATTATCTTGCTTTGTCTGAGAATGGGTCTTTGTTTGATGAACCCATAAATGCCCTTAAATTTGAATTAAAAAACCCTGAAAGATATATTTCTATATTAAAGGCAATTTCAAAAGGAAAAGTTGAATCCAAAGAAATAGCTGATTCTCTTGGTTTGGAAAATTATGAAATTTCCCCGTATTTGAAAAATTTATCGGAACTTTTAGATATTATAGAAGTAAATGACCCGTTGTTTGGGAAGAAAAGAATGAAAAGATATGGGATAAAAGATAATTTTTTCAGGTTTTGGTATCGGTTTGTTTATTCTTACAGAGAACAGGTGGCTATGGGTAATTCTGATGCCATTCAAAAAAGAATACATAAAGAATTTGGTACTTATTGCGGCAGGATATTTGAAGACATTGTTAGAGAATTTTTTATTTTTATGAATGGTAAAGAGATAAAAAATAAAAAAATTGAGTTTATTGAATGCGGAAAATGGTGGGAAAAAAATGAAGATATTGATTTAGTGTTAAAAAGTAAATCAAAAACAGTTTTTCTTGAAGCAAAGTTTAAAGAAAAAAAAATGGGGAGCGGTTGTTTTGAAGAACTGAAAAGAAAATCTCAAAAAACATCTGCAAGTGGTAAGTTTGAGTATATAATTATTTCTAAGTCAGGGTTTGAACAGGAATTGATTGATAGGAACGTATCGGGTTTGTTGTTATTGGATCTCAAGGAGATAACAAAAATATTAGATGATGAAATGAAAAAAGAAGAGGTAATTCAGCTTCAAATGAAGGGTTGGTTTTAGCACATGAGTAAGAATAGCCAAAGAGGGATTAGAAGGGTATTGTCTTTTAAGTCGAGTGTGTTTTTGGTTACGATGATTCCAAAGGGTGCTTTGTTTTTGTTTTCATTTATGAATTTGTTTATTTCTTTAATTGCATCTTTTTTGTTTTGGTTTGTGTATTTAACTTCTATTGGGATGTTCCATTTTGTTCCTTCAAGTATTAAGTCAATTTCTTTGCCGTTGTGCCAGTAGCTTATGGTTGGGTTTTCTGATTTTAAGAGGTAAAAACTTAGTCTTTTTAAGTGGTCGTAGCAGATGGTCTGGGCTATTATTCCAAGTTCAGCAGGGTCTTTTAGCAGATCATCTGTTATTTGGTGGAGTAGTGAGTTTCTGATTCCCGGGTCCCTGATGTATATTTTTTTCGGGTTTCTTTGTTTTACTTTCAGGTTTGTTGAGTAAAAGTCTGATTCAGATATCAAAAATGTGTTTTCAAGATATTCTAAGTATGATTCAATTGTTTCTTTTCTGATTTTCAGGTGATTTGATAGTTTAGTGTATGTTATTGCGTGTGCGCCTGATTGTGCGATGTATGTAATTAAAGCACTTAGTGTTTTTGGGCGCCTTATTTCATATAATCTGACAATGTCCCGATAAATGGTTGATTGAATGTAGTTATCCAGTGATCTTGATAAATCATAGTAGTTATCAGTATCAAGCAAACTAGGGTATCCGCCTTTTAAGAGGTAATTATTTAGATAAATTTGAAGCTGTTCTTTAGTTGTGGTTGTTAGTGTCATGTTTATTGAGTTTAGTTCGTTGAACAAGTGGGTTGGGTTGGATAGTTTAATTGATTTTTTCAGTTTTTCCCGTAAATTTTCATTTATGTCACAAATTGTTTCGTTGTTTGTTTTGTATTGGATTACTTCCAGAAATTTTAGTGGTAAAATTAATTGAGTTTGCATTCTTCCTGCCAAGGATTCATTTCCACCCTTTAGAATGTGTGTTGAGGAAGATCCTGATACAATAATTTTAATGTTTAATTTTTGATCCACCCAATTTTTTAGTTTATAGTTCCAGTTATCCATGGATTGTATTTCATCTAAGAAAAGGTATATTTTTTCCCTTGATTGTCCTATTGGTTGTTTTAGCCGGTATTTGAAGTAAGTGTTTAGAATGTCTTCAAGGAAATCATTTGAGTTAAGTTTTAGGACCTCATTGTCTGAACTTATAAATAATATATTAGATGGATTGATGTTTTTTTCAGTTAACAGATATTGAATTGTTTGATATATTAATGTGGTTTTTCCAACTTGTCTTGGACCGATTATTGCTAAAATTTCTTGTTTGCTGATGTCCCTTTTTATGAAAAATAAGTCTCTTCGTTCAAATGATTTTAGTTTGTTTTTTGGTACTTGTGCGGTACTCCACCAGTCATTTAAATGATCTAGTTGTTTAACTAGCTTTTCTTCATTCATGTTTATATTTATGATTATTAAAGTATATAAATTGAACTATTATAATAGGTCTAAAGTTATACTTTTGTTACTATTATAATAGGTCTAAAGTTATACTTTTGTTACTATTATAATGGGTGTAAAACTATGCATTTGTTACTGTTGTAATGGGTGTAAAACTATGCATTTGTTACTGTTGTAATGGAAGTAAACTTTCGTTTTTTGTTTTTTGCGGTTGCAGAATCAGGATGCAGGTGGCTGTTAGTCCTTTGTGATTTCTTTGAGCCCGTTCATGTATGGCTGCAGGGCTTTTGGTATTTTGATTGAGCCGTCTTCCTGCTGGTTGTTTTCAATGATTCCGATCATTGCCCTGCTGGTTGCTATTCCGGTGTTGTTTACGGTGTGCACGAACCCTTCTTTTTTTGCCCCTTCTTTTTGGGCGTGTTTTATGTTGAGGCGCCTTGCCTGAAAGTCGGTGCAGTTTGAGTTGGAGCTTATTTCCCGGTATTTTCCGTCTGCCATGAGCATTTCTATGTCGTATTTTTTTGCGGCGATGATTCCGATGTCTCCAGTGCACACGTTTACCACGCGGTAAGGAATGTTTAGCTGTTGCAGTATTTCTTCTGTGTTTTGCTGCAGTTCTTCAAAGATCTTCCACGAGTCTTCGGGTGCGCAGAATACGAATTGTTCGACTTTGTTGAAGTGGTGCATCCTGAAAAGCCCGCGGGTGTATTTCCCGTGCACCCCGACTTCTTTCCGGAAGCACGGGCTGAATCCGGCGAGTTTTTTCGGCAGTTTTTCTTTAAGAAGCGTGTCGTCCATGTGCATTGCGGCCAAGGGGTGTTCGGCGGTCGCTATCAGGTGAAGGTCTTCGTTTTCAACTTTGTATAAGACGTCTTCAAAGTCGCTTAAGTCAGTGACTCCCTCGTATGGTTTCCTGCGCATCATGAAGGGGGGTTCGATTATGTCAAACCCTTTTTTTGCCAGGAAGTCAAGGCCGAACCTGATCAGGGACAGGTCGAGGAGCGCAAGCTCGTTTTTCAGGTAAAAGAACCCGTGTCCGGATAATTTGTTTGCGTTTTCCTGGTCAATGAGGTTCAGGTTTTTCAGAAGGTCAAGGTGGTTGTTTGCAGGAAAGCCGAATTTTTGTTTTCCCCATTTTTTGATTTCAACATTTTCGGTGTCGTCTTTTCCAAACGGAACTGATTCGTGCAGCATGTTCGGGAGTTTCATTAACCCTTTTCGCGTCTTTTCAAATGATTCTTTGCTTTTGTTTTCCATTGCTGAAATTTTTGCGTTTATTTCTTTCATTTCTTTTATTGGCTTTGAAGCGTCTTTTTTCTGTTGTTTCAGCGCGGCTATTTCCTGCGAGAATTTGTTTCTTTTTGCTTTCAGCAAGTTTGTTTCAATGCTGGTTTTTCTCCACACGGAGTCTTCGTGAATGATTTGGTCAAGAAGTTTTATTTTTTCCAGGTCGTGCCTTTTTTCCAGGTTTTTTCGCACGATTTTTGGGTTTTCACGAATCAGTTTTATGTCAAGCATGGCACAAATAAGTTGATTAATGTATTTAAACCATTGCTTGAACTTGTTTTTTGTTTTGGGTTGTGTATTTTTCAGGTTTTTTTGATGTTTTTCTTTTTGTTTTGCGCATGGTTTTTATATGTGTGTTTTTATTCATTTAAAAGAGTATAATAACCTTTGCGGTGGTTTTTTGGATACAAAGACGACTATTTTACTGGTTTCAGCACTGATTATCGGCCTTTACCTTGGCGGTGCTTTGTCGGGATTGCTTATTGAAGCGGATCCGATGAAGCTTGGGCGCGGGTCGCCTCACGAGTTTTTTTTAATGGCTTTGAAAAGCCCCAATGATCCCCAGTTAGCAGGCCCGTTTTTGCTGCAGCAGGGCGAGCGGATTTGCGAGAGCGAGTTTGTTTCAGGCCTTGATATCCCTTTTTCAGACGTGACCTTGGTTTATGAGGGTGAAGCAGAGTTTGCCGAAGTAGTCGGCTCTGATGGTGAAAGCCGGGGCCAGTGCTTGAGAGCCAGAGCAACCATGAATTTTTTGGCTCATATTACCTGTTCTCTTGACAATAAATGCAGGGTGGTTTTTTACCCGAGAACTGACCTGTGATTTCCGCAAAGGGTGTTGGTTGTTTTATTTGGAACGCCAGTTTTTTATATTTTGGATTATATTAGTTGATTTTTGTTTAGTTGATTTGTTTCATTTTTTATTTCACTGACGATTGGGTTATTTGTTGTTTTTTGTGTTATTGACTGGCGTGATTTTTTGAGTTTGTTTTCAGGTGATTGAATGGGTTGGAAAGATTCCCCGAAACATGTCTGCAGGGGAGGGGGTGTTTCAGCCCTTGCTTTTTGCTGCCACACTTCAAAAATTTGTTCTGTGCGGGATGCGATGCTTGAAAAAAACAACATAAGCAGGTTCCAGTACCTTGCCTTAAAGCATGTTTTTAAGGATCTGTTTGATAAGGGGCATGATCTTCCTGTCTGTTTCGGCTCGCTTGTTTTTTGCTGCAAGCCTTCAAGGGAGTGCGTGTTGCGCGACAGGGCTTTGCAGGATGTTGGTCTTTCAAAAAAGGAGTACTTGGCGCTCAAGAAAAAACTGGGCCTTGAGTTCCAGCAGCTTGCTTCCCGATGATTTTTTGCCTGTTTTCAGGTTTATGCATGCATACATTTTTGGGTATGCCTGAGGCTGGTTGTTTGGGTAAAAAAATAGGTGCGCGCTTCAGTTGAAGCGCGATTTGTTGTTGTTCTTTAAACTGTTGTTTTTTCTTTTTTTGCTTCGGAAGCCACGCTTTTTTTAACAGTGAACAAGTCGTTTGTCACTGATTTGAAGTCCTTGAGTGCCTCATCCACCGGTTTTTTGTGCGTGTAGCACATGTCAAGGAATTCAAGTGTGAATTCCGCTATTTCTTCAAGTTTCATTTAATCCCTCCGATAATTTTAAGTGTTAATTTGCTGTATTTTTTGTCTGTTACAACAAGTATAATAATTGTTTTAGTGTTATTTATTCTAATTGTTTTAGCGTTATTTATTTAACGGTTTTTTGGTTTTTGATGTGAATGCGGACTTTTTGGAGTGACAGTCACATGAACATGAGCAGTTGCGTGAATGTGAGCGGTGGCTGAAAGCGGTGGTTTTTTGAACAGGCTGATAAAGATTCTTTTGTTTACGAGTGCGTTGTCGTTGTTTGCAAGCGGGCTTTTTGCCCCGATTTATGCGGTTTTTGTTGAGGAGATAAACGGCTCTATCCTGGATGCGGGAGTGGCGTGGTTTATTGCGTCGGTTGCTTTTGCTTCCCTGCAGTACCCGATGGGGAAGCTTGCGGATATCTATTCAAAAAAGTTTTTTTTGCTGGTCCAGTGTTTCGGAACCGCGTTGGTTTTCTTTTCAATGATGTTTATTTCAAGTGTTGAGGAGCTTTTTGTTCTGGAATTTTTTATAGGGGTTTTCCAGGCTGTCGGCACCCCTGCTTACGACGGGTTGTTCTCGGTGAACATTGACCGCAACCGCGAGAGCCAGGAGTGGGGGACTTGGGAGATGGTTTCCGGTTATTCAAGCGCATTTTCAGCGCTGGTGGGTGCTTCGGTTGTTTACCTTTTCGGTTTTAAGACATTGTTTCTTTTCATGGGTTTGCTCGCGCTGGCAGCGGGAGCCGTGACATTTGCTTTTGTGAAAAACGACGGTGTGAATCCATTGAAAATGAAGGGGGCTTTTCTCAGGAAGTTTTTCAGAAAAAAAGCAGGAAGATGATCTGTTAACCTGAAATGGCCTGTTGACCTGAAATGGCCTGTTGACCTGTTTTCAGCGCAGGTCTTTGATTATGCTGCTGTCTTTGTCTTTTTCATTGCTTTTGTTTCCGGAAGCTGCATAAGAGGATTCAAGACGGTATTTTTTGAATATTTCCGCTACTTGTTTTCTTTCAGTCACGTTGTTTTCAACCATTTTTTTCAGGAGTTCGTCGCGTTCTCTTATCTGCCGGTTGACTTCGTTTACGCTTATTGCACAGGAGCTTGCGATGTATTCCTTGAGCCTTGACGCGTCCCCTGTTTTTTCAAGTTCGTCGGTGTTCCTGTTCCATGACATGATTTCGTTCATGCGGACCACGTCTCCTTCAAGCCCTGTTATTTCACTTACCTGGGTAACTCTTCTGACAATTTCCCTGTTTTGGTTGTAGGTTTTGTTTATCACGACTAAAAGCTTCATTAACGGGATCATTTTTACAGGCACGTCCATCGGGGGGGTTGTGAGCCGGGTTATGGCTTCTCTTGAGCAGTTTGCGTGGATCGTTCCCATTGTCCCGTTGAGCCCGATGTTCATTGCGACAAACATGGATTCCGCTTCCATTCCCCTCACTTCCCCGACCAGCACCCTGTTTGGCCTCATGCGCAGCGCGTTTTGAATCAGGCTTTGCCTGCTTAGCCCGTCGCTGTTTTCAAGCACTTTCGGGACTGATTCAAGGGGCACCCAGTTTGAAAGGCAGTCAAGGTTCAGTTCGCGCGTGTCTTCAATGGTTATGATGCGTTCTTCCGGGGGAATGAATGATGACAACGCGTTCAGCAAAGTTGTTTTGCCTGAGCCTGCCCCTCCTGCAATCATCATGTTTACAGGGCATATTCTCAGCCCTTCCACGCAGCACCAGAGCAGTGCGGCGAGTTCAGTGTTCAGGGTGCCGAGCTTGATGAGTTCTATTATGTTGTAGGGGACTTTTTTGAATTTCCTTATGGTAATCGAGGGTCCGTTCGGGGACGCGGGCGGAACGGTGACGTTGACCCTGCTGCCGTCCGGGATGTTGGTGTCCATTAACGGCTTTTCGCTTGTTATTTCCCTGCCTGTCGTGGTTGAAATGAAGTCAATTATCCTGTTTATTGTCTGCACGTTTTGTATTTGTATATTCGTCCTGCACATCCCGTATTTTTTGTGAAAGACAAATACGGGCTGGTTGACTCCGTTTACCATTATTTCTTCAAGGTTGTCGTCGTTTATGAGTTCCTCGAGAACGCCGTATTTTGAAAAGTACTGGTTTATGATGAATGAGATTACAGATTCCTTGTTTTTAATGTCTTTTTTTTCAAAGTCAAGGAACTGCTCAAGTATTTCCCTTTTTCTTCTGCCGTCGATCATGCTGTTTAGCTCTGCCAGTGTTTCGGAGTCAAGCCGCATTTTGACGCTTCTGATTATGTTTCGCTCATCCGGGGTAAAGTCGGGGAAGTTGACCTGGTAAATAATGTTTTCCTCGGTTTTATCTTTTAGTATTTCGATGTTTCCGTAAGATTCGATTATTGTTGCCATTAAAGCACCGGTTTTGAAAGCGGGGGAACGACTCCCCCGTGGCTTTCATTTATTTTTATTTGTTTTTGGGTTATTTACCTGTTTGAGCTGTTTGCTTATTTTGATTGTTATTTGAGTTCTTTTCCTTTAATGTAGTCCATGTAGGCAACTGCTGGCATGACTCCGGAAACCGTCATCATGTAAAGCAGCAGCAAGATGTATATTATTGCGCCGGCAACCAGGCCGCCGATTAAGCTGCCTGTTAAACCGCCGACCAGACCGAAGATAAGCGCAGTGATTCCCGCAACGATTATCAGGAGGATTGCTGCGGGGATGATGAGTACGATCATCAATCCCGTTGTCAACAGCATTACTGCCAAAAGCGACAGGTAGTTTTTTTTGCCCACTTCAAACCCTTGTTTTAAAGAGCCGAAAACACTTTTTTTGCTGAGGGCAGCTATCGGCACGGTAAGGAAAAACAATGGGCTTAGGAGCAGTGTGATGACTGTGAATAAGTTGCTGAAGTTTTGAGTTGCCTGAACAGCAGATTGCATTGCCACTCCACTCATTGCAGCTCCCTGTCCAAGCGAGCTTATTAACCCGCCCAGCATAACCACTCCAAGCAAGAGCATTATTATTGTAATTATTAAACTTAGCACAATGTCGATTCCAAGCACAGTCAAAATTTTTGGTTTTGATTTGTTTACAAGGTCGCTGAGGTTTACAGCGGACTTTGAATAAATGGTGTTTACCTGTCTTGCGAACATGATGGCTGTCAGTGAGTTGATTACCCACAACAGGATAATGCTGATAAGGATTATTCCTGAAAAACTTATGATTATGCCGATTATTCCCGCGGCTGCTTGCGGGTTGCCTGGGTCAAAATTTCCCGGGAAGGACGCTGCAACCGTCACAAAGAATATCCCGAGGCTTAACAAAATCACGATTAAACTGGCAGCCACCTGAAAACCGGTTACTCTCAGCGTTTCCCGTTTTTCAAACGGCATCTTAAAACTTGTCAGAACTATTTCCACTGCACCCAAAAATACCACCTCTTGAATTTCACATGCTGTTTGATTTGCAAGCCAGCGTACACACGGATTAATAGGTATGTGTTTGTTTTCTATTTATTGTTTTTGTTTACCTGTTGAATCACTTTTCGGAACAGCGGATTTTACCTTGAAATGAGCCAGTATATGATAAAGATCACGCCCTGCCAGATTATCAAAGTATTTTTCGGTTTTTTTCCGTTGCTCAAATGAAAGCGATTCTGCGTCAACATATACTTTGCTTTTCAGCGGGTCTGTTCCGGAGGGCCTGAAATCCAGTTCCGTAAACAGGGGGTTTAAACCGTTTTTGGGCCTGAAGATCATGGGGGTTCCCTCAAACCTTGTTTCGCCGCCCGCCACTTCTTCTTCGGTTACGGTTATTTCGTCCAGGCAACGCCATGTTTCTTTGTATTCCGGCGCTGCCGCGATAAGCATTTCTATGACTTCATCAATGGTTTTTTCTTTTTCACGCACTGCTTTTCCCAGCGAGAATGCAAAGTTGTTGAAGTTGTCTTTTTTTGCCTGTGCTTCTTTAAGCGCTTTCTGCTGTTCCTTGTAAGGAAGCATTGCGATTATCCCCTGCGACCCGTGCAGGATATCAAGCCGCATATCAATTTTTGATTTTAGGCTGTATTTTTTGAATTTTGCCTTTAAAAAGTTCATCATGATATAATCGCTGTTTTCCAGGTCGTTTTTTCCGGCAAGATACTGTTCGGAGGCAAAAATAAGCATTGAAACCAATGCGTCAACCGAGCTTTTTTCAGGCATGGCAAGGGTGCGTTGCCCAAGGATATTCACGCATACTTTGGCTGTTCCGGCAACGCGCCCCCCGCTTTCTTCTTCCTTGCTGTGGATCCTGACGGGCAGTGCGCGGTCCAGGGCAATTTCCCTGCCCAGCTGGTCTTTGAAAACAAGCTTTTCTTTGTCTGAGTCAAACCACCAGTTTTCAAAGACCCGTTGCATTGCCGTTAAGTTCTTGAACCCGACCATTTCCATGACGCGGACCAGGTGCGGAACTGAGTCGGCGAATTCGCTCCATGCTCTTGTGGAGACGTATGTGATGAAATACAGGGAGATGTATTTTTCCCATAGGCCTTGCGCTTCCAGTTTTTCCTTGTCTATTATGTCGAGGGCCAGAAAGACCTTGTTCGGGGAAGGCATCCCCAGCACCTTGCCTTCCTGCAGCTTGATGTGTTCAACCCCGAATTCCTCTAATAAAGGAATTTGTTCTTCACTCATGACCTGCTTTAAGACAAAGCGGTCGGAATCCGGGTCGCATTCAAATACCATTTTTCCGACCGGCTGGTCTTTTAAGATGCTGCAATAAGGAATTGTATTGATGCATTTATTCCAGGTGGTGTCGATTCCAAAATGGTCGACGATAAACTTGCCTGTGTCCCGGTCATAAATTACAGAATATCCGGCGTTGAAAAAAGCGTTTTCTTCCTGCCAGACCAGGTCAAAGACGCCTGTGTCTATTTTCAGTTCATCTAAAATCGGTTTCAGGGTTTTCCATGTTGAGCCGTTGAGGCAGTTCAGGATAATTTTTTGGCCTTCTTCTGTCGCATTGTTTATCACCTGCACGTCTTTTTCGGTCACGTTCAGGACAGGCAGGAATAGTTTTGACATCTCTTTGTAGTCCAGGTTCTTCTTTATGTTGCTGTTGTCTGCGGCAGACATGGATATTGTGTATTTTCCCTGGCCGTATATTTCCTTGTTGATTATCCTGTCCAGTATTTTGATATAAGGATCATATTCTTCGGGGAGGAGCTGTCCGCCGTCGGGTGAAAGGTATTTTCTGCCGAAAAGGTAACTGGAACTGTGGCTTGAAGTGTAGTATGTTGCCCCGCAGGCCCCGAGCATAAACGTAAGCAGTGAGTAGATGTATATTGCGGTGCTGTCTGAATAGCTTTTCATGGCGATGACTGTTATGCCTTTTTCTGCCAGTATCCGCGCTTCCATCTCGCAGAATTTCGCGGTATGCACCCGCACTTCCCCTCCGACAAGCTTTACGATGTTGTGTTTTAAAAAGTGCAGGATGTCTTTGAGTTCCATGCCGTATATTTTTTCTATTATTGCCGTGTTTTCTTCGCCTATTTCTTTTTTGAGCATCAGGCAATGCCTGTCAATGTCCCTGATTTTGTCCAGCCGGCTCTTGATTCGGCCGTGCATTTCCTTCAAAAATTCCGCTTCTGCTTCAATCAGGATGGCCATGAATAAGTCGTTGTATATCTTATCCGGATTTTCGCTGTGCAAAACATCAGTAAAACCGCGGATTCCTGCTGTGGAAAATTTTGCTTTTGAAATGAATTCCCTGAAAATAAGATTGACGTTGTAATAATCGGCAATTTCAGGGGTTATGGTCCTTGACTGAGGCAGTTCGCTGTCCATGTCAAAGAAGGGTCTGATGCCCGGTTTTTCCAGAAGCAGTTTTTGAAAACCTTCTTCATAGCTTTCCTTGAAACAGTCCTTTAACTGTTCCTGAACCTGCTGGATTTCCAGCCAGTTGCCCTGCTGTTGGGCCTGATACAGTTTTTTTAATTTTTCCTGTTTGCCTTTCATGGTTTTTCAAGACCGCGATTGATGTATTTTTAATAGCTTTTTTATGTGTTTTTAATATATTTTTTAGATTTTCGGATTAATTTCATAATGAGTGTATTCTAAAATAATAAGATTTTAACTGTTATTAAAATCAGCTGATTGGATTGGTTAATGGGGTAAAATCAGCTGTCTCAAATCTTAAATTGAAAGTGGAAATAGTGCAGAATAGTGTAATATGAATATGATATAGAAGTGTAATGTAATATAGAATTTTGAATTGGTTCTGTGGGTAAACCTTTGACACGGTGGGTAAACCTTTGACACGGGAGTGCAAAAATTCCGTGCCTTTGCAAGCCGGGAATCCAACGATTTTAATCGGTGGTATTCACAGTATTGTTTAACTCTGGGTTTCTTTTTTAATGTTATCCTTACCGTAAGACCCTTTCCGTAAGACCCTTTCCGCAAGGGAGGGCATAAAACCTTGAATGTATTGTATGGCACAATAGACATGAATAGATAAATAGTTTGCCACCCATAGATATAAAATGCAAAGAACTGTGCAAATAAGGTTAAGTAAAAGCAAAGAACTGTGCAAATAAGGTTAAGTAAAAGCAAGGGATTGGAAAACACTTTGCAGGCCGCTTCAAAAATAAGGCAGTTGATTTGTGATTTTGGATTCAACATCCAGACAGATAACAAAAACGAATTGCATGACTTAACTTATAAAAAAATCAGAAAACTTTACCCTGAGTTCCCATCTGCTTTGATTCAGACATCAAGGGATGTTGCAATAGAAGCATTAAAAAAAGACAAGTTAGGCAGAAAAATCAAAGTAAAACAAATGTCTGCTTTGAGATATGACAAGCGATGTTTGAGGGTTTCATTTGAACACAAATTCATTTCAATATCAACAATCAGGGGCAGGATAAAACTTAATTTTGGCACAAACAAACAGCTGAACAGATACATTGACTGGAAGCCAAAAGCAGGAATGTTGATTTACAGGAACAATAATTTGTTTTTGAATGTGGTTGTTGAAAAAGAAAAGCCGATAATTCAACAGGCAACAGCAAAAGATGTTTTGGGAATAGACAGGGGGATAAACAACATTTTGGTCTGCTCAAACAATCAGTTTTTCAATTCAAAGGATTTGAAAAGAGTCAAAGGCAAATACCAATACCTGAAAAGAGTATTGCAGTCCAAAGGCACTAAACCCGCTATAAAAAGACTTAAATTAATCAGCGGTAAAGAAACACGGTTTGTGACTGATGTAAATCACAGGTTAAGCAAAGCAATTGCAGAAAGTGATTTTAAAGTGTTTGCATTTGAAAGATTAAGCAGGATGACAAAGAAAAGTAATGGAAAGCGATTCAACAGAATGTTAGGCAATTGGTCTTACAATCAATTTGAATTGTTTTTAAGTTACAAAGCAGAAGCATTAGGCAAACAGATTGTAAAAGTAAACCCAAGATACACAAGCCAAAAATGCAGCAATTGCAACACAATAAAAAAAACAAACAGAGAAGGCAGTTGGTATAGTTGTGGTTGCGGTTTTCAATTACATGCTGATCTAAATGCTTCGCGAAACATCGCTAATCTTGGTATATCTGAGATCAGCAGGTTGTTCGTCAATCAACCAAAAGTAACAACAATATAGTTAGTTACAAGCCCCACCCGACAAGGTGGAGTAATTGACATAACTATAGTGATATCTCTCATTTTTTGCCTTTGATTCAAGGTAAAATTGTGGCGAGCAAAATAATAAAAACCAAATTATATGAATACCGACGTATTTTTACACATTTAGTGATGCAAAATGACAGAAAAATATAATGTAATTATAGAAGAAGGGGAAGATGGTTACCTGATATCAGGAGTAGTTGAACTTCCGGGTTGCCACACACAAGCTAAAACATATGATGAGTTGCTTAAGAGGACTAAAGAGGCAATATCATTATATCTGCAAGTTAAAGGCACCAAAGAGACTAAAACTAAATTCTTAGCTGTGCAACAGTTAGAAGTAGAGGTTTGATAATGGCAAAATTGCCTTTAATGACCGCAAGAGAAATTGCAAAGGTGCTGAAAAAACTGGGTTTTGAATTGAAGAGACAACAAGGAAGCAGGGATAAGTTCGCGGGTTTGATAAAATAAAAGGCCTCATCAGTTTCTTGCATCAAATGCAATTTCAAAAGCAAGAATTGAAGCATAAATTCAAAGCCGGGTGGGGTATTGCAGTCATGCGGATTCATATAAGGTATGCAGGCGGATAATGGGAAATTCAGCGCAGGAATTTCTTTATCCTGAAATCCCTAAAATCATATCCGACATAAAGATATATGTCTCAAGTCTCCTTCAGGATCCACTATTCCCCATGGTAATCTTTTCCATGATTCCGGCGTCTTTTTTTATCCGCTTATTTTTTTCAAACAAGGCATCCGGCAAAACAAATTGCCGCTTAGCATCGGCCCTTAACATGGGATGGACAGACAAAACAACAACTTTAACAAGCAGTCCGGCAATCCAACTGGAGTTCTGCAAGGCATATTTTAGGATAGTGTTTAAATATGAGTTTCTTTTTTAATGTTATGTAAGTATAGTGATATCTCTCATTTTTTGCCTTTGATTCAAGGTAAAATTGTGGTGAGCAAAATAATCAAAATTAAGTTAAAATATTAACAAATTTAAAAAAATTAACAAATGAAAGAAAATCAAAAAAACAAGAACAAACCGATGAAAATAAAGTTTATAAAATAAAACACAGGGAAAAAATAAGTAAATAAGTTGGAGTTGATTAAATGAAGTCAAAAATATTTTCAGTATTTGTTGTCCTTGCAGTGATGCTTGGAATGAACTTTGCTTTAGCGACAGTTACAGAAACAACTGCTGCAACAGAGATGCTCAGTGGAAATACTGCGATTATAGCGGACAGTGCAAAAGTTGCCATGGTCGGTTTTGGGTTGGACCAAAACGCTAGTGAGACGTTGAATAGCGTAGTATTTACAGTAACTCGACAAGCAGGCACTGTAACATCTTCTGACTTTGACGGCGTATATATTTACAGGGACAGCACTGATGACAATGGTTTTGACAGTTCTACTGATACATTGGTTGGCACAAACTCAAACGTTAACCTCGGTTCATCTACGAGCGTAACTGTTAACCGTTCAATTCCAGCATCTGCTTCCGGGATTGAATACTTCATAGTCATTGACACAAGCGCAACTATTTCTGATGGCGACGCTTGCAATATCAGTGTTGCTTCAGGGACCTCAACTTATTTATTGGGCAGTAAGCAGGGAACAGTACAAGCATCAGCAT
>JAGGVJ010000029.1 GCA_021158055.1 Candidatus Iainarchaeum sp. | reverse complement strand
GGTAATATTCTATTATGCATGCAACGGATTTGTGTGCCGGCACTGCGTGTTTGATAAGTTAAAAAGGGATTGTTTGCGGAAAAAACCTGATTAGGGAAAAACTTTATTTCCCTTTTGGGTTTGTTTTTGGTGCTCCCATTCAATCAGTTTTCCTTCAAATTCCTCTATTTTCCTTATGATTTTTTCACTTGAGGTTCCGTCTCCGTACGGGTTTTTGCTTTTTCTCATTTCTTTGTTGTCCCGGTCAATGGTCTTTACGACTTCAAGTATTGATTCCTTGCTTTTCGGGGGCGCAATCCTGTTCAACCCTGCCTTGACGCTTTCGGGCCGGTCTGTGTTGAACCTGAGTGTCGCGCAAGGTATTTTAAGTGCTGATATCTCTTCCTGCATCGAGCCGGAGTCGGTTACGGTCATCCATGATTTGCTGAGAAGGTACATTAAATCTGAATAGTTTGGAATGTCGCTTACCGGCAGGAGGTTTTCTATGTTTTCTATTTTTTTGCCTAAATTGTATTGCTGCAGGGCGACTCTTGTTCCGGGGCGGATTGACCATAATACAGTGTACCCTTGGTTTGCGAGCTCTATTGCGGATTCGGTTATCGCTTTGAACCTGTGCTCGTGCATGAGGTTTTCTCTCCTGTGCGCTGAAAAGTAGACTATTTTTGAGTTTTTGTCAATGTTCAGGTCTTCAAATATGGTGCTTTGTTTTTTTCCTTTTTCTGCAGCCCAAAGCGCGGCGTCAACAACTGTGTTTCCGACCACGCTGATCCGTTGTTTTGGAAACCCTTCGTTTAATAGGTTTGCCTTGTTTTCCTCTGTTGCCGCGAAGTAAAGGTCTGCGCACGCGTCGCTTGTTCTTGTGTCTATTTGTTCCGGGAAGGGCTCTTTTGAAAATGTTCTGAGCCCTGCTTCAACGTGCCCGACCGGAATCAAATTTAGGGCTGCTGAAAGCGATCCGGACATGCAGGTTAATGTGTCGCCGTGAGTGAGAAGAATGTCAAGGTCTTTAAGGCCGGTCCTGAAAAGCTTGTTTAAGTTGCTCATCATTGTTGAAACTGTCTGCGCAGGGTTTGGTCTTGAGTCAAACAGTTTGGTTGCAACTGATTCAAGTCTTTTTGTCGCTTTGAGGTTTGGGTTTTTCCTGTCTGCGTGGTGGGCTGCTTTTGAAGCTTTTACCGCTGCTTTTTTAACCATGCTCATCCCGACTTCAAAATGCGCGGGGAAGTCCATTTCAAGATCCCTGTAAACCCCCTCGTACAAGTGAAACGGGTAGTGCTGGCTTGTGTGAATCAGCACTGGTTCGTGGTTCATTTCCTTTGCCTTGTGAAACAAAGGCGCCATTTTTATTATGTCCGGTCTTGTGCCTGTAAGGATTCCGATTTTCATTTTTTTTCACCTTTTGTTTGTTTTGCATTGGTTATTTTTGTTTTAATTATGCGCTGTTTTTTTAATGTCTTTTAATTTTTTATTAAATCAATTTTTCACGTTTTTCCAGTTTTTTATTGCTTCTTCGTAACTTTCAAGGTCTCCGACATCAAACCACTGGCCGCTGAAAGTGTACCCAAACAATTTGCCTTCCCTTGCAAGAATCGGGAAAATTGTTTGCTCAAGCATGTTTTTTTTATTTGTTGATTGATTTGGCTGGTTTGATTGCTTGATCATTTCAAGTATTTCCGGTTCAAATATGTAAATGCCTGCGTTTATGAGTTTTGAAGTGGTTTTTTGCTCTTCAATCGGCTTTTCAATGAATTCAGTTATTTGTGAACCCCTCATTTTCACAAGACCGTATTTTGAAGGATTGTCCACTGTTACCAGAGCAAGTGTTGCTGTTGACTTGTTTGACTTGTGAAAATCAAACATGTCTTTTAAGTCAATGTCTAAGAGATTGTCTCCGTTGATTACGACAAAAGAATTGGTTAAATTGATTTTGGTTAATGGCCCGCTTGTTCCAAGTGGTTTTTCATCAATTATGTATTTTATGTTTACCCCGAATTTTGAACCGTCGCCAAAATAGTCCATTATTCTTTCTTTCAGGTAACCCACTGAAATAAATATTTCCGTTATTTCATATTTTTTTAGAAGGTTTATTGTGTGTTCTAAAATGGGTTTTCCACCTATTGGCATCATCGGTTTTGGAATCTCATAGGTTATCGGGTGCAGTTGGCTTGACCTGCCGCCTGCGAGGATAATTGCGTGTGAAAGCCTTCGCTTTGACAGGCTTTCAGTAATCAATATTTCAAAAGCATGGCTTCGGTTGCGGATTTTTTGCCCGTCAATGATTGAATCCACTTCCTGAATCAGTTCTTCAGACATATTGAGTGATACAATTTTTGACATAATTAATAATTATTAATAAACTATTTAAATGCTGTTGATTTAATTGATTATATCAATTTTATATAAATAAAAAGTAAAACAAAACGGTGAAAACATGAAATCTGCTTTAATTACTGGAATCACAGGTCAGGACGGTTCTTATCTGGCTGAGCATTTGCTTGAAAAGGGCTATGAGGTTTTCGGGTTTGTGCGCAGGACAAGCACCCCGAATTATTGGAGAATTGAAGGCATTCTTGACAAGATTGAGTTGATTGACGGCGACTTGACTGATCAGGGCTCTATTTCGCGTGCTTTGAAGGAATGCAATCCAGATGAGGTTTATAGCCTTGGCGCGCAGTCTTTTGTCGGAAGCTCTTTTAACGACCCCGTGCACACAGGAAATGTTACAGGCCTTGGTGTTATGCGGCTGCTTGAGTCGGTGAGGCAGTTCAACAAGGACATCCGCGTTTATCAGGCTTCATCCAGTGAAATGTTCGGGAAAGTGGCTGAGACTCCGCAAAAGGAATCCACCCCGTTTCACCCGCGTTCACCTTATGGAGTTGCAAAGGTTTACGGTTACTGGGCTTCAGTGAACTACAGGGAAAGCTATGACATGCATGTTTCAAACGGGATCCTTTTCAACCACGAGTCCCCCAGGAGAGGGATTGAGTTTGTAACTCGAAAGATAACTGATGCTGTCGCGCGCATTTATCATGGGAAACAGGAAAAGCTTTTCTTGGGCAATCTTGACGCGAAACGCGACTGGGGCTTTGCAGGCGATTATGTTGAAGCAATGCACTTGATGCTCCAGCAGGATTTTCCCGATGATTACGTGATTTCAACCGGTGAGACCCACAGCGTCAAAGAATTCGTTGAACTTTCCTTTGGACACGTCGGCCTTGACTGGGAGAAATACGTCGAGGTTGACCAGCGGTTTATCCGCCCCGCTGAAGTGGAATTGCTTTTGGGCGATCCTGCAAAAGCAAAGGAAAAGCTTGGCTGGAGCGCGAAAACTTCTTTCAAAGAGCTTGTTGAAATGATGGTTGACGCTGACTTGAAGCGCGTTGAATGATTTCTTGTTTATTGGTTTGTTTTTAGTTTTAGAGAAAACAATAAATTCATTCTTTGCCTTTGTGTTAGTTATGGAACTTAGTTTTTCAAGCGCGCTGATTACGGGGAGCACTGGTTTTATTGGCCAGGCGCTCAAGGCACGGCTGTTAAATGAGAATATCCATGTAATTTCAGTTGACAGACAACCGGAAAAAGGCGAAAACTGCTTTGAGGGTTGCATTACTGATCTTGATTCAATAAAAGAATACTTTTTTGATGTTGATGTTGTTTTTCATCTGGCTGCTGTCAGCCACCCGAAAATTACTGAATTAAACCCTTCTTTAAGCGAATTGGTCAACGTCACAGGAACAAGAAATGTCTTGCAGGCATGTGTTGACGGGGGGGTTAAAAAAGTGTTTTTTCCGTCTTCAGCGTATGTTTACGGGGCAGGGGCAGTCGGAGCCTTAAGCGAATCGCGCGAGCTAAACCCGAATTCTTTTTACGGCGTTCACAAGGTTTTTGGAGAATATTACTGCAAGTTGTTTTTTGAAAAGTTTGGACTTGACTGTCGAGTCGGTCGGTTTTTTAATGTGTTTGGTCCAGGACAAACAGAAAGGGTTATTCCTGATTTAATCCGCAAAGCGTTGAATGATGATGTGATTGAAGTTCTTGGATCCGGAAATGCCGGAAGGGATTTCATTTGGATTGACGATGCGTTAGACGCAGTGTTTTCCATTCTTGAAAACGGTGCTGGTGGAGAAGTTTACAACATCGGGACAGGGAAATCAACCACAGTAAATGAATTGGTTGAGATTATAAAAAGTGTTTTGGATTGCGATAAAGACGTAGTTCACACTGAAATTGAACAAAAAACACAGGATTTTAATAATTATGCAGATATCAGTAAACTGAAAGAAACAGGGTTTGAAGTAAAAACTGAATTTAAAGAAGCTGTGGAAAAATTATGCACTATAAATAACTAAATAAAAGTTGGTTTAAATGAAGATATCTATTATTGGAACAGGTTATGTCGGCTTAATTTCTGGAGTTGGTCTTGCAGACTGTGATCACGATGTCACTTGTGTAGATGTTTTAGAAGAAAAAGTTGACTTGATTAATTCCAAAAAAACACCTATTTTTGAAGATGGGTTAAAAGAAAAATTAGAACTTTTTGTACCCCAAAAACTTCGCGCAACAACTGATTTGAAAAATGCGGTAAAAAACAGTGACGTTACATTTATTTGTGTTGGAACGCCTTCTGGAGAAGACGGTTCAATTGATTTATCCTATATCAAAGAAGCTTCTCGTCAGATCGGAACTGCAATTTCTGAAAAAGATTCTTTTCACACAATTGTTGTTAAAAGCACTGTTGTTACAGGAACCACTGAAACTGTCGTATTACCCCTCATTGAAGAATATTCAGGTAAAAAAGAAGGCGTTGGTTTTGGCATCTGTATGAATCCAGAGTTTTTGAAGGAAGGAAGCGCCATAAAAGATTTCAATAATCCAGATAGAATCGTTATTGGATCTTTAAACAAAACATCTGAAAATGTATTGAAAAATGTTTATTCTTCTTTTTCGTGTCCTTTTCTGTTCACTGATCCAAAAACCGCTGAAATGATTAAGTATACTGCAAATTCTTTTCTTGCAACAAAGGTTTCTTTCATAAATGAAATAGGAAATTTATGCAAAAAACTGAAAATAGATACTTACGATGTTGCTGAAGGAATTGGTCTTGATTACAGAATTTCCAAAGAGTTTCTGAAAAGCGGGATTGGTTTTGGAGGAAGTTGTTTTCCAAAAGACGTAAAAGCGTTGTACTTCAAAGCACTTGAAGAAGGCGAAAACCCGATTCTTTTGAGGTCTGTTCTTGAAGTAAACAAGAATCAACCATTTAAATTCATTAATTTGGTCAAAGAAAAAGCAATTGAAAAAAACACGAAAAAATTAAGTGTTCTTGGATTGGCTTTTAAAAGTGGAACTGATGATATTCGTGAATCACCTGCCATTGTAATTGTAAATGAATTACTCAAAGACGGATTTGAACTAGCTGTTTTTGATCCTGAAGCAATGAAAAATGCAAAGCGAGTTTTTGGAGAAAATGTCACATTTTGTGCTGATAAATTTGAATCAGTTAATTTCTCTGACATTGTGCTAGTTTTAACTGACTGGCCTGAGTTCAAAGACAAAGAATTGTTTAAAAGAAAACTTGTTATTGACGGAAGACATATTTTTAAAAACGTGCCTTTGGAACAAGAATACGAGGGCATGTGTTGGTGAAATTATGAAAGCAATTATCCCTGCAGCTGGTTTTGGAACAAGATTTTTACCTGCAACTAAAGCCCAACCCAAAGAAATGCTGCCTATTGTTGACAAGCCCACAATACAATTTGTGGTGGAAGAAGCAGTTGCTTCCGGAATAGAAGACATTCTCATAATTACCGGCTCCAAAAAAAGAGCTATTGAAGATCATTTTGACAAATGCTTTGAGTTGGAAAACCACTTGAAAAAACACAACAAACACGAAGAATTAAAGCAAATAAGAGAGCTTTCAGACTTAATAGACATCCATTACATCAGGCAAAAAGAACAACTTGGACTTGGCCACGCCGTGTTGTGCGCAAAAAAGCATTTGCACAACGAGGCGTTTGCAGTGCTTTTAGGAGACGACATTATTGATTCAACCACTCCTTGCACAAAACAACTGATTGACTGCCATAAAAAGACAAATTCATCTGTTATCGGAATTGAAGAAGTTCCTTTAGAATCAGTGTATAAATATGGAATTGTTTCCGGTTTGAAAATCAACGACAACACATATGAAATCCAGAAAATGGTTGAAAAACCACATGTTGAAGAAGCGCCAGGCAATCTTGCCATAATCGGGCGGTATATACTTAATCCTGAAATATTTGACTCACTG
>JAGGVJ010000024.1 GCA_021158055.1 Candidatus Iainarchaeum sp. | reverse complement strand
TTAAAACACAAAAACCCTGGCGTTTTTCACTGCGCTTTCGACTAATTTTTTAGATTCAATGGCTTCCTTGCATTTTTCAAGGGTTTCCTTGCCTGCCCGGAGTTCAGGGTGCTTTGGAACAAAGTAACTGCAGCAGTCGCCGTAAGGAAGCGCCGAGATGTCATATGTTCCGATCTCCTTTGCAATATCTATGATTTCCTGCTTATTCAGCCCGATCAAAGGGGAAAAGATGTGCTTTTCTGAGCCGGAATAGACAGCGTTTAGGTTTTCAAAGGTTTGCGACGCAACTTGCGACAAGCTGTCCCCCACAACCAAAAACCCTGCTTTTTCCTTGTCTGCAATAGTTGATGAAATTTCAATCATGAACTTTCTGTAGACAAGCATCCTAACACCGGAGTGGACTTTTGAGATTATCTCGTTTTGGATCTCCCCGAAAGGCACGATGAAAAGCTTTGTTTTTACCTGGTATTTTGAAAGGTGTTTTGCAAGCCGGACAATCTTATTCTCGACAGATTCAGACAACAGGTTCTGGTTTTGGAAATGCACAAGGATGACTTCGCAGCCTCTTTTCATCATTAGGTAAGACGCGACGGGACTGTCAAACCCGCCTGACATAAGCGAAACCACTTTTTGCCTGCTGTCTGTCGGGAGTCCCCCCACCCCTGTAATGTCTTTGCAGGACAGGTAAGAGAACTTGTTTGAAACCTCGATTTTCAAGACAAGGTCAGCTCCCTTCATTTTCACTTTTTTGCCGAATGCGTCAATCAGCACCTCGCCGATCAATGCGTTTAGCTCCATTGAAGTGAAAGGCACGTTTTTGTTGTGCCTTTTTGAGTTTACCTTGAACGACTCAAACTTTGCTTTCCTGAGGAATTCAACAGAGCTTTCTTTGATTGACTTGATGTCAAGGCCTGTTTTTTTTGTAAACGAAAAAAACGCGATTCCAGGAATTTTTGAAAGAGCATCCGCTATTTCCAAGAGATTGTCGCCCGCGCCGATGCTTAAGGCGATTTGGCCGTGTTCCCTGGCGATTTGGATGTGTTTTCCGGCAACCCGGATGTGTTTCCCGGCAACCCGGATGTGTTTCCTGGCAACCGTGCTGCCTTTGTCTTTGCCCGGGTGCCCTGAAATGCTGCTTAGTTTTCTTTCAATGTTTTTCATCAAAAGCTTTTCAAAGTAAGGTCTGTTTGCTCCTTTGAGCCCTATCTCGTCGTAATGCACTATCACTGTGTCCGGTTTGTCGTAATGCACTATCACTGTGTCCGGTTTGTCATTATGCACTGTCACAGTATCCGGCTTGCTTTTTTGTTTGTTTGTCATGTTCATCCTCTTTTAATGCAGTGAGTATCTGGCAGGTTCTGCAGACGCTGTTGCTTGAAGGCTCCCCGCAAAGTGTGCAGGCTGTGATTTTTGCATTGTTGTTTTGGTTTTTTATTTCCTGTGCAAGTTTTTCCTGAAAGTTCACGATGTTGCTTTTTACGCTCGGGTGCTTTTCCTCAAACTTGTTTAAAATGTTGATGAAGTTTCGCCTGAAAGCGTTTGAAGAACAAGGGCAGATGCCGTAGTTTACAGGGAAGTTCATGAGTTTCGAGTACATTTCAGTTTCTTTTTCTGACAAAAGGTACAACGGCTTTATTCTTTTTACAAATATCCTGCTTTCGTTGCCTGCTGAAACCGGGCCCTGTCTTTTTGCAAGCACCAGGTCGTTTTTGAAGACGTTCATCAGAAACGTCTGTGCCTCGTCGTCCATGTTGTGGCCGGTTGCAAGAAAGTCAAAACCCAGTTCTTTTGAATACTTGTTCAGCAGGTATCTTTTAAGTATTCCGCAAATCCGGCACGATGAATAATCATGACCTTTTGAGTTCACAACCGAGCGGATAGAGCGAAGTGGTCTGCCGAACTCTTCCTGAAAAGACACTGTGTTGAGTTTTATGTCGTTTTCAGCGCAGAACTTTTTGAGGTTTTCAAGGTTTTGCTTTGTGTAGTCTCCAATCAGCACATCTATTGTAATTGCTTCAACATTGAAACCCAGTTTGTTGAGGACATAAAGGCAGGCAGTAGAATCCTTTCCGCCTGACACAGCCACTGCTATCCTGTCTTTTTTGCTGCACAGCTTGTATTTTCTGATCGTGTACCTTATTTTTTTTTCAAAGTACTCTTTGAATTCCAGATCAGTTTTTTGATACATTTGATTTTCTCCGTTGTTTGCGGGTTTAATGCAACTGAATGTGAATGTATTAATGCAATTGAATGTGAATGTATTAATGCAACTGAAAAACAAGTTGTTTGAAAAAACACCGACTAAAAAAATCATACAAACTGAAAAAATAAAAAATTAATGCAAAACGGTATATAAAGACTATTTTTTCAATATATAAATATTTTGCTTTGGTCTTTGTTTTGTTTCTTTGTCATATTGCATTGAATAATTATTTAAAACAGTTTACTGTTTCTTATTGCATGGCTGACTCTTATGAACTTAAACCTAACAGGACCTCGTTTGTGACTTATGGCTTTGCCAAGATTTCAATTTTGCTTTTGGTGATTTTTGCAGTGATTCACATTATTGCAAATGCTTTTTTTAACCTGCCTGTCGTGTATCCGGCAGTTGTTTTCGTTGCGCTGGAAGCATTTTGTTATTATTGCCTGAATGTTTCCTACAACAAGGAAAAATACATTTTTTTTGCAGACAAAATAATCCGGAAATCAGGAACCATTATTTCAGACAGCGAAACCGAGCTTGTCATAAGAAACGTTACCCACATTGACATGAAATTGCCGTTCATTGAACAAAAACTGTTTAAAACCGGAAGCATTGCCATTGAATCAGCGGGAAGCGGCCTTTCGGAAATATATATGTCTTCCATAAACAAACCTGAAAAAATCTATGAACACATTCAGGACATGCTCAAAAGCAACGGTTTCAGCCTGTCAAAAACAGAGCTGGTCCAGCAGGAAAAGCCAAGCACAATAGGTGTGTTTTTTGAAACAGTCGGCGGTATCGCGGGAGCGTTCTTGTTTTTTATTTACATTGTTTTTGACTTCGGTACAGAAGGCCTTTCAAGCGCGCTTTCAGATATTCTCCCTGTGGATCTTGCTTTGTTGTTTTTTGGCGCCCTGCTGGTTTTGGCGGCAGTGATTCTGGTTTCTGCATTTCGCTTCCTTGACCTGAAAAACAGGGTGTATAATGTTTATTCAGACACGATCACTTACAGTGAAGGATTCCTTTCAAGAAACTACTCGGTCATCCCCATAGAAAATCTGTCTGATTCCACTGTGACCCAGACATTGATTGACAAAATATTCGGCTTGTATGATGTCAAGATCAGCTGCCAGGGCAGTTCCCAGGAAATACTGTTCAAAAACATGGCAAACGGCCCGAAACTTGAATCAAACATTGATGAGCTCATAAGCAAAACCGGTTCGCTTGTCGGAACAAAGACACAGGCAGCAGAAACTGCGCAGGCCCAGGGGATCGCAGGAGAAGAAGTTTCCGGCACCGCGCAAGAGGCAGCATACCAAAAACATGCGCTTGACAGGGACACAACTTATACTTCAGAGCACAAAATGGACAGCGCAAGGACACTTGCACCGTTGCTTGTGCTGTTGCCGTTTGCACTGATTTTCCCTCCTTTGCTGGTTGTCATTGTTATTCTTGTTGTATTGAAGGTGATTGAAGTCGGCGCGACAAAATACAACATCAAAGAAAACAACATGGCCCAGCGTTACAATTTTATCCACTCGAAAAACGTTGAATTTGCAAACGAGAAAATCACCGCAGTCATATTCAAGGAAAACTTCATAGACAAATGGTTTAACACATGCAGCATTCATTTTTGGTCGATCGGTTCGGCAGAAGACCTCCAGTTCAGGAACATAAAAAAATCAGAGGGACTGTACGAGGCAGTGATTGCGAAAACAGGGATAAAACCACAGGAAAAGATTTATGAAATGAACCCGAGCTTTTCTTTGATTGACCTGTTGAAAGGGGCATTTTTTGTTTCAGTCGCATTGGTTTTGGGCGTGTTTGCATTTTCTGCGGGAGCGTTGTTGTTTGAGCCCTTGTTTCTTGCAGTCCCGGTCATCATTATTGTCGGGTTTTTGATTTTTGCAGTTTACCAGTCAGTTTATCAAAACAGGGTGAACCTTTCGTTTTTTGAAAACTATGTCTATTGTTCAAGGGGAATATTTTTTGAAGAAGTTTACTTTGTCCTGCGCGACGACATAAAAGACATTTCAACAGTGAAATACCCGTTTTCTCAGTCCGGCTCTGTGCAGTTTAACATTGCAGGGGAACGCGTTGTCCAGCAGGGGAAGACCGCGGTAGTTATATCCAACAGCTTTAAGGTGGATTTCATTGAAGACGTAAGCAGTAAAGATGAATTGATAGACCTAATTTTTTACAGGAACCCGAATGCGCAGGAAGTCAAAGACATTGAGCGGAACATTCAGGCTTACGTTGAGGAATCAACGCAGGTGCTCACGGCGAAACCGGATGTTTCAAACACCATTGTTGTTTGGGGCGTTCCGGCTGTTGTTGTCACGCTGTTGTTTGTTCTTTTCTTGCAGTTTTTGATTCCGCTGCTGTTGGTTTTGCCTGTTGTGGTTTTGCTTGCGGTCTGGAGCGTAAAGGTAAGGTCTTTTTCCATTGAGCCCTACAGGGTTGTTGAAAAATCAGGCATTTTGTACAAGAAACAAACGTCTATCCTGTTTAGAAAAATAGACCACCTCAATGTCAATCAAGGCATGCTGAACAAAATGTTTGGAAACGGAAACGTTTCAGTGAACACCACGGGAAGCAGCACCGCGGAGCTGGTGGTTGTTGACATTCCGGATTACAGGGAATTTTACGACAAGCTGAAAGAATGCTATTGAACTACTGAAGTTGAAAGCAATGCTATTCAGCTACTGAAGCTAAAAGCAACGCTACTGAAGCAGAAAACAGCGCAGGCAAGCAGGCGAAGTTACTGTGAGTTTTTTTTGTTTTTTTGTTTTTCTTTTTCACAAAGCCGTGAAAAGACAGATGCGATAACGTTCGCTTCTCTTTGAGTCATCAGGCTTTTGTTCAAAACGCGTTTGAATGCAGTGCTCATCACCTGCGGCCGCTTGAAGTCAAATTTTGTTGAAGATACCAGGTCTGAAAAAGAATCAAATATTGTCTGCTTTGTGTTTTTGTCTGCAAGAGGCAGTTTTTTTCCAAACCCGCCTGAAAAAAGCTCAAAGAACACAATTGCGCACGCGTGGGAAATGTTCAGTGTCGCGTAATCAGGGTTTGAAGGAATCACGCATGTCAGGTCGCATTGCTTAAGCTCTTTGTTTGAAAGCCCGCTGCTCTCCCTTCCAAAGACAAGCGCCACAGAACCTGTTTTTCCCTTGAGTTTTGCCGAGAGCTCGCGCAGGTTCACGGGGGTCCGGAGAATTTTGTCCTCAAAAAAGCTTTTTGCAGTGAACCCTACGCTCAGGTCACTGTTTTCAAGGGCTTTTTCAATGCAATCAACTGTTTTTGCGGATTCAAGCACGTCGCGCCCGTGCATTGACCTTGAAATAGCAGAGCTTTCACTTGGTTTTGCTTTCGGGTTAACCAGGACAAGTTGCGACAATCTGAAATTTTTCATTGCCCTGCAAGTGAGGCCGAGGTTTTGCGGGTATTCAGGTTCGATTAAAATTACTTTGAAGATAACTACACCCTTTGGTTTTTGTTTAATAGTTTTTTATGTTTGTTGTTTTTCACTAAACAATTATAAAGATTTGTGGATTTATTCTTATTGTATTTATGCAATGTATCAATGCAAATCTAACATAAAGTATTGGTGTACAATGTATTGATGTTATCGGTGTGAGAGTGTATTGACGTGGCAAAGATAAACGTATTTTTGATATCGGTCCTGCTTTTGTTTCAGGTCGCGGGCGCAAGCAGTGTAAATCAGGTTGAAGCAGCTGATTTTATTCAGAAGAACTATCTTTATAGCGGTGAAGATGCCACGATTTTAAATTCAACCCCGATCGGGCTTGAAGAGCAAGGCTATTGGGTCGGAAAGATTCAAAAAGCCGGGAGAATTTCTTCATACATTCTTGTGGATTCATCAAGCGGCAGTGTCTTGGAAGATTCAAAAAAAATAGCAGATGTTCTTGAAACAGCGTTTGTGTTTTCTGAAATTGCCAACTTGAGGCAGAACAATGCGTTTTTTACGCAGTCAAATGCCGGAAACATGCATTCGCTTGCAAACGACATTGAAAAAAAAACATACGGCCTCAAGTTTATTGTCTCCTGTGAAGATGTTGATTCGGGTGTGAAGTCAAGCGTCAATGCTCTTTTGAGTTCTTTGAAGTTCATTAAAGAACAAGCTCTTTTGGTCGAATCAGCCATTTCAGATGCTTCGGAAACAGAATCGCAGTTTTTGAACAGCCCGGGTTTTGAGTTAAAAGAAACTGTTTCCGCAGAATACTCCTTTGCCTTTGAGGAAATATCGCTGTTGGCTGAGAAAATTGAAGACTATGACATAATGATCCCCCAGACAAACGAAATTATTTTCAGCAGTGAATTGTTGCCTGAACAAAAAAGCGATTTCATAAACATTGTGCTTGGAACCAGTTTGCTGATGGAATCAAGACAATTTAATAGTGCGGCGGTGAATTATCAGGAAGCGTCAGAAAAAATATTTTCGATATCAAAAACAGAAGCTTCACAATATTCTGAACTTTCAGTGCAGCGTATAAGCGAAGTCGCGGAAAGAGACAATCTTGAAAAAAGCATACTTGAGAAGGTAAGTGAAATTGAAGACGAAGTAAGGGACATTGTGAACAGCGGTTCAGATTATAAAGATGCAAAAGGAGTAAATGACCTTTTTGACACCTGGTCGGAGTTAACGCAGGATATTCAAAACAAGAACTTTGAGGCAGCAGATAAAAAATTTATCACGGTGTCTGATTTAATCAGCCAGATAAAAAATAACGGAAAAAATCCGGCGCAGTCATATTTTCAGTGGGAAGTAATTTTTGGATTAGCGTTATTAATCCTGCTCTACATAGGTTATAAGTACCGCGAAGACATTGCAGCCACTTTTGGAATGGGCGGGCATGATTTTCATCCAGATAAAAAAAAAGCAAAAAGCAACGGGGAGAAAACAGATGAAGACGTGTTTCCATGGGAAAAATAAGATTATTGCATTTACTGCACTTGTTTTCATGACCTCTTTATTTTTTGTTTTGCCAGCTGCTTTTTCAGCGGAAGACAGCACGGTTTTAATCGGGCAGAACGCCAGTGAAACACAAGCGCAAGACGTTTCCGAAACCGATTTTTCAACGCCTCCGTTTGGGATAATTGAAGTTGTTCCGAAAAACTTCGGGCAGGCAATTTTTTACCCGCAGGAAAAATTTACTGCAATAATAACTTTGAAGAACTTTTCTTTTGAAACAAAATCCTTTCAGCTTGAAGTGTCCGGAAGCGAGCATGTGAAAATACTTGACGACAAAGGACTTCTCGCTGACAAAAAAACAATTGATGTTTATGACTTCAGGCCGAATGATGCAAAAACCATTCAGGTGGTTTTCCAGACGCCTTCTGATGTTCCGGAAGGCATTCACTTTGTAAACGCAAGGATTTCAAACAGGTCTGAGTTTATCGGCTCTGAAGTGCGCATAGTAAAAAGCCCTCTTCAAATCAGTTACTCTCTTGAAAGAAACGCTGTTAGGCACGGTGACTCAAACGCAATAACTGTTGATTTCAAAAACATTTCAGACGAAAACATAAGGAACATCAGCACGACAATAAAGCTTGGCAGCGCATTTGACATGGATTTAATCAAAGCAGGCTGCAACAGTGAAGAAATTGTCATCCCTTTGCTTAACGGGAACTCGACTGATTCGGCCATGCAAAAAAAGTTTTGTTTCAAAGCCCTTCAGGTAAGCGGAAGTTTTCCTGTGATTGTCGAAACAGTTTTTGACGACGAACTCGGAAACCACGAAGTTTCAAGAGAATTCACTGTCAGCGTCAAGTCAGACAGCAGTTTTTTTCTTCTGGCAGTTGCCATGATTCTTATTGCAGTTCTTGTGATTCTTACGATAAAGGCAAGAAATGAAGATGAAAAAATAAAAAAGCAGTTTCAGGAAATGGAAGAAAACGTGGAAGGAAAAACCTGAAAATAATGCGCGGAAAAAACCTGAAGTTCAAGCAGTTAAAAATGCAGTTCAACGATGTCCTTGTCACTTACCGCGTATCCTTTTGACACCCGCTGCCCGTCGAATTTTGATGAGCCCCACACCCGTGCGAATTTAAAGTCCGCTGCAAACCGCTTGTGAATTGTTCTGCACACGCCCATAATCCGCGTGCCTTTTTTTATGATAAGCGGTTCTGAAAGGTCCGGCTCTTCGCCGATTTTTTTCAGGAAAACCCTTATCAGGCCGACGTGTCTGAAAATGCTTTCGCGCAACTTGTCAAGGTTTTTTTCAGAAGACGCCGAAACGCACAACACATCACAGTCTATTGTTTCCACTGCTTTTTTGAGTTTTGCTTCAGAAACCGTGTCTATTTTGTTGAAGACCACAACCATCGGGACGTAATGCCTGTTTCCGTTCACGGCGTCAATGAACTCAGACAAGCCGATTTTTTCCCTGACAAGCACGTCAGCGTTGTGGATTGAGTACTCGTTTAAGACCTCGCGCGCCATTTCTTCGTCAAGCTCAGGCAAACTGACAGTGCTGAGGAAGTTGACTCCGCCTTTGTCTTTCTTTTTGATTATCACATCAGGCGGCACCGCGTTTAACCGGAAACCCCCTTCGTAAAGTTCGTTTTTAAGTATTTCAACTTGCTGCGGTTCCTTGGGGTCAGCTATAATAAGTATCAAGTCGGAGTTCCTGATAACTGAAAGCACTTGTTTTCCGCTGCCTTTTCCAACTGCTGCGCCTTTAATGAGTCCGGGGATGTCCAGAAGCTGTATTTTTGCATGGTTGTAGATCATCATCCCAGGAACAACAGTCAAAGTGGTGAAGTGATACGCACCGATAGTTGATTTTGCATTGGTCAGCTTGTTTAAGAGGGTGGATTTTCCGACGCTTGGAAAACCGACCATCACGACTGTGGCGTCCCCGGTTTTTTTCACGCTGTAGCCGTGTTTTGGCCCTTTCTTGCTTGCTTTTGCTCTCGCGTTATCTTTTAGTCTTGCGATTCTTGCTTTCAGTCTTCCGATGTGGTGCATTGTTGCCTTGTTGTAGGAAGTCCTTCTGATTTCGTCTTCAAGCTCGGTTATTTTTTCCTCAAGGCTCATTTTCTCTCACCGTTTTTGGCCTGCTTCTTAAAACCTGCGAGGTAAACAAACAGCGTTTCAAAAAAAAGTTTTTTTGACGCGATCACCCTGGAGCAAAAACCGTGTCTTGTGAGTTTTTCCTCAACTTCTTTTTGTCCTGTGAAAGAAGAAATTACAAAAAAAACTTTCCCGTTTTCCTTTAAGTGGTCTTTAACTCCTCTCTTCCCACCACCACCACCCTTAAAAAACGAAAACAATACTTCCCGGCCGGTAGGACCCCCGATAAGGGCTTTGTCAAGCATGTCCTTTGAGCCGATGTGGTCGTCTGGCAGGTAAGGCGGGTTGAAAACAATTATGTTGAACTTCTTTTCTGTGCTGATTCTGGAAAAAAGGTCTGATTCAAACACGGAAATATTTTTGATGTTGTTTTTTTTCGCGTTTTTCTTTGCAAGCAAAACAGCGTTGGGGTTGATGTCAACTGCCGTGACATGCCTTGCCTTGCCGGCAAGCTGCAGGCATACAAAACCTGTTCCGCACCCGATCTCGAGAACCGAGTGGTTTTCTTCAATGCTTTCGCTGACGCTTTCTGCAAGAAGAACCGAGTCTTCAGCCGGGCTGTAAACTGATTTGGAATAATCTATCTCAAGAAGTTTTCCCTGTATTTCTTTCACCTTTTGAACGTCTTTCACCCTTTGAACGTGTTGCGGTGTAGTATAATATAATATCCGCGGTTTCAGATGTATTACTTACGGTTTCAGATGTATTACTTACGGTTTCAGATGTATTACTTACGGTTTCAGATGTATTACTTACGGTTTCAGATGTATTACTTACGG
>JAGGVJ010000030.1 GCA_021158055.1 Candidatus Iainarchaeum sp. | reverse complement strand
TTACCTGAAATCAAAAAGCAGTTTTTCTGAAAGATCGTCAAACAGTTTTTCGTATTTTTTTTCATGCACTGCAATGGGAGTCATGTTGACCAGCGCTTCTGAAAATGCTTTGTCGTACGGGATTCTGGAAAGGATTTCAATTCCGTTTTCTTTTGCAAACCGCTCTGTTTTTTCAGTTTGATCCATGTTTATGTCAAATTTGTTTATTATGATCTCGCAGGGAATCCGGAAGTGGTTTACAACTTCCAGTGCTCTTTTCATGTCGGAAAACCCTGAAACCGTGGGTTCGGTGACAATAATCACAAAGTCGCTGCCTGCAACTGACGCAATGACCGGGCAGCCGATGCCTGCCGCCGAGTCAACCAGCATGATTTCAGTTGAGTTTTCGCTGTTGCCGGCTAAAAGTGTGGCTTTTTTCTTTACTTCGCTGACCACTTTTCCTGAGCCTGATTCTCCCATGGTCAGCTGTGCCGAAACAACTGTAAAGCCGTATTTTGTTTTTGAGTAGCCGATTTTTGCATTGAATACGTCAACTAACCTGATTGCGTCTTTTGGGCAGACAATCTTGCATGCTTTGCACCCCTCGCACCCGAATTCTTTTAGCTTGGGCTTGTTGTCCACCCAGCTTATTGCGTTGAAATAGCAGGTTTCAACGCATTGCCTGCAGGAGTTGCATTTTTCCAGGTCAAATTCTGCTTTTTGGTTTGTTGAAAGCAGATCCCATTCTTCAAAGCTGTCTTCGGAAATGCCGAAAACCAAGGCAAGGTTTGAAGCGTCGACGTCGCAGTCAGCGCAGATGATTTTCCTGCTTTTGGACATGGCAATGGCTAAAGACGCTGTGATGCTGCTTTTTCCCACGCCTCCTTTTCCGCTTAGTATAGTTATTGTTTTCATTTCAAACCAGTTTTTTCAGTTTTAAGTTTTTCAGTTTTAAATTGTTTAATTCCTTTAATGATTTCATTCTGAACAAATGCGAACTGCATTTGCAGTCAGAGCACCCGAACCCTTTTACCGGCTCTTCGGTTTTTGCCAGGTGCAGTGCAATTGCGCACTCTTCTTCTTTTCCTGCGTTTTTGTAAAGCGCTTTTTCCGGTTTTGCGTCAGCATTTTCAAGCAGGTAGTCAATGTGCCACCTTGTCTTTTTGCCTTCGCCTTCCCGGAAATGCCTTGCAGTTCTTTTTTCAAGGCTGTTTTGAGCCGAGCCGACGTAAACGTATTTTCCTTTTTTGAAGGTTGTCCTGCCGATTGCACCGATTTTCACATTAATGTCTTTTTGAACGCTTATCACCAGGCAGTACACTCCTTTCATCTTTTGATCATCTCTTCAGCTGTTTTTTCAACCAGCTCTTTAGCTATTTTTTCAACCAGCTCTTTAGCTATTTTTATGATGTCACTGTTTGTAATCGGTTCTCCGTGCGAGTATTGTTTGACTATTTCTTTTGAGTAAGGGATTTCAGCGGTTATGCTTGAGTCAAATTTTTTAGCAAGGTCATGAATTATTTTTTTGTCCCCGATGTCCGAGCGGTTTAATACGATGTTTGCCTCAATTTTGAGCCTTTTCAGGAGATTCAAAATTATTTCCAGGTCGTGGCAGCCCAAAGGCGTGGGTTCTGTGACTGCGTAGACAACGTCGCACATTTCAAGTGCGGCAATCACCGGGCAGTGTGTTCCCGCCGCAGTGTCAATAAAGATGTAGTCGTATTCGGATTTTTTTTCTTCAATTACTTCGTTTAACGCGTTCACAATGAACTCTGAAGTGGGCTCGCTGGTTTTCAGTTCCCCTGACAAGAGGTCAATGCCGTGATTTGAACCCGTGAATACTGTTCCGATGTCTTTCTTGTTCCACCCGATGGCGTTTACCGGGCATTTTAATACGCATGATCCGCAGCCGTTGCACTGGGCCTGTATGAATAAGGGGTTTTTGTTTTTGATTGACACGATGGCGTTTGTTTTGCAGACAGTCCCGCACAAACCGCATTTGATGCATTTGTCAAAATCCCATTTCGGTATCCTTTGCTCGACTGTGCTGTGAAATTCCCTTTTTATGTTCAGCAGCAGGTGGTCGTCGGGACAGTCAACGTCGGCGTCCGCTAAAAGGACCTTGTGTTCTTTTGCCAGCTCGCACGCAAGAGCCGTGGCTACCGTGGATTTGCCTGTCCCGCCTTTTCCACCTGTTATTCCCACTACTATTGTCATTTGAACCCTCGTTTTTTCAGTTGTTTATACTTGGTTTGGTTAGTCAAAGACCCCTTGCCCGCAGTCTGTTGTTAGTTTCGACAGCTTGTCAAGGTTATTTATTGCTTCCCCTGCTGTTGTGTAAGGTCCTGTCTTGAGGGAAATGCCTTTTTCGTTGAACAGCGCAATGGCTCTGCCCCCGATTCCCTGCGCAAACACAATAGTGGGGTTGACGGCTTCAATAATCTGGTCAACTGGTGATTTGTTTGGGTCTGTGTGGGTTAATGTATTTTCGGTTATTGTGAGTTTTTTTGTTCCCGTATCAAACAAACCAAAAAATGGAGCGTGCCCGAAATGAGGTGATATTTTTGAATCTGTTCCGTTGTCATCCAGCAAAGGAAAAAATATTTTTTCACTTGTTTTATCTTCGCTTTCTTTCTGTGTCTGGAAACCCATTCCTGCGTGAGGTTCGGCAGTTTTGTTTATTTTCCCCAGTGTTCCCTGGCTGAATTTTTCAACCGCGTCTTTTGCAGTGCCGGATGCAGCGTATGCCTTGATGCCTAACTGGTTAAGCACCTCTGTTGCGTTTGGCCCGAGGTTTCCGGTGATTACTGCTTCAATTCCCAGTTCACCTAGTTGCTGGGATGCCTGAATCCCGGCTCCGTGCCCCTGCAACGCCCCCAGGTTTTCCACGGCTTTTACGTTAACCGGGTTTCCGTTTTCAAGTTCCATTATCAAGAAGTACTTGCATCTTCCGAACCTCTGGTCTACCAGACTGTCCATTGTTTTTTTTTCAGTGCTTATTGCAATTTTCATTTTTACCCCTCCTTTTTGTTTTTATTGCCTTTATTTTGTGTTGTTCAATTTTCCCGTTGATTTTGGGGTAAGTCGATCCTGACCATCAGGGTGCCGCATTTTGGGCATTTTGTCAGGTTGCATGGCTGTCCTCTTGTGTGCATCTGTTCAAATCCGCATTTCGGGCATTTGCAGTTGCCCAGCGGTCCGGCAGCCAGCGGTCCCTGCATTCTTCCTAATCCTCTTCCTATTCCTGCCCCTCGCCCTCTTCCAAAACCTGCTCCGGGCGGTCCGGTCCTGTCTCTTCCTGGCATTGTATAATCGCCTCCATGGATTTTTATTGCCTTGCCGTTGACCAGGGCGTTGGTAATTTTTTCTTTTGCCCTTGTCAGTGTCCTTTGAAAAGTTGACTGGTGAATTTTCATTTTAACGGCGGCGTCTGCCTGATTCAGTTTTTCAAGGTTTGCCAGCCGCATTGTTTCCAGCTCGTCAATAGTTAATTCAATTTCCTTCAATTGGCTTAAAGGCACTGCTTTTGGTTTGAAGTAAGTGACGTCTGGTTTGAAGTTTACGATTTTGATTTTTCTTGGCTTAACCATATATGCATTATAATGCATTATCTTATATAAACTTTTTGTTTTTGCCTGATTCTGAATTGTATGTTGTGTGAAGGGAAATGTGCCGTGTAAAGAAAAGCTTAATACATATTTTACTATAATTTGCAATAAGTAAATTTTAGCAGGGTTATTATTTACATTTAATAAATAATAGTAACCCAAAAAAGCTTTCAAAAATGATTGTCATGAATACATAAAACGCAATCTTGAAGAAGCGATGCTGAAAAACATGGACGCCCCGGAGATAGTTGCAGTTATCAGGTCGAGGCAGGCCGGAAAAACCACGCTTTTAAAATTTGTTATTGCAGAGTATTTTGAAGTTGATTTTGTCTTTGTGGAATTGGCGCGGGTTTTTGAAAGGTTTTTGGGTTAAAATGAAACGATTTTAATGAAGTTTCCTCTTTTTACTTGTGTTGTGTGTTCAGCTATCCTTTTTTTGAGGTCAGGGAAGTTGCCTGTGACGCGGCCGAGCGAGTTGTCAGGGTTCAGGAATTTCGGATCAATGAATCTTACTTTTGCTTTTGTGTAAAAGTCATAGTCGCGGGGGTTGTCAATTACTTTCAGGTTGGGGTTGATCATTGCCAGTTTTTTCAGGATGTCTTTGTTGCCTGAATTTTTGAGTTTTGAATAAACATGCAGGTCGTCCTGAAACAGGTCGTTTTGAGTGAGTGTTTTTTCCTCGAGAGCGATTTTGATTGCGTCTGCAAGTATCTGGAACAGTGAGACTTCCAGCGGGCGGGTCCATCTTTGCTTGTCCATGTACAGGTAGTCTTCAGCGAGCCGCATGGCAGTGTCCTTGTCTGAAATGACGATTTCGTTGTTTTTCACTGCAAGACTTGAAAGGTATCTGTTTATTTTTTCGCTGAACCCGTCGCTTGCAACCATGTCCCTCAATGTGTAGTCTATCCTGTCCGCGCACAGGTCAGGCAGAGATCTTTCCAGCAAAGGGAAGTTGTTTTCGTCAATGATCCTGTTTGTGTCAAACCCAAATTCGCGAAGTATTGATGGGATTTCAGAGTTTTTGATTATTTTTTCGTGGAATTTTTCGTGAAATTCCTGCTTGTCGCTTTTGAATACAAAGTCGATTACGTGTGAAAAAGCGGTGTGCGGAGCGTCGTGCAGTAATCCGGCAATTTGTTCTTCCGCGCTTGCGCCCAGTTTTTCAAGCAGGATCATTACCCCGATTGAATGGTCATATCTGCTGACTGTTTTTCCTTTAATTGCGTATTGGGATGCACCTGCCTGGTTTATCCCTTTGAGCCTTTGGATGGGTTTTGAGTTGATCAGTTCAATAAAGACAGGTTCGTTTACCGTGGTTTTTCCGTAGACGCGGTCGTTTATTTCCATGTTTTTCACGGTATAGTTATTGAAGATTGAAATTAATAAACACTTTTATTGGGTCATTTCCAGCACTTCGCGCAATATGACAGGCAGTTCTGTGATGTTGTCGTCTCCGCAAATGTGGTTTTTGTTGTGTTCAATGAGTATTTTTGCGTTTAGTTTTTCTTCAAATATTCTTGAGTCAGTTATCGGCACCCATAGGTCGTTGTCTGAAAAAATGGCTGTGCATTTGTTTATATGTCCTGTGATTTTGTCAAATTGAATTGGGGTGTTCTGCCACGGCGCAATTGTTGTTTTTTCTTCTTCGGTCAGATTTGTGAGGTGCACCTATCCTGCAACAAACACGATTCCCTTGATTTTTGTGTTTTTTTCAAGGGTTTGAAGGTATCGCCTGGCAGCCGACCGAGTGCCCGATAAGGATTGTGTTTTCAGTTGCGGTTCCGACAAGTTTTTTTTATGGTATTGACCCATTCGTTGATTTTGGGGTGTTTGGTGTCAGGCATTTCAGGGACGCAAACAGTGAAGCCGTTGTTTTCAAGTTGTTGTTTTAACCAGGGAAACCAGCCTTCTTCCGGGAATCCTTCCCAGCCGTGAATAATGAATGCTTTTTTTGCCATGGTAAAATAACGGGGTTGGGTTTTATATTTTTTATCTTTTGTTAAGTGCGGTTAACCAAGTGTTTTGTCAGCTGCAAAAAGAAAGCAAGAAGATGAATCCGATTTTTGGAAGCAGTGCCCGGAAAGCATTTGTCCGGAGGCAGTTTATCTCGGGTCAATTACTTTGCCCATGAACAGTATGTTTTCGTTGTTGTCCCAGATGATGAATATGAACGGGTGGTCTGCGCGGAAGGTTGTTTTCGGCACGACTGATTCTTTTAGCACCATTATCACTGCGGTTGCGGCGGCGGCTTCGGTGCCTTCTTCGTTTACTTCAACGAATGCCTGGTGAATGACTTTGCCTATCTTGAGGATTTCGGTTCCGTCCATGCCTGAGAAGTCTGCGCTGTCTGAGAACGCCGTAGGCATTCCCATGCCGCTCAGGGTTGCTTTTAAGTAGTATTTGGTTTCAAATGTGAATTTGGGCAGGAACACGTTTACGTGTTGTTTTGCCATTGTGTTTTTGAATCCGGTCACGGTTTCTGCATTCAGCCGGTTTTCGATTTCAGCCAGTTTTTCGTTTTCTTTCGGCAGGAGGATCAGCATTGACAGTTCTTCTCCTTGGTATGGAAGTTCAATGATCTGAAGCTCGTTTGTTTCGCCGTAGCTGAAAGTGGCTTCTTCACCTGTTAAGCTCATCAAGGGCACTTTGACGGTTGTTTTATTGTTTATTTTGAAGTCCTGTTCTGTTGTGTTTTTTTCGTCGAATTGCTTGAGCCATTTGCCTTTGAAGTAAATTGCGTTTGTGAGAACCAGGCGCGTTATTGGGGGCAGGTCGCCTTTTTCAATCAGGTTTTCTATTTTGTTGTTTGTCTGGTCTTCAACCCACGCGTTGATTGTCAGGCGTGATTTTTCGTTTTCTTTTTTAAAGTCAAGGTTGGTGGTTTTTCCCGCGTAGTACTGGCTTGCGGTGTGAAGGTATTCGTCCAGGAAAGGGTAGTCTTTTTGCGCCCAGAGGGCGTTTGCGGTGTAGAGCGCGTAGTTTTTGTCTTTTTTGTTGAGGTCGTTGTAAATTTTGGCAAACCCTGGTCTTCGGATGTCGGCGTCTTGCGGGAAGTGAAGCACGGACTGCATTTCGTCGGCTGTTTGCCCTTTTGCCCCCTCGTAAGTCATGGCCAGCGCGGTTGAGATGCTGTAAGGTGAAAAGAACAGGTTTTCGCTGCCGGGCTGGCTGCTGAGTGTGCGATATAGATCAAATGCGAACCGGTTGTTTACCTGCGTGACTGCCCTGACTTTTTCTGGTGTCGACTGGCTGTCGTCGGCCAAAAAGACATCGGCGATGCCGTTATCAGGTGCGGGGATTAAGTTTCCCCCGTAATCATAAAAAAAGAGGCCTGCTCCGATTACAGCTATCAACACTAATCCGATTGCAATGAGTTTTTGATCCATGTTTTAGAAATGTCTTATTTGATATATAATTGTGTTGTTATGTTTGGTTCGCGACCCTTTTTGGCTTTTGGTTTGTGTTGAGCATTGAAAAGAAATGGTTTTGATAATGCTAAAAAGGAAGTAATTTGATAAGGGTAACAAGCGGGTTTGCCAGAAGATAAGAAAAGATAAGTTATAAATATGTTTTTGGGGGTTAGTTATGTATGGCATCTAAATCTAAACTGCGTTTTTTTAATACTTTGTCAAGAAAAGTAGAGGACTTTGTCCCGATTAACGAAGAGGAAGTCGGCGTTTACACTTGCGGTCCGACTGTGTACAGCAGGGCGCACATCGGCAATTTGAAAGCATATGTTTTTGCAGATGTGCTTAGAAGAACCCTTGAGTACGCGGGTTATAATGTAAAGCATGTCATGAATATCACTGACGTCGGCCACTTGACTTCTGATGCTGACGAAGGCGAGGACAAGTTGCAGAAGAGCGCAAGGCTGGAGCGTATTACTGCGTGGGATGTTGCAAAGAAGTACACGGATATGTTTTTGCAGGATGCAAAGGAATTGAATATGCTTCCTGTTCATGTCTTGTGCAGGGCCACAGACCATATTCCCGAGCAGATCAGGTTGGTTGAAAGGCTTGAAGAAAACGGTTTTACGTACGTTATTTCTGACGGCGTGTATTTTGACACTTCCAGGTTTCCTGATTACCCGAAGTTTGCGAGGCTGAATGTCGAGGGTCTTGAAGCGGGAAAAAGAATTGACATGGGTGAGAAGAAAAACAAGACTGATTTTGCGTTGTGGAAGTTTTCAAGACCTGAAGAAAAACGTGATATGGAGTGGGATTCTCCCTGGGGCAGGGGTTTTCCGGGCTGGCATATCGAATGCTCTGCAATGTCAATGAAGTACCTTGGAGAAACTTTTGACATTCACACCGGGGGCATTGATCACATTTCAGTCCACCACACAAACGAGATTGCCCAGTCGGAGTGCGGCACAGGTAAAAAGTTTGTGAATTATTGGCTGCATTCCGAGTTTTTGGTTTTGAGCGATCAGGAAAAAATGAGCAAGTCGTTGGGCAATGTGATTGATCTGGATACGATCAAGAAAAAAGGGTTTTCTCCAATGGCTTTCAGGTACACGTGTTTGAATGCGCAGTACAGCAAAAGATTGCTTTTCGGTGAAAAGATCCTTAAAACAGCAGCCATTACGTTTTCCAAGTTAAAAGAAAAAGTGATTGAGTTAAAGGAACAGCTTAAAGGCGGGTCAGCAGGTCAGACCCAAGTTTCTGAAATGGATTTGGGCAGTGCAGGCAAGAAGTATTTGCTTGAGTTTAAAGAGTCATTGTTTGATGACCTTAACACTCCGGAAGCGCTTGCAACAATGTGGACCATGTTGCGTGATGATTCGGTTCCGGCCAATGAAAAATATGCCTTGTTGGTTGATTTTGACAAGGTGTTGGGTTTGGGCATAAAAGACATGGAGCGGGAGGAATTGGTCATTCCGCAGGATGTAATGGATTTGCTTGAAGAAAGAGAAAATGCAAGAAAACAAAGTGACTGGGTTCAGGCAGACAAGCTGCGTGACGAGATCACATCCATGGGATATAGGATAGTTGACGGTTCCGGCGGACCAAGATTGGAAAAGGTGTAAGATTGGAAAAGGTGTAAGATTGGAAAAGGTGTAAGATTGGAAAAGGTGTAAGATTGGAAAAGGTGTAAGATTGGAAAAGGTGTAAGAT
>JAGGVJ010000020.1 GCA_021158055.1 Candidatus Iainarchaeum sp. | reverse complement strand
GCAACAGGAGTCAACCCCTCGACTCTTTCTTACGACAACACAGCAACAACTGTTGATATTGCGTCAGCGGGAACCTGCACAGACACCGCGGGAACAGTTAATTACGGAATGCACGCAACAACCCCTTATCAGGTTTCGTATTCAGATGGAAGCGCGTCTCCAATAGCAACTTGTGACGGCACTCTCTCTTATACTATTTCAACCCCTTGGAACACTTCAAGCGGAATTTCCTTCACGGGAACAGACGGGAACTATTATTGCATCAAGCTTGAATGCCAGGATGCGTCAGGCAAAATAACAACAAGTTACAGTGCAGATAACATTCAGTATGACGTGACAAAACCGGTTGTCGCAAGCACAGAGATCACCCCTGATCCTGCAAAAGCAGGAACAATCAATGTAACAGTCAAGTACACTGAAACCGGAAGCGGTCTGGATTACACTTTAAGCCCGACAGTTGAATTTACGCCGTCAGGCGGAGCAGCAGTAACAGTCACAAAAAGCACTTATGCTGCAAATCAATGGACTGGGACAGCAACGGTTCTTCCAGGCCATAACAATGGAACAGCTACTTTGTCAGTGGGCGGTTCAACAGACAAAGCTGGAAACACAATGGATGTTGATACAACCGGTTCGTTTGTAATTGACACTGTTGCGCCAAATGCACCTGTGGTGGTAAGCCCAGGCACAACAACTGTTGTAATTAACATTGCAAACAAGTCAGCGCAGGTAATTGCTGGAAGTGCGGAAGCAGATTCAACAGTGAAGCTTTATGTTGATTCGGTTGACAGTGGGTTGAGTACCACTGCAACAAGTGGAAGTTATTCTTTTTCAAACGAAAATTTAACCACAGCCGGAATTGTTTCAGGGACAGATTATTCAACCCCGAAAGCAGTGACTTTGACTGCAACAGACGCGGCAGGAAACGAGTCAGTTGTTTCAACAGCATATAATTATGTTCAGGATACGATTGCCCCGACAATAACTTCAATAACTTCAGATGCAACTGCTTCTGGTGTGTTGAAGGTCGCGAATTCAATTACTTTTACTTTAACCCCAAGCACCACTGAATTAGGCGCAAGTGTTTCAGGTTCGTATAACAGCGAGGTTTTGAGCTGGAGCACTGATAATAGCGGTGTGACTTATACCGGAACTTACACAATAAATGAAGGCGAAAACGACCAAACAAGCCCTCTTCAGATAACAGGTGTTACGATTACTGACGCCGCGGGAAACACAAGCACCCCAGCAGATGGGAGTGATGTCAATAAGACAATTGATGCGAATACACCGGCAATCGTTTCGGTTGTTTCAGATGCAACTGCTTCAGGTGTACTGAAGGTTGATAATGAGATTGTTTTCACAGTCACTCCAACAGTTACTGAAACTGGTTTGACTGTTCTTCCGGCCGTTTACAATGGTGGGGCTTTGAGTTGGTCGACTGTTGATGGTTCGGATTATACCGCGACTTATATTGTTGTTGAGGGCCAGGCTGATCAGTCAACTCCTTTGCAGTTAACAAATGTTACTTTGACTGATCCTGCAGGCAATATAAGCACTTCAAAAGACGGAACAGATGTAAATAAAACGATTGACGCGAATTCGCCTGTCGTGAGTGCTCTTGCGGTTTCTCCGGGTTCCGGGACTGCAAGAGTGAGTGATACTGTTGTACTGACAATTACTGCTGATGAGGCAGGTTATTCTGCGGATGCGGTTGTTGTGAATGGTGTTGATGTGGCTTCCTCTAATTTCCAGGATTTGGGCGGGGGAGTGTATTCGGTTGATTATGTTGTTTCGGAAGGCGATTCAGATGTCTTGTCCGGTGCAATGACTGCGAGTGTTGTTTTGAGCGATGTTGCGGGAAATTTGAATCCAGTGTTTACTTCAGTTGATGCCAATACTCTGGCTGTTGATGCGAATTCGCCTACTGTTTCCTTGGTTACTTCTGACGCGACTGGTGCCGGTGTGTTGAAGGTCGGTGAGTCAATTACGTTTACGGTTTCCCCGCTTGTTGCTGAAACCGGTTTGACTGTTCTTCCTGCCAGTTACAATGGCGGGGCTTTGGCTTGGAGTACCGGTGACGGCGGTGTGACTTATACTGCGACTTATGCTGTTGTTGAGGGCCAGGCTGATCAGTTGGCTCCGTTGCAGTTGGTTAATGTTACCTTGACTGATCCTGCAGGAAACATAAGTGCGGCAGTAAACGGGACAGATGTCAACAAGACGATTGACGCAAACACTCCGGCAGTTCCGGTCATTAGTGTTCCGGCAACAAACCCGTATGAGATAACCCAGGTGACCAAGCCGACTGTGACTTTGAGCGGGACAGCAGAGCCAAATTCAACAGTGAAGCTTTTCGTTGACGGTGCCGATTCAAATGTAAGCATTTCAGCTGACGGAAGCGGTGATTTTAACTTTTCAAACGCAAACCTTGAAACTGCGGGAATTGTTTCAGCGACTGACTATTCAACTCCCAAAGCAGTGACTTTGACTGCGACAGACGCCGCGGGAAACTCAAGCGTTCCAACGGCTGATTTTAATTTCACACAGGTAACAGATTCAGTGCCGCCGACGTTTACGATGACTTATTACCTTGACGCAGGTCTTTTGATTGCGCCGTCACCGCCGGTTCACCTGAAAGCAGGCACGTATTATGTAAAAGTTGAAGCAAACGAGGCCCTTCAGGCAGCACCCACTTACTCTGTGGAGGCGGAAGGCACTGCAAACGATGTGTCTTCACAAACAATGACACTTGTTTCAGGAAATGTCTACATGTTCACAAGGACAATTGCAGTTGACGTGGCAGCAGTCGGAACTGTTGCAGAAGACGTGACGGTTACTGCAAGCGATCTGGCAGGCAATCCGGTTACGGACCTGTCTCTGGCAGGAGGAGCGTACACAGACACGACACCGCCGGCAAAGCCGACAATAACTTCCCCTGCAGACAACGAAATGCTGGTGACTTCAACAACAACTGTTGCGGGAGGCGCAGAGTCAGATGCCACAGTCAATGTGTATGTCAAGGGATCGCTTTCAAAATCAGTCACAGCGACTTCCGGAAGCTATTCGGCGTCTTCAGTCGGGCTTGCAGCGGGCGACAACGCAATTTTTGTCACGGCAGTTGACCTTGCAGGAAACGAAAGCGTGCAGTCTGATACAATCACCGTTACACGCCTTGGCGGAGGCACTGGCGGCGGGGGGACTTCAGGCGGTTCAACTACAGAGGGCGTCAGTTGCATTGAAATTCTCAATTACCCGATTTTAACTCACATTAACGGGGAGAAAGGAGAAAGAACAAAACTTGAGCTTGGCCTGGCAAACGTTTCCGGGTTCTTGATTTACGGGGAAGATGTGAAAATTGAATTTGAGTCGGATTGCAGTGATTGTTTTTCATTCACAAACCCGACAATCCCTGAAAAGTTCTTGATTTACGAACCGGTGGACATGACGGTATATGCAACTGCCTTAAAAGAGCTTGACACAGGCTCTTACAAAATAACCGCTGTTGTCACGTTCCGCGATGATCCCGCGGATTTAAGAACAATGACGCTGGTTGTTTCGGAATCAAAAGCTGAAAAACAAATGCCAGTCATAACCCGTGAGATAAAACACCAGAAAAGGTATGAAGAGGAAACGACCGGGCTGAGGACAGATCTTTACGACTACCCGAAATCAACCATTACCTTGAGGGTCAGGAACCCGACCGGGGAAACAATGAGAAATGTGCGCGTAAGGGAAACGATTCCAAAATCAGTTTTAAGCAATGTAAACGAGACTGTTTTTGACAGGAAGACCAGGAAAGACATTCCGAAAGCTATTTTCAACGGAAACTACATTGTGATTGAGGAAGACCCTGTGATTGAATGGATAATCGACTCGCTCTTGCCGGGACAGGAAGTTGAAGTCGGCTATGAGATCCTTCAGGTTGAAACAGCTTCAGGGCTGTTCACTGACCCCGCGATTGAGTTTGAAGGGATGCCTGAAGAAGAGCCGGAGCAACAGGCAGTGTGCGGCGACGGGGTTTGCCAGGACACGGAAAATTCTGCAAACTGCTGCACTGACTGCGATTGCGACTGGCAAAACCAGGTCTGCCAGAACAATGAATGCACGATAGTCATTGACGTTGATGACTCTGAAATCCTGCCTCCGGACGATGATGAAGAAACCGGTTCGGAAGACAAGGAACCGGAAGAAATTGTTCCGCCGGCAGACCAACTGCAGACAGGCCTGATTTTAATGGGTGGCCTTTTGTTGATTGTAGTTTTACTGGTTGCATATGTGAAAAGAAAACTCGTTCGTGACTTCTGGAATGACCTGATGTTTGATTACAACTACAATAAGCTCAAGAGAAAAGAGGAAAAGCACAAAAAATCAAACCCGCACAAACCCATTGTCCACAAGCATTCAAAGAAGAAATAGTTGTTGGGCAGATTGCCAAACCGCAGAAAATCAGCAACCTTGCTTTTGCGGGACAAAAGCAGGGTTTGGTCTTTTTTTGTTTCTACGGTGCGTGAGGGCATGGTGTGGCTTGAGACCTGTCCGGATATTGATGCGGTTCAGATATTGATGTTCCGGAGAAAAAAAATCAGGTTTTCGTTCTTTTCAAACGAAAGGTTTTGATATAAAACGTTCTTTTCAAACGAAAGGTTTATATGTCACATCAACCAGATATAATTATGTTAAAAAGCAGGCTAAAAGAAATAATGCTTGATCAAAGAGAATCTTTTTTTGAGAAAAAAGAATTGATGCAGAGAGATATAGGCCTTAAGAAATACATAAACACGCAACAGATTGTTGTCATCACGGGAATAAGGCGGTGCGGAAAATCATCATTAATGTATATCATAAAAGATGAAATCCTTAAAAAAACAGATAAAAATAATATATTATACCTTAATTTTGATGATGAACGATTCATAGATTTAAGCGCAGATGATTTCAATAACATCTTTTCAATATTCCTTGAGGAATTCAACCCCGAACAAAATAAGATTGTCTTTTTCTTTGATGAGATACAAAATGCTTTTGGCTGGGAAAAATTCCTGAACAGGATGTATGAAAAAGGAATAAAGATATTTGTTACCGGATCTAATGCAACCCTGCTCAGTTCTGAAATTGCGACATCACTTACGGGAAGAAATGTGGTTCTTGAATTGTTCCCATTCAGCTTTAAGGAGTATCTTAAACTAAACAATGAAACATTTGAAATCTCAAAACTTACAACAATAAAAAAAACAAAAATTAAACGCAGGTTCAATGAGTATATCGCCTTGGGGGGATTCCCGCAAGTCCTGAAAGAAAAAAATAAAGAGTTGCTTAAAGATTATTACAATGACATATTTTACAGGGACATAATTGCAAGACATTCCATAACAAAAGTCAATGAAATGAAAAAAATCAGCAATTTTCTGGCATCCAATATAAGCAAGATTCATTCATATAATACATTAAAAGACATAAGCGGAATAAAAAGCATAAGCAGTATTAAAAATTATCTTGATTATTTTGAGAATAGTTTCATGTTTTTTGGGTTGAGCAGATATTCATATTCATTAAAGAAGCAGATGTTGGGCTCAAAAAAGATATATTGCATAGATACCGGTCTTGCAACGGCGGTGGGTTTCAGTTTTTCAAAAAATTCAGGCAGGCTTCTTGAAAATATGGTTTTTATAGAACTTTGCAGACGCGGAAAAGAAACATACTATCATTTAGAAAAAAATGAATGTGATTTTGTGATAAAAGACAAGAACACGATAATTTCTGCGATACAGGTGACAAAAGAATTAGAACATAAAAATGAAAAACGGGAGTTTCAAGGGCTCCTGAATGCAATGGATGCTTACGGGCTTGACTCGGGACTCATACTCACAGGGGATCAGGAAGACATAATCAGAATCAATGGCAAGACAATTGAATTGAAACCCATTTGGTTATGGGCGCTTGAATAATCACCCACATAAGCTGTACGGGTGTGTGTCAGCACCCATACGAAACCACGAAGCAATGGGTTTCAAGGCCCACCCGTCAGGGGAAGCTGACAGGCAATTTGATGAGAAAGGCTGCGCCGTCAACGAAAAGGTATTGAAAACCCCTTCTGATATGATAGATAAATTTTCCCAGTTCATCGATTATAAACGATAAGTTTTGATGTTTCTGTCGATTATAAACGATAAGTTTTGATATTTCTGTCGATTATAAACGATAAATTCATATATGCATTTAGGCGGCATGTTTGCCTTGGTTTTCTGCAATTACGCCTGTCATTTTTTCATCCCGTCAATAAAGTCATCAAATTCCATTTCTTCAGCAGGATTTTTACCCGGTTCGTTTGCTTTTTCACTTTGGTAAGCGGTGTTTTAGGGTTGAGTCAAAGCATTGTTTTTATATTGATTCCCCCCGTTGCGAAATCGAGTCCTGCCAGTCGTTCCAGGTGAATAAAAGGAAAGCGCAGCGTGGCAAGGAACGAAGTGATGTGGAGTATGGCGCAAAACATACAACCGTATTAAAAAAATGCAAAAACAAGGACTATTGAAGGTCTTTATGATAAAGATCTAACAAGTATATTTTATTGACCATTTCCAAACAGGCATCACTTTTATCGCTACACCGTTTGCCTGAAATTCATCGTCCTGATCATAAGTTAAGATTAATCCCTTTTTTAAATTGAAGAAACGGACTGCACTTAAGAGGCCATTGATTTCTCTTTCACGGTTTAGTTCATTAAAGTCATATGTGACTTGTATTGCTTCATAGACCTTGTCTCTATTGGTTATTACAAAATCGCATTCTTTATTGTTTTTTGATTTATAATAAAAAATATTTTTATTTTCAATATTGTCTTGTCTTCTGAATAATTCTATGAATACAATATTTTCTAAGATTCGCCCGTAATCCTCATGTTCGCCGGATAAGAAATGAATGTATCCTGTATCAAACAGATAAACTTTAGAACGGGATATTTCACTTTTTTTGAAGGATTTTGAATATTCCTTGACATAGTTTACCATGAAAACATCCTGTAAAGCTTTAAGGATATTGTATATGTCTTCCAGGCTATATGGGATCTTATTTGATTTTAGGTATTTCTCAAAAACAGAGATGGAAAACATATTGCCATAAATATTAAGCAGATATTTTATGGTTATTTCCACCAGACGTATATTTTTTAGATTAAGCCGGTCTACCAGGTCTTTGTATACAATTGAATCAAAATAAGTATTCAACAGCTTATTTTTTAGATATAAAGAATCAGACAACAAAACCTCAGGAAAACTGCCATATTTAAAATAGTCTTTAAACTGTTGTTTGAGTACAAATGCCTGATCAGTATATTCATAATTTTTTTGGAGCACAATGCCCTTGAATCGTAAATGTTCCTTAAAAGATAATGGCAGCATCAGGTACGGCAATGCTTTTCCCCTTAATGAAGTGGCTATTTCCCTGCTTAATAATTTTGAATTTGAACCAGTTATGTAGACAGGATAATGTTCATTTAACAAAGATACGACAAATTTTTCCCAACCGTTTACATTTTGTATTTCATCCAAAAAAAAACATAACGATTCTTTTTCAAATAGTTCTTTAGAGCAATCCAATATTTTATTAAGATCAGAGCTTTTCAATTCACCCAGTAGATTATCCTCAAAATTAATCAATACAGGATTTTTTTGTTTTTTTGCCAGATTATATAAAAAAAAAGTTTTTCCTGATCTCCTCGGTCCGACAATTACATTAGCTTTGTCAAATTTGACTTCATGCAATTTTAAATCCCTCTGAAAAATGTTTTCAGGGATTAATTCCTTATATTTAAGTATGGTTTTTTTAATGTTTTTTTCAATCATAACTCTTCAGTGTTGATGTGAATATATAAACTTTACCTTTTTCCGTAAGAAAATGGCATAAATCCTTACGGATTTTCGTAATTAAGATAATTGAGGTGAGTTTTTGGTATTTTTGTTGACAGTGCTTCTAAATGTTTTGATATTGTTAACGAATCAAAGCATTGTCTTGAGGTTGAGTCCTGATTTTTCAAGTTTTTCAAGCTCTTTCCACGATTTTTTCACGTGAGACTGCATTTCCTTTAACTGCGATGCAGTGACGTGTTTGAACCTGCCCTGTCCTTTTATGTATTCCCCTATGTTACCCAAATCTTTTGGCTTTTCAGTTATTCGGAATTCACCCTGGTCTATTTCAAACAAGGCCCACATGCCGCTGTTTACTGCCAGTCGCGCGTATTCAATGGTCTTTTGCGAGTCAAATTTCCAGCCGATCGGGCAGGGGGTGAGCACGTGAATGTATTTCGAGCCGTCGTATTCAAGGCCTTTTTTGATCTTTTTTTTCAGGTCGTCAGGGTCTGCAATGGAAGCGGTGGCGACGTAGTCTGCGCCGTGCATGGCCATGATGAACGCCGTGTTTTTTTTCCAGCGGTCTTTTCCCTGCTTGACTTTTCCGACAGGGGAAGTGCTGCTCCACGCCGCAAAAGGAGTTGAGCCCGAGCATTGAACTCCTGTGTTTGCATAGGATTCGTTGTCGTAGCAGATGTAAGTGAAGTTGTGCCGCCTTTCAAACGCACCGCTCAATGCACCAAAGCCTATGTCCACGGTTCCTCCGTCTCCACCCAGAGACAATACTTTGACGTCTTCTTTTCCCTGCTGCCTGAGGGCTTCAACCACGCCGCAGGCAATGCTTGGAGCGTTCTCGAAGTTTGCGTGAAGGTAGGGCAGTCTCCAGGATGTCTGCGGGTAAGGCGAGCCCGTGACTTCAATGCACCCTGTTGAATTGGTTATTATCGTGTTTTTGCCGAAAGCGTCCAAAATGTGCCTGACTGCGACAGCCGGCCCGCATCCCGCGCAAGTCCTGTGTCCCGGCGCGTAAAATTCCTTCATCTGACCACCTCTTCAACCCCGACCCAGAAAATTTCCCCGTCACCGCAGCCCGAAGTGTTTTTTACAGCGGCTTTCAGGTCGATTTTCGGAACATCCCTGCCCCCGATTCCGACAATGTAGTTGACGGTTTTCGGGATGGGGTCTGTCCCGTAAAGCAGGCTCCTGAGCTCTGTGAAGACCGCTCCAGAGTTTGTCCCCAAAGAAATGTTTTTTTCAATGACGCTTACTTCGCTTGCGTTTGACAAAGCTTCAATCAGTTCTTTTTTTGCAAGCGGCCTGAATGCCTTGAGTTTCACAAGCCCGACTTTTTTTCCTTCTTCCCGCATTTCGTCAACCGCGTCTTTTGCGGTTCCGGCAAGCGTTCCCATTGTCAGGATCACTTTGTCTGCGTCTTTTGTCTTGTAGGTTTCAACAACAGGGTAGTGCCTGCCGAATTTTTCCCCGAATTCTTTTGCGACTTCTTTTATCACTTCAAGCGAGCGGTCTGTTGCAGTGCTTTGCTCGAATTTTATCTGGATGAAAGAGTCAGGCCCGCTGAACGGGCCCTGAGTAATCGGTTTTTCTGTGTCAAGGTAGGCGTGTTCCGGTTTGTACTCGGGCAGGAAAGAGTCAACTGTTTCCTGTTCAGGTATGTCAACCGGTTCTGTTGCGTGAGTGATGTAAAACCCGTCCATGCAGACCATGACCGGGAGAAGCACGCGTTTGTCTTCTGCGATTTTGTATGCCTGGATCATTGTGTCAAGTGCTTCCTGGTTGCTTTCGCAGTAAAGCTGGATCCACCCGGTGTCCCGTTGCGAGATCGAGTCCTGCCAGTCGTTCCAGATGTTTATGGGTGCGCTTAATGCCCTGTTGGCAACAGCGATCACTACCGGGAGGCGCATCCCTGATGTTGTGTGCAAAACCTCGTGCATGAGGGCAAGCCCCTGGGATGACGTAGCGGTAAATGTCCGGACCCCGGTTGCGCTTGCGCCGATGCATGCTGAAATAGCCGAGAATTCGCTTTCAACGGTTATGGGTGTCCCTTCAAGCTCTCCGTCTGCCTTCATTTGGGTGAGGGCTTCGGGTATGTGGGTTGAGGGGGTGACAGGGTACATTGGCAGCACTTTTGGCCTGCACAATTTAACGGCTTCTGCGACTGCTTTTGAACCGTTGATTATTTTTTTCAAAAAACCACTTCTCCTTTCTAAATCTGAAATTTTTTTCTGTTCTTTTCTGCCCTGTATTATCTGCCTGCTTTTTGCGCGCAAGGGGTTATTTTTCCTCGTCTTCCTGTGTTATTGCGTTGAACGGGCATTCGTGCATGCATATCATGCACCCTTTGCAGTAATCGTAGTCAATTTCCGCGCCTTTTTCTTTTGAGACGGTTATGGCCGAGTCAGGGCAGAATTTTGCGCATATTCCGCATTTTTTGCATTTTTTCAGGTCCACGACGGGTCTGAATGTCCTCCAGTCCCCGGTCTTGTTTTCGGTTGAGTTTCCGGGTTCGCTGATTATTCCCGCAATGCTTACTTTCATTTGCTCACCTCGCTGAACGCGGCTCTTATCGCTGCTTCGTTTGCCTTGGCGAGTTTTTCAGGGAACCGTTCTTTTATTGCGGAAACAAGGCTTTCCACGTCAATTTCTTTTGTTGCGCCTGCAAACGCCCCGAGCATGGTGGTGTTTGTTATGGGCTTGCCTATTTCTTTTACCGCGATTTTTGTTGCGTCGACTGTGACGGTATTGTTTTCAAGCCCGAGTTGTTTCGGGGTTTTTGAAGAGTTGATGATGATCAGCCCGTTTTCCTTGAGCCCTTCTGCAACATTGACTGATTTGGTGAGGCTTGCGTCCAGGACAATGACGTAGTCGGGGTTGTAGACCTGCTGGTGCAACCTGATTTGCTCGCTGTCTATTCTTGTGAATGCGGCTACTGGTGCTCCCCTTCGTTCCACTCCGAAGTGGGGGAATGCCTGGCACCATTTTCCTTCAAGAAATGCCGCAACCGCAAGAAGTTCGGCTGCGGTTACCGCGCCCTGGCCTCCGCGGCCGTGTATTCGTATTTCTTTCATTTTTTCACTTTCCTGTTTGTCGGCTTGTTTTTGCCTTGATTTGAATGCTCTGGGGGGGCTGTTTGTCTTGTTTTATTCTGTTGTTTCACTTTCTCCAAGGAGTTTTTCGAGTTCTTCATCCAGTTCTTGTTTTTCCAGAAGTTTTTTTTCCTTTAAGTAGATTTCAAATTCAACTTCTTCTGTGCACAGGTTTTTCTGAAACTGCGTGTCTGTTTTTTTGCATAATTCAGGATTTAGTGTAAGGAGTGCAAGCTGGTGGTAGCACAGGGCTTTTTGGTCTTTTGCTTTTTCGCACAAGGTTTCGTCAATTTCAAGCATTGCAAACTCGTACATGCATTGGCCTTCCTGGGTTCCGGCCAGTTTGCATAATTCGCTGTCAAATTCCATCAGGGCAAGTTCCCTGAAGCACCGGTCTTTTAATGGACCTGCCTTGCCGCAGCTTTCAGGGTTGTTTTCCCACAGCGCTGCTTTGTAGTAGCATTCTTCATTGTTTCCGGTGAGTTTTTGGCAGTCTGCCGTGCCGGGCACCTTAACAAACCCTTCGGGTATTTCATCGCCGGTGTCTGCCGTGGGATATATGCATCCTGACAGTGCCAGCACGAAAACCATAAAAATAGCTGTTAGTTTTGTAGCCATATTTGCCATCATATAAGACTTAATGTGTTTGTGATTTAAAAGATTTGTTAAGGTTTTTTTGTTTTGTTGGTGATTGCCGAAACCAAGTGGGCAAAAACGCAGTTTTTTGTTTGATTTCAGCAGTCATTCTGTTTGAAAGAAATATGATTTCAGCAGTTATTCTGTTTGAAAGAAATATGATTTCAGCAGTTATTCTGTTTTAAGGGTTATTTTGCTGTCAAACTGGTCAGATACAAAGTCGTAGCTTTTGTGGTGTTCTATGAGGCTTAAACTGATTTCTTTCGGCCCGGGCGGTGTGTCGAAACGCGGGTGGATGTTGAAAAAAATGCGCGCGGTTTGTTTTGGTTTCAGGATTCCCAGTCTTTTTTCAAGCGAGGTAATGTTTAAGGTTTCGTTGAGGCTGAGGCCTTTTGGGGTTTCCACTGTGAGCGAAGTCATTTTCTCTTCTTCGCTTGTGTTTGTTATTTCCACGCGCATTTCCACTTTTTCTTTTCTTTTAATGACCATGCGGTAGGGATGAAAACTTGTTTTGACTGCAAATTTGTTTGCCATGAAAAATCACCTGTATAAATATTGGTTAAGGGAAATAAATTCATTGGGGTTAATGCTTGTACATGTCCGAGAGTTTTACGAACCCTTTTGTTATGTGGTCAAAGGCGTTTGACACGTTTGAGTCAAGCGAGTGCTGTATGGAGTCTGTTATGTCTGAAGATGTCGGGTGCTTTATCAGCGTGTAAGTCCTGCCCTTTCTTTTGGCTATGTTGAGCGAGGAAAGGTGGTTTAAGTGGTACCTTATGAGTTTTTCTGTGGACTGCGGGGATCTTTTTGAATAGGCTTTATTTTTTTTCTTCATGTGGTCAAATATGTCGTTTGTTGTGGGGTCTATTCCTTCCCTGAACTGGTAGTGCAGGAATGCATCAAGCACGTCAAGCACAGTTTGCCTGCTTTCGTCTTCTGAAATCAGCCCTATTGACAGGGCAAACCACCTTACAAGTGACTTTTTTGTCATTTCCACTTCGGGTGGGAGCCTCATTTCCCTAATCGTGATGGTTTTTTCGATGTATTGCGCTTCCGGCAGGTTTGTTTTCGGCATTTACGGCACCAGTTTGTCTTTGGATTTTTTTGCAGCTTATTTACTGGTTTTTTGAACAATTTTGAACAAAGAACACTATATGAATAAAGTGGTTTCGGATAAAAAGTTTTTCTTTTTTGTACTTTTTCAGAACCGGTTTTTATGCCGCTTAATTTTTTGGATCACATACTCAAAGTTTTTATACCAGGTTTATCTTAGGATATTCTTCAAATTTTAGGCGAGCTGACCCAGTCTTACAGTCAAACGATCTGGCAGTTTAATGGTCTGATTGGCGTGTATTTTGCAATTGTGTTAGTGATAGTCATTTATGTGGCAGGCGGCTGCCGGATCTGTGGCATCACTGATTAATGTATTTTTTTTGCAAAGATTTAAATATCATTGTTGCGGGTATAATGTACGCTTATCAGATGTTTTGACTTTTACATAGTATTTTTGGATTATATTCCTTGGCTTGCAGAAGGTGAGATTATGAATGATAAAGAAAAAGAAGAAATTGCAGGTTTGATTGCAAAACTCAGAGGACAGGGCGAGTCTGACTCGGGCACGCGGGAGTTGCTTTACTCAGCAGGTTTTACGATTGAAGATGTTCAGGAAGTGTCGTTGCACATGGACTCTTATTCACAAAGATCCAGGTTTAACACTGGAAGAAAATTGATTAAAGAAGCTGCTTTGTCTGTGCCGGGGCGGACAAAACGCGATTCTGCAAATGCAAAGACGCTGAAAGCAAAGAAGTGGCTTGGCTTACTTAAATTCCTGTTGCCGTCAAGGTCTTCTTTGGTTAACTTTTTGCTTTTTCCGGTTTATTTTGTTTCAGGCATCCTCAAAAAAACAGTGTTTTTTTCAGACAAAGCAGCGGTTTTTCTGTTGTCTTCAATGTCTTCTTTTGCGAAAGCTGTTGCCGGCAGTGTTTTGCTTGTCAGGCCAGTGTATGCAGTGCCTGTTGTTGCGGGGCAGAAAAAATCCGGGAAAAAGGATTTTATCCGGAAAGCAAAATCAAAAACCCCCCTTGATCCTTCAAGCGGCCCGGGCAATCCGGCGCGGAAAGTAAACAAACGCGGTGTTTTGTTTCCGGTGGTCATTGTGCTTTTAAGTGCATTTTTATTTTTTTCAGCAACCGCCATTGATTTTTCAGGTATTTCAGAGGGGGTTTTTGGTAAGGGGTTTTCTTTACCGGGTGTGTTCGGTTCTGATTCGGGCGATTTCCCTGTTGAAGAGGAATTTTTGCACCAGGAAAAAAGTTTTGTTCCGCAAGTTAATGTTATGAATGATTCAGTTGTTTCAGTACCTGTTAAACCCCTTGATGGCAGGTTGTCTTTAACTGACGCTCCGACCAGTTGCAGTTCAACTGAAAGCTTCCTGTTTGAGTTTTCGGGTTCTGGCCAAGTTAAAGCTTCGTCTTTTGAATTCGTTGTTGACGGAAAGCACGCAAACCCGTGGATTCGGGCAAAGTCAGTGGATTTGTTTGACGGCGACAAAGTGAATGTGGGGTTTTTCGAGTGTGTTGTGGGCAAATCACTTGAAGTGAGCGTTGGCAGCGAACCAGTGTTTTACACAAATTATCTGGGGTTTTGAAGAACTCAAAAAAACAAGGGTTCTTGAGAAAACCCGGCTTTTTTATTTACGGTCACCCTTATTTTTGTTATGAGCACAGTAATTGTTGTTTCAGACACTGACCTGGCAGGAAAAAACATAGCAGCCCATTTGATTGAAAACCACGGGTTTGAGGACTCAGGTGAGTATTTTGAGGGTTTCAAGGTGTTTCAAAGAAACAAGTCAAAGATGGTGTTTTTAAAGGAAAGCCAGGTTTTCGCCGACCACTTGAATGATTTTTTTGATCCCGACCTTTTTGTTTTTGCCTCAAGGCACGCAAGCGAATCAGGAAGGCCGTCTTTTTGCGTTCATGCGCCGGGAAATTTCGGGGAGGCAAAGTTCGGGGGACGCGACAAAGAACTTGCGTTTTCAGACGCTCTTTTTCAAAGGCATGCGTTTTCAAAACTGCTTTCGCTTGACCAGAAAGATTTTGAAGTGGCTCTTGAAGCCACTCACCACGGCCCCACCGCGCTGAAAAAACCATGCGTTTTTGTTGAACTCGGGAGCACCGAACATGACTGGAAACGCATTGACGGCGGGGCAATGGTTGCAGGGGTGATTAGCGAAAGCGTTGACGACTTTGAATCAAACGCCATTTCAAAGTTCCCTGTTGCGCTGGGTTTTGGCGGCCCCCATTACTGCCCTTTGCTTGCGCGCAAAGAAATGGAGGAAGAATTTGCGCTTTCCCACATAGTTCCAAAGTGGGCTGCACAAGACGTTGATTTTGAAATGGTGAAACAGGCAGTTGAAAAAACCAGGCAAAAAGTAGAGTTTGCGGCTTTTGACAGCAAGGGCCTGCGCTCGACAGAAAGAAAAACCATTGAACAGGCACTTGAAAAGCTTTCAATTGAGTGGACTCGATATTGATGTTTTGCCCTGGCTTGAGTTAACCGGTTGCGGTTTTGAGTTTTGTTTAAGAAGATTTATAAGTTATAAAGGAATAGTTATTTTGTGACTTGTCAAAGATTTTGAAAGTTGCCGGAATTTTGAAAAATAAAACAAAAAGGTAAGCTTATGAGTGTTTCATGCATGCACACAACACAAAGTCCCTTTAAGGGTGCTGTTATTCCTTTTTATTTTAGATTCATTTTTGTGTTGCTTTTTGTTTCATTCATGCTGTTTTCTGCTTTTGCGGCAACCCCTTACGATTACGCAATCGACGGCTTTAAGAACAGCCAGGCGGAAAACGGCAGCATGAAAAACTCTTCTGTTGCGACCGCATATGCTTTGCTTGTCTTTTCTGATGTCGGCTATTCAAAGGACACGGTGTGGACAGTCAAATCAGATGCCGGGACTTTCCAGGGCGGGGTTCAAAAAATGATTGACTGGGCACTGGACAGCCAGACCCCGAACGGCAGCTGGGCAAACAACCCGAGGACAACGTCAATGATTGTCAAAGGGCTTGACAGTTTCGGTGTCAAAGGGCAGCCGATAGAAGATGCAGTCGCGTACCTGAAAAAGCAGGATTATTCAAAAGCATTGATGAACGACGCTTACGGCATCGAGTATGTCTGCGTTGACGAAATCTGCAACAAGGCCTTTGCTGCAATGGCGCTTGAAGCCGCCGGGGACCCGGGGGCAGAAGTTTTGTTTTCAGAGCTTGAAGCCATGCAGTTCAAGCACGACTCCCCGGATTCTGTTTTTGATGACGAGGGGGGCTGGTCAAGGACGCCGGACCTGTTGTCAAAGGCAAACCTGACATCCACTCTTTCCGTGCTTTATGCCCTGACTCACACAAGCGCATCGTTTGACAGGGAAGCGGCAAAATCATTCATCCTTTCAAACCAGTCCTTTGACGGGGGCTGGTCGCCGAATCTTACCGGGATGACAATTGAGGAAACAGCTTTCGCGGTTTTCGACTTGAGCAGGCTTGGAAGCGGGATCTCTTCACCTGAACTCACCCAGAACATGAACTGCATTTCAGGGATCAGCGATTCAGTGCAGTCATTTGACAATGTTTTGTTTTATTCAGTTGCGTACTCCGGCTATGTCAAGGCGCTGAACCCGCAGCAACCGGAACCAAAAAATGATTCTCCGGTGCCTGTTTTTTCAGTTCCCGGGTCTGTAGTGGCCGGCAAGCAGGCAAGTTTTGACGCGTCAGGCTCTTCAGACGACGGTGAAATAGTGAAGTACACATTTGATTTCGGGGACGGGAAAAGCGCTTCAGGAAAAATTGTGCAGCACACTTTCCTTAAAGACGGTGTGTTTTCAGTTAAGCTGACAGTGGTTGACAATCTTGGAGCCGAGTCTTCCGTTACAAAAGAAGTGAATGTGAATAAGAAAGACTCAATTTTGATGGCTGAAAAACTGCTTGAAGACCAGGCAAAAGAAGACAAGAACATATCAGGGGTTTTTGATGGTTTCGTCGGTTCCGGAGATGCAGGTTCCAGTTTCAATATGGTTCTTTTCGCAGTTCTCATAATAGTCCTGATTACAGTTGCAATTGTGGTGGTTCGCCGCACAGACCTTATTTGAACAATGCCTGCCTGCGGAGGTTTTATCTGAACAGTCACTTGCCTTGAGCAGTCATCTGCTGTTTCATAACCTCGTCTATTACTTTGAAAAACTCGTCTTTTTTTGCAGCGTTTATTTTTGCCCCGGCAGCTATTTTGTGCCCCCCGCCTTCCCCGTCTACTTTTTCACACGCTGTTTTCATGGCCGCGCTCAGGTCAAGTCCTTTGAAGACAAGGTCGCGGTTTCCCCTGGCTGAAATTTTCAGTTTTTCGCTTCCGTCGCATGCAAGCGCAAAGATGGGCTTGTTGTGGGGGATGTTGTTTGAACTGTAAAGCATTCCCGCGATTATCCCGATTATGCTTTCGCTTATCCGGTCTTTTCCGTCAATCAGAAGATAGTTTTTTTTTTCCTGAATCCCGGTCGCCTGAATGAATTCGATTCCGGTTCGAAGTGCTGTTTTGTGCTTTGCCCACATCAAAAGCGCTTCTTTGTATGCCTGGTCGCGTTCACCCATGCAAAGGCGGATTCCAATGTCGGGCTTGTTGTTCCTTCCGCACGAGTTCAAAATGGTTGCGAATTCTTTTGCGTCGCGCAAGGGAGAGCCGGGTTCTTCAAGCAGCAGTTCATACACTTCCCCTATCAGGAATTTCATTTTGTACCTTGAAAGGTTGTTTGCAATGCAATGGTTGATGAGCGCTGAAACAAGCGCCTTTTTTTCACTTGGTTCCAGTCCGGAGTAAGTGCGCCATTCCCCGTCGCGCGTTTTCAGGGGAATGCATAGTTTTTCAAGAAAATACAAACTGTTTTTTTCGTCTGCAGTGAGGTTCGGAAGCACGGGGTCAGTTGAATACACAAGCATTTGAAGAATCGGCCTGCTCATTCTGCCGTACAAACGCAGGTCGTTTTTGTATTCAAGCACTTTCTCTTTTTTTGCAATGTCAAGAATTTCGCGGTTTTTTCCCACAAGCCTTGCATGGCTGTAGTCCTGCATGTCTCCTGCGGCGCCCACTATTGCAAGCGCTGACAAGTCATTGAACCCGAACCGGCTTGCCACAAAAAAAGACATCCCGGCCCCGGAAATTTCTGTCCCCCCGTCAATGCCGAACATGTGCGGGTTGAATTCAAGGATCTCTGATTCAGGTTCGCTTTTGATTGATTCAGATTCGTCTTTGCTTGATCCGGATTCACTGTTGCCTGTTTTCGCACTGCCGGTTTCTTCCGGGGTGTGGTGGTCAAGGATCAGGATGTTTTTTCCCTTCAGTTTTTCCCTGATTGTGTTTATCTGCCCTGAGCCGAGGTCAAGAAAAATTATGTTTTGTTTTTCAATCCCGTCAAGCTCGTCAGCGTAAAGCTGCTTGATTGCTTTTGACTCAAACTTTTTCCCGAGACGAAACAAGGTCTGCCCGATTATCCCGATTGAAGTCAGGCCGTCAGCATCAAAGTGCCCGATTACGTGAAAGTCGTCGCGTTCAGCTATCCAGTCAGCTGCCTTTTGCGCAGTTTCTGTAAATCCGCTTTCGTTTGTTTTTGTTTTTTCCAAGAAATCACTTTGTTCATGAGTTTGTTTAATTATCTGTTTAAGTTTGTTTAATTATGATCGTGTTATTATGATTGTATTTTGATATTGTGTTTTTGATTATAAGTGTATTATTATTGACTCTCCAGGTTATTATTTTTTGCCGGTATTCTTTGATTATCGACACTGCATTTTTTGTTTCAGCGATACTTTTTAGTATGCCTTTTTAGTTACTTTGTTTGTGTTTTACTGTACAGATTCACTGAGTTTTTTTGTTGAAAGAGAAAAAATGAAAACAAGGTGTTGTTTTTGAATGCGTTGACTAAATCATTTGTTTTTTTAATCGTTGTTCTTTTTTTGTCCCCTGTCCTTTCAGCCGGCGCCTGGTGGGATTCAAGCTGGGAGTACAGGAAAGTAATTACTGTTACTGACACCAGCGGTTCTGATCTGGCTGATTTTCAGGTCTTGGTTGAGTTTGATTTTCAATCCCTGATTTCTGCCGGGAGTATGAACAGTGATTGCAGTGATTTGAGGTTTGCTGACAGTTCCGGAGCACAGGAGTTGAGTTACTGGGTTGAGTCGGGTTGCGGCACCACAAATACAAAGGTTTGGGTGAATGTTCCAAGTGTTCCTGCAAACTCTTCAGTTGATATTCACATGTATTACGGCAATCCGGGTGCTGTGAGCGCGAGTGATGGCAGTGCAGTTTTTGATTTTTTTGATGATTTTGAAGATGGAGATATTTCTGACTGGAATGACAATGCTAATTATGTTGTTGCAGAAGAAAGCTTAGACGGGGTAACAAGTAAAAGAATGAAAAGCAGTGTTTGCGGGTGTGGGATCCGCAAGAGCCAAAATTTAGCAGAAGACGGGTGTTGGGAGTGGGATTATTATATTCAGGGAAAGGACGCGTATGGTAATTCTTTACAGCAGGGATCTGTTACGTTTATTTATGTTGATAATGGCAATAAGGCAGGATCAGGGGGCTATTGTGGATATACTTTTTCCACATCCGGTACTTCTCCGGCAATAGGTTATGATTCTGGTTCAAATACAGTGACTGCCGGATTGCACCGTCATAAAGTTACTAGGTTAGGTGATACGTGGACATTTTATGTTGATGGGGTTCAAAAAACCCAACAGACAGCATCAGGATTAACGGCATCAAATGATTTAAGGTTATACACAAGTGCTTCGGCGGGGAACTGTAGTAGTTATCCAAGTAGATGGGATAACATTCGCGCCCGCAAATACACTTCCCCCGAACCGACAATTTATGTTAGTTCTGAGCAGTCGGACAGGACTTTTTCTTTCAGGAAAGCGATAGAGATTGACAATACCGGAGGTTCTGCTTTGGCTGGTTATCAGGTGAAGGTTGACAACCCTGTTTATGACGAGACAGGTCTGGTCGGCAGCTGGCATTTTGATGAAGGTTCGGGGACCATAGCTCATGATTCAAGTGGAAACAGCAACGCAGGAACTCTGCAGGGCGACACTCATTACGTCGACGGCAGATACGACCAGGCATTGAGTTTTGACGGGAGCGGGGATTATGTACAAACAGTTTCTAATATGGGTATTAGCGGTTCGAATCCAAGAACAATATCTGCATGGGTGAAATCTAACGATGTAATTCCTATGACAATGGCGGTTGGGTTAGGAAGTGGAGCAACTTCCGCTTCTTTTGCAATTGGAATTTCTAATGGAAAATCTTATTTTGTAGGATTCTACAACGACCTTGCTGGGGTTTTACCCATAACTACTGATTGGACTCACCTTGCAGTAAGTTATGATGGCACGACGGTAACCATATATGTAAATGGTGTTTTCGATGTAAGTAGTGTTAAAACATTATCCACTACCGAAGCAGTTGGGTTAATAGGTAATAGACCAGGCGCTATAAATTATTTCAACGGCCAGATCGATGAAGTCCACATCTACAACCG
>JAGGVJ010000031.1 GCA_021158055.1 Candidatus Iainarchaeum sp. | reverse complement strand
GTGTTTAATTTGTATTCATTCATTGCGTGAATCAAACCCTCGATTTCTCTTTTTTTGGTTAACGGGTTGCTGATGTCTGAAGAAACCTGTATTGCCTGGGTTATTTTCAGTCCGTTTTTTGTTAAAAAATCGCATTCTTTTTTGTTTAAGTGGTAGTATATTTCGTGGTTTTTCCTTAAAAGCTCTAAAAAAACAAGGTTTTCCAGTAGTTTTCCTGTGTCGTTTGAAAAATTAAAAGAAACGGTTTTTAAAAAACTGTTGTCTTGCGAGTATATTTTTGATGTTGAAATTTTTTGTTTTTTTAAGGAATAATCAAATTTGTCTACTGAATACATTAAAAAAACGTTTTTTAAGTAATCCACATAGTTTTTGATTGTGCTTAAGCTTTTTAGTCCGGTCACTTGTTTTAATGTGCTGTAGGAGTAAATCCCGCCGATGTCGGATAAAAGAAACAAGGCGAGATCTTTTAGCTCTTTTGATTCTTTTATTTTGTACCTGTATAAGATGTCTTTGTTTAAGATGTCTTCAAAGTATTGCCTTGACAGGTCAAGATCGTCGTTTTTTAAAACAAGAGGGAACCCGCCCGTGATTAAGTATTTCTTGAATTCACGGAATATTATGGTTTTTTCTTTACTGGTGCAGTTTCGCAGGTTGAAATCTTTGAGCTTCATTTTTATTTTTATTTTATGGTGGGTTTTGTTAAACAAAAGATATTCCTTGAATGAAAACGGGTGCAGTTTGATTACCTTGTTTCTTCCTGTAAGATAAGTGGATATTTCAGAACTCAGCAAATTTGAATTCGACCCGCTGACAAACACTTTGCAGTTGTTGTCATACAAGTTGTTGACCCATCTTTCCCAGTGCGGGACGTTTTGCATTTCGTCAAGAAAATAAGTTATTTTTTTGCTGTTCCCGTGCATTTCGTGCACGATGTCGGTTATGTCTGTGAAGTTTTCAGTGTTGAAGTCAATTAATCTTATGTCATCGAAATTGATGAAAATGTTCACTCCGTTTATTTTTTTTGAGATTATTTTTAAGAGAGAACTTTTTCCGCATCGGCGTATTCCTGAAATTACGATAATTTCGTTTCCGGCAAGATATTTTTCCAGATCAATGTCTCTTTTGATTAAGTCTTTTTCCCTGTCGAATGATTCCTGCTGGTCAATGATGACCTGGCGAAGTTTGTCTTTGTCCATACCTATTACAAGATTAATGTTGATATATAAACCTTTCGTTACCATTTTACAACTCTTTATAAATCCTTATCAGTTAGTAAAAAACACTGAACAAAGTTGATTGTGGATGTATATTTAAAGGGTGTCTTCTTCAGAAGACCAATAATGCCCAAAACCGGTCTTTTAGATAAGACAACCCAAATTGTTTTTCAGGGTATTGCGGAAGAACAAATCAATTATTTTTAATAGGTTTTTGACCATTGTTCTATTGAATAATTGTATTGAGTAATATTGCATTGAATAATTATTTAGTGGATTGTCCGGGTGAAAAATTGAGGTTTGCTGTAAAGATTGCATATGTTGGGGAAAATTTTTACGGTGTTGCCCGCCAGCCGAAAAAACGAACTGTTGAAGGGGAGTTTTTGAATGCTCTTGAGTCCCTTGATATGCAGGCATCCTGCATTGAGTTTGCTTCAAGGACAGACGCGAAAGTGAGTGCAGCATGCAATGTGTTTGCTTTTGACTGTGGAAAAAAACCGAACTTGCTTGCGCTTCATCACGCGCTTCAAAAAGACATTGCGGCATATGCGATTGCAGAAGTCGGCGAAGGATTTCACCCAAGGCATGCCCGCTCAAAAACTTACCGATATATCCTGCGGGACACAGGTCTTGACCTGAAAAAAATGAAGTCCTGTGCTGGGTTTTTGATCGGGAGGCATTCTTTTCACAATTTTTGCCGCCGTGACAAAAGAGGGTTTGAGCGGGAAATTTTTTCAGTTGAAGTGAAAAAAGCAGGAAAGTTTGTTTCAATCGATATTTGCGGAAAGAGTTTTTTGTGGGAAATGATTCGAAGAATTGCATTCGCGCTTCAGCAATGCGGGCAGGAAAAGTTCACTGAAACCGGGTTCAAGTCGCTTTTGTCTCCAAAAACCGATTCACCGGTTCCTGCTCTTGCGCCTCAAAATTTAGTGCTGCTTGATGTGGATTACGGGAAGGCCGGATTAATCAATAAAGAAAACGAGAACAAGGTTGTTTTTGAGCCAGATCAAAAAATCCTGGATTCATGGTCAAAACAGATAAATGAAAACGCGTTTTTGCTTGAAACAAAAGCAAGGGTATTGCGCGAAGTCGCGCCTGAAGGTTGAGCGTGATAAGTTGGTGCAGTAAAACCGGGGTAAATTTCATTGCAATAGTTGTGTTTTTGCATGGCTGTTTTTGGCAATAATTATATTGTCCTAAACCTTGATGTTATTGCAGATGATAAAGGGTCGACAGATGATTGCGGTTAAAAGCAGGTGTTTTTTTGTTTGAAAGAGTGTGTGAAGGAGTGTGGGTTTTGAAGGAGTCGGGTTTCGGCTCGAACGTGTATCTTTTGAGCAGCGGCGATCAAAACATATTGATTGACACGGGCGTTGACAAG
>JAGGVJ010000021.1 GCA_021158055.1 Candidatus Iainarchaeum sp. | reverse complement strand
TATATATACTTAATATTTGATATCTATTATATAAATCTTTTGATTTATTACCTATTTGTGAATTAAGTGAATTTTTATCATTTACATAATTAACTAAAATATTTATTATTGACAACCCACAAGTATTATTTAACAATTGTACACAAGATAATACACTAATCAATAAAATTGTTTTATAATAAATAAATTGCAAACCACAACTTTTAATTAAATTCAACTTTTGAGGTGTTTTTATGTCAAAAAAGAAATCAAACAAGCACAAAAGAAATGCAAATGCAAAAAAAACTGCTTTGAGCCCGAGAAAAGAAGAAGACAGGCACGCAGAAGAATCTCAACCACAATCTGAAGCCAAAAAAATTGGTGAAGAACAAGTTGCCGAAAAAGGCCCTGAAAACGAATCAAGACCAAAACAACCCAAACCGTTTGATTCTTCAAAGATTATGCTGTTTTCAGTTGCCGCGATAATCCTTGTTTTTGCCGCCGTGTCCATCGGCAACGGTGCGCTTGAAGGACTCATAGGCACGCCTCAAGGGGGAACGGTCAATATGGTAATTCCCCCTGAAGACCAAAACACAAGCGTGGGCGCAGGAAGCGGAGGGGGAGGCGCGGGCGGCGCAGGAAGCGGCGGCGGGAGCGGAACTGAACCCGCAAATGGAAGTGGTGAGATATATGAAGACGCGCTTACTCAAGTGGATCTTTTTGCCATGAGCTATTGTCCTCACGGGACCCGGGCAGAAAAGTCACTCATACCTGTTCTTGAAGAGTTCGGGAAAGAAGTTGAATTCAACATTTACTTCATTGCAGAAGAAACAGGCAACGGCTCTTTTTCAAGCCTTCACGGCCAGCCTGAAGTAGAGGAAGACACCAGGCAGTTGTGCGTGCTGAAAAACTCGCATGGAAAACTGTTTGACTACCTGCTGGCTGTTGCAGACAACCTTTCTCATGGCAAAAAGGACTGGGGAGCTTCCGCTGAAACCGCGGGATTGACCGCGGAAGAGATAACAGAACTTGAAGCGTGTGCTTTGGGGGAAGAAGGAAAAACTCTTTTAAGCGAGAACATAAAGCGCGCAAAACAGCTTGGAATATCCGGCTCGCCGACTTTTTACATTGACGGAGAACCGTACAGCGGAAGGCGCGATCCCATCTCACTGAAACGCGCAATATGCAAGTTTGCCTCTGAAAGCGAAGTGTGCAAAAACCTGCCTCCCGAACAGGAGATAAACCTGCTTATCTTAAACGACAAAACTTGCGCCTTGTGCGATCCTGCACAGATGATCGGCTCAATCAAAGGGCTTTTCTCAAACCTTGCCATCAAGGAAATTGACATGGATTCGGTTGAAGGACAGGAGCTCATAAAAGAAGCCGAGATAAGCGGGCTTCCGGCATACTTCTTTTACCCGGACAACGTTGAAAAACACGAGCAGTTCGGCGTGATAGAACAATACCTTACGGAAACAGAAAACAGTTTGTATTTGCTGAACACTGCCCCGATAAAAACTATCGGAAGGGAAGAAATCAAAAACACTGTTGACTTGTTTGTGATGAGCCAGTGCCCTTACGGAACAATGGCTGAAGCCACTTTGAAAGAAATGGTCAAGTCAATGCCTGACCTTGAATACAACATCCGGTTCATTGCTGAAAGCAACGGCGACGGTAATTTCTCAAGCCTTCACGGCCAAAACGAAGTGGACGAGAACCTGAGGCAAGTGTGCATAATGGAAAACTACCCTGACAAGCTGCTTGACTACCTTGAATGCGCAAACGCCGATTACAGGAACATTGGAGATATGTTTGCGGAGTGTGCGGGCAACGCGGGAATTGACGCGACAAGCGTTGAAGAATGCGCAAAAGGAGTCGAAGGGACAAAGCTTCTTGAAGAAAGCATTGCATTTACAGACGAGCTCGGCATAACCGCTTCACCGACCTGGCTTGTGAACAACAGCATTTTCCTGCGGGGCTACAGCATAGACACAGTGCAGAGAGGCGTGTGCCTGCAAAACCCGGACCTTTCAGGGTGCGACATTGACCTTGAAATGCCTTCTTCCGCAAACGTTGATGTGGGCGGCTCCTGCTAAGAACAATTGAAAAATGCACAACAACATAGCTAAAAAGCAACGGTCGGGGCTTGTATCCGGCTGTTGCTTTTTCTGTTTTTTATTTTTTGCACGTAATTTATTCCACTTTGCGTGATTTATTTCGCTTTAAACCCCAATTTTTGGGCTTCCACGCCTGCCAGGACTTGTTTTGTAATCTCCAGCGCCTGCATTGCCTCTTCTTCCGTTGTTTTCTCGAAGTTGGGGTGCTGGATGCTTGCGCGCTCGCGGTTAATCCACCATATCCTTTCGTAAGGCAGGTGGACACCCTTCATTTCAAGCTTGGGGACTATTTCCCCCCAGTCATCGCGGGAGTATTCCACGTCGTAGGCCTCGCAAAGCCTTTGCAGAAAGTAGCTTAAGACAAGCCGGCAGTTTGAAACGGATTCTTCAAACCAGCCTTCCTTGATTTGCCCTTCTGCTTTTGAAAGAAGGTCGCGGATCATGACAACATAGTCGTCTTCAACATCAAAGGAAACAATTTTACTGCCCTTGACTTCTATTTCAGGCACTTGTTCCGCTGTCTTTTCAGGCCTGAACGGTTTTGGCTCTTTGCTTGCCACCCCTTCAAAAATAATCTCTTTTCTGCCCATCCACGGCTTTGAAGAATCTGCATTTTCCCCTGAAAACAGCAAAAATTTGGCTGCGACTGCAGAAAACGACAAAAGCAGAAAGATAGACAAGAAGTCAAAAAGCCGAAAAACTTCGGAAATTATGTACGACGCAAAAAGAATCGCAAAAACCGCGATTATAAACCCGAGAAATCCGCTGTCTCCCGCGGTGCTGACAGGTGCCATGATATAATCTCTCTCAAAGAACTATTAAAACATTTAATAAATCGCTTTGAAAATATTTAACAAATATATATAACTTAAATCAAATTAAGTTTATGGAGAGACTCAAAACAAAATATCTGGGATTCACTCTCTATAATGCAGGTCTTCCTAATTTTCCAAAAAATTTTACAAGAGACAGTATTATATCCGCAATTCTTTCCAGAAACTCAAAAATGCTTAAAAGCCAGCTCAATTTCTGCACTCATGAACAAGGGGTAAACAAAAACCCTAAAAGCGGGGAAGAACCCGGTAAAATAGTTCATGAATATCCTGCGGCAAACTGGGGAGGATTAACAACCAAATTTAATGCCTGCGATACAACCGCCCTGTTCCTGATAGGGCACAAATTTTATATAGATTTGACTGGTGATAAAAGTCTGGCAGAGCGCCAAAAGAAAAACATAGAAAATGCAACAAAATATATCATCTCCCATCTCAATCAAAATAACCTATTCATGGAAGACCCAAAATTCTGCAATGCAAAAAAATTTGCATTAAAAGTAACTTACTGGAAAGATTCTGAAATAATAAACAGGAAAAACGGCGAACCTGCTTATCCTGTGTGCTACTTGTTGGCGCATGTCCAGAATATGCAGGGAATGAAATGCGCTGCAAAACTATTAAACCCCGAATATTTCAGGGTTGCGGAAAAAATGATGAAGGGCATGGAAAAATTATATGAACAAAAATCAAACAAATTTTACATTGCCCTTGACAAAGAAGGACCTATTGAAGCAATAAACTCTGATTTCCTGCACATGCTTTTTTACCTTGAACCCGGGGACCTGAAAAACAAACAACTGGAAGGAATTATTGAAACATCAAAAAAACTTGAAACACCCATCGGGTACAGGACACTTGAACGAAAAGCAGCAGATAACATAAAATCAGAGTATCATTCCAGGGCAGTCTGGCCTTTTGAACAGGCAATAATTAACAGCGGGGCAGCAAAACACAGAATCTGGGCGGAAAAATATAAATTTGCAGGTCTTGCAAAAAGCCTGAAACACGTGGAAGAAGTAAGTTTAAGGATTAAATCAAAACTGGACACTGCCCCTGAAACATTTATCTTAAATAATCCTGAAATCAAAAAAGGAGGGTGCGATCCGCAGTTATGGACAATTGCCGCGAAAAAATATTTTAAAGATTCCGGTATTATTCTTTCATCTAAACCTAAAAATTAAGCCCTTATTTTCCTTTTCCCTTGTCAATCACTTTTATGTAGTTTGACTTGACGGTTATCGGGATCGGAACCGCTGACTCAATCAGTTCAATGGTTATTTCTTCTTTTGTGTTGTCAATTCGTTTTACTTTGCCGCGTTCTCCCTTGAACGGTCCCGCCACAAGTTCGATTAAGGCACCGACTTCAACACCGCTCAAAATCGGCTTTGCTTCAAACAGGTGAGCAACGTCTTTCATTTCCATTGAACCGGAAATCACTCCCTTGACATGGGACATGTCAAAAATAGCTGTTCTTACAACTACTTCTGACTCTGATTCCACAAGCACGTACCCTCTCAAATTGTCGATTATTGAAACCGAATATATGGGTGCATTTTGTTGCTTGGCGCGCCTTGTTATCATATCAGCGACTGTTTTTTCCTGTCCGACTGTTGTTCTAACACTGTAAATCATAAAATCAGTCCGTTAAAAATAATTTGTCATCATTGTTAAATATAATACATTATTGTTAAACATGATCCATTATCATTAGAATAATAATTCATTTAAAAATAATAATATACACTAAAGGATATAACTAAAATACTAAAGGCAATTGATTATTAAAAATGGTTGTTTAGCCGAAAACCACAGGCAAACAAGCAACCAAATCAAAACAAATCAAAAAGCAATTGATCTATCCATCAAAGAGCAATCAATTTAACCACATTAAAAGCCAAGTAAATCACAAATCCGACCATTCCGATGAGAAAAGATCCGATTCCGGTTATCTGGGCAATTCTTTTAAACTCGGGACCGGACGGCTTTTTTGAAATCTTAAGCACCCTTTTTGACGAAGCAATAAAATTTTTCAGGTAACTTTTTATCCCAGTAAACAATTTTCCAATTCTTTTAACCATTAAAACACCTTAATCAGTTTTGCATTTCAGTCCACGTAATCAAGTTCCAGGTCCACTCCCTCTTTGGCATCAGTGGCTTTCTGCATTGTTCCCCCGTCTTCAAGGTACGGGAATCTGGCTCCGCTTATCACAACCATTGCCTGAATGGTGTTTTTGGTGACTTCCTCGTCAATCATTGCACCCCAGATTATGTGGGCGTTCGGGTGAATCCTTGAACTGACTGCCTCGACAATCATTTCCGCTTCCCTTAAGGTCATGCTGTTTCCGCCGGTGACATTGATGAGCGCTCTTGAAGCATCAGTTATGTCAACGTCAAGAAGAGGTGAACTCAAAGCGTTTTCAATTGCTTCAAGGGCTCTTGCCTCGCCTGTTTCCTGTCCCTCCGATTCCCCGAGGCCGATCATTGCGGCTCCGCCGTGGTTGAGGATTGTCTTGAGGTCTGAAAAGTCAAGGTTTACAAGACCTGGTTTTGTGATCATTTCTGTTATCCCTTTTACTGCGTTGACAAGCACTTCGTCTGCCACCTTGAACGCTGCTGTTATCGGCAGGTCGGGTGCGACTTCAAGAAGCTTGTCGTTTGGAATAATAATCACTGTGTCAGCGTGTTTTTTGAGCTTGTTGAGCCCTTCAAGCGCGTTGTCCCGCCTTCTGTTTCCCTCGACCGAGAAAGGCAGTGTGACTACTGCGACTGTCAGCATGCCAAGGTCTTTTGCGACTTCTGCAACAACGGGAGCGCTTCCGGTTCCTGTCCCGCCGCCCATTCCGCCGGTGATGAATACCATGTCGTTTCCCTTGAGCAGTTCTTTCAACTCGTCAATGTTTTCCCTGGCCGCAGCTTCCCCTATTTCCGGGTTTGAACCTGCCCCGAGCCCTTTTGTGATTTCCTGCCCAAGCAAAAGCCTTGAGTCGGATTTCGTGTTCACAAGGTGCTGTGCGTCAGTGTTGATTGCAAGGGTTGTTGCGCCGACAATTCCGATTTCAACCATCCTGTTAAGCGTGTTGTTTCCTGAACCGCCTGCACCAACCACTTTTATTCTCGCAGAGCATCTTTCAAGAATATTTATAAGCTCGTCATCATCGTCAACTGCTATCCTGCTTTTTTTTACAGTGTCTTTTTTGGCGTTTTTAACTGCTTTTTTTATGATTGATTTCATAAGAACCCTCCAAGAAACGTATTATCCAAAAACCAGTGCATTAAACTGCAGCTCTCCTGCAAAAGAAAAACAAACAGCATGCGGTTCCTTAACCCCACAAAAAGCTATGCTGTACTATTGAACCCGGCACTGGACCGCGGACATGCAACACACTCTTTTGCGCAATGACTATTGCATATTCTATGACTAAAGAAGTATTTAAATAAATGCTACAAACTGCGCTTTTTTAAAAAAACCGCGATGCTGTAACGGTAAAACCCTCCCGGATAATGTGCCGGCAAATCTGAAACAACAAGATAATCCGCAAAAGCAAAACTAAAACAACGCAGAAATAAAACTAAAGCAATATGGGGCAAAATTAATAACCTCTTTTTACTTTATTAAATTGCATGCAAAACACAAAAAACAAAATCAGGATCTCTGCCGGCAAAATAAAGCGCCTTGAAATTCAGGGGGCGCGAAATGTTGCAAAAGAAGCAGTGCGCGCTGTTCTTTACTGGGCAAGGGAAACAGAAAAAGAACCTGCAAAAGGATTCATGGCCGGACTTGAAAAAAACGCGAAAATCCTTGCGTCTTCAAGGCCAACCGAACCGATGCTCAGAAACGCATTGAAGTACATCATACTGAAAGCCGGAAAGGAAAAAGAATTTGAAAAAAGAAAAAACAAGACTATTTCCGCCTGCAAAGATTATCTCTTAAGACTCCCGAAAGAACACGAAAAAATAAGCGAGTTTGGCTCAAACCTTATCCCGGACAACAGCACCATCCTGATTCACTGCCACAGTAACACAGTAATGGCCGTGATTAAAAGGGCGTTTGACAAGGGAAAAAAATTCAGTGTCATATGCACTGAAACACGGCCGCTTTTTCAGGGAAGGATAAGCGCAAAAGAACTCTCAACCTACGGCATAAACACAACTCTCATAGTTGATTCTGCCGCGCGTCACATAATGAATGACGTTGATTTGTTTTTTTCAGGCGCAGACGCGATTACTTCCGACGGTTTCGTGGTGAACAAAATAGGCACGTCGCTTATTTCCCTTGCTGCAAAGGCAGAGGAAGCGCACCATTACGTGTGCACTTCGTCGCACAAGTTTGACCCTTTGACTTTGCAGGGCTTTCTTGAACCCATAGAAAACAGGAGTTCCCTTGAAGTGATAAAATCAGCGCTTCAAAAAAACCTGAAAGTGCTGAACCCTGCTTTTGACTGCACTGAAATCGAACTCGTGCGCGGAATAATCTGCGAGATGGGCGTGCTTACCCCTCAAACATTCATTTCGTCAATGGTTCGGGACGCAGCAGAACTAAACACGCTTTGAAAAACAAGTTCACATCACCTGTAAAAAATGTATAAAAAAACAACCAGATCACTGAAAAACAAAAGAAACTGCAAACAACCAAAACCGGTTACGGAGCTGAAGAAATGGAAGTCAAGATTTATTCGATACCAGTCAAAGTGAAACTTTTAGACCTTACGACAGGCGGTCCCCTTGTCATTGTAATGCACCCGAATGACATGAAAGAACTCGGGATAAACATCGAAGACCGCGTAAAGGTCTGCGGCGCAAACAACGATGACATAACAGCAATTGTAAACGAAACCACGCGGCTTGTCAAAGAAGACGAAGTGGGCGTGTCACTTGAGCTTGCCGAAAAACTGAACCTGAAAGAAGGGCAGGAAATTTTCCTTGAGCCCTCTTCACCGCCGGAGTCGATGCTGTACATAAAAAAGAAAATGAACGACCAGGTTCTTGAAAAATCCGAGATATACAAGATAGTAAATGATATAATTGAAAACAATTTGAGCCAAATTGAACTCGCTGCCTTTGTCACGGCCATGTACATAAATGACTTGAACATGGATGAAGTTGAATACATGACCAGGGCGATAATTGACTCCGGGGAAAAAATCAAATTTGAAAAGCCGCTAATTGTGGACAAGCACTGCATCGGCGGCGTGGCGGGAAACAGAACCACAATGCTTGTGGTCCCAATACTTGCTGCAAACGGTTTATGCATGCCGAAAACTTCCTCGCGTTCAATTACAAGCGCTGCCGGAACCGCAGACACCATGGAGGTGTTGTGCCCTGTGGATTTGCCCCTTGAAAAAATAAAGAGCATAACAAACAAAATCGGCGCTGTTATCACGTGGGGCGGGGCGGTGAGCCTTGCACCCGCAGATGACATAATCATCAAAGTGGAGCACCCGTTGAGGGCAGACCCCCGCGGACAGGTCATTGCAAGCGTCATGGCCAAAAAGGCGTCTGTCGGGTCAAACCACCTGATAATTGACATTCCGATGGGCCCTGACACCAAAGTAAAAACCCTTAAAAACGCAAAAGCACTTGCAGACGATTTTGTTGAGATAGGAAAACGGCTCGGCATAAAAACAGAGGCATTGATTACAAAGGGAGACCAGCCAATCGGAAGGGCTGTCGGGCCGGCTCTCGAGGCAAGGGCTGTTCTGCGGACCCTTGAAGGAGAAATTTTCGACGATCTTGGGGAAAAGTCATGCGAGCTTGCCGGAGTGCTCTTGGAAATGACCGGGAAAGCGGAAAAGGGAAACGGATTTGACCTTGCAAAAAAAACAATTGAAAACGGCCTGGCCCTTAAAAAAATGCGCGAGATAATCAAGATGCAGGGCGGGAAATCAACCGTGACTTCAAAATCAATCAAGCTTGCAGAATACAAAAAAAATGTGCTCTCAAAAAGAGAGGGTTACATTGAACAGATAAGCAACAAAAAAACAAACCTTCTTGCAAGGATCGCGGGTTCGCCGAAAGACAAAAAGGCAGGCTTGTACTTTCACAAGGTCGTGGGAGAAAAAGTGCATAAGGGAGACATTTTGTTTGAAGTGCATGCTGAAAACAAGCAAAAGCTTGAATCGGCAATCAGCTACCTTGAAAAACGGCACCCTGTGGTACTTAAAAAAATCATTATCCAGTCAGTTGAATGATCTTTGCACGATTTGCCTTAAAACGGAAAAGGACTTCAAATGAAACTGCAGTCGTTAAAATATGTAACGCAAGAGGAATTGCTTGAGCAGGCAAAAAAACTTCACGCCGACCACCGCCTTGCCTACATTTCCGCATTTGAGTCAGACGCCCTGCACCTTGTTTATCATTTTGTCGGGCGCCACCAGATAAGCCTTGCAGTAAGGATAAGCAGCAAAAAAGCACCTTCTTTTCAATGGTTTTCTCCTTCAGCAGAGCTGTTTGAGCGCGAGATACACGAAAAGTTCAAAGTAAACTTCGGAGACCATTCAAAAAAAAGAATCTTTTACCCTGAAAAAGCAAAAGACAAAACAAACCGGGAGTCTCTTGCGGCGCTGAACCAGGACGACTCAAAATCACTGAGTGTTGCGGCAAACGCCCTGAAAGACGGGCTTGTGGTGGTGGCACCGACCGACACGGTTTACGGCATGCTTGCAGACGTGGCCGACCCGCTGGCAGTCAAGCGGATTTATGCCTTGAAAGAACGCAATCTGGAAAAACCGCTTCCGGTTTTTGTTTCCGGCAAAAAAATGCTCTGGAGGTTTTTTGAAAAAGAAAACGCAAAAGAAATCGAGGAAAAGCTTCCCGGACCGTTTACTTTTTTGCTTGTGCCCAAAAATGAGTTTTTGCGTGAAGCGGCAGTTGGTTTTGAAAGAATCGGTGTGAGAATCCCTGATGAAAAATGGGTGTGCAGGCTCATCTCAATGCTCGGGAACCCGGTGACTGCCACAAGCGCAAACAAAACAGGGAAACCGCCCGCAACAACTGCTAAAAAAGCAATGGAATACTTCGGGCAAGGGGTTGCGGTCTACATTGACGGCGGGAAAAAAAACAAGCCGGTTTCAACAATCATTGACGCTTCCACAATGAAAAAAGTTGCAAGGAAATGAAAAATTGAAGTGGACTGCCTCGTAACTTATTTTCTTACTGGTTTCTGGTAAAATGCGGTTTGACGATAATCTTTTTGTTCTATAGAAATCAGATCAAATCCCAATTTTTCATATATTTTCATTAATTTCATAATTTGTGCATTAGTGTCTGCTCTTAAAAAAATGATGCCATTTTCAATCGCTTTTTGTTCAGCAAAATCCATAATTACTTTTGGCAATCCTGTGCTTGTATATTCACGTTCAACACATAACCAATGAATATACAATGCATGTATGGTTTTATTTTTATCAACACATTTCCAATCCTGACTATTTTGATCAAATTGAAGAATAGCAGCTGCTGCTTGTCTTCCATTAACCAGAACAACATAGAATTCATCAGGTTTCACATATTGCAATAAAAAATCGCGGTTTAAGTTTTCAGGTTTCCTCCACTTTGAAAGTTTTTTACCTGATGTTTTAAGCCAGGTACCTGCATTGTACATAACCGAGATGGATCTATCCATATCCTGCACAATTTCAATAACTCGACCACCGGTAGTCATTGTCATATCACCATCTATTGAATATGGCTTTATATTACTTTTGAAGATATAAATTTTAAAAAAACCGGAAAACCGGATTTGTACTTAAAGACGAAGGCCTGCAGCCCAAACCGCCTGCCCTGCTGAAATTCCGGCATCTCCCGGGCACCGGCAGACAAGCACTTGAGCAGAACCACCAGTCCCTTCTTCAACGGCTTTCGCAAACGCCAAATTAAACACCACTCCCCCGCTTAAAACAACTTTTTCAATCCCGTTGCTTTCAATCACTTCGCGCGCAACTTTCCCGATGCCGAGCCCGAGGGCTCTTTGAATGGAAGCCGCCAGGTCTTTCCCGGAAATCCCCTTGTTTTCAAAACCGACACAAACGTCAAGCAACGGGAAAGTTTCAAGGATTAGTTTTCCTGATTTTTTTGATATTTCAAGCTCAAGCTCTTTTTCAAGAGCGCATGAATCGCCGCCCAAGGCAGAGCTTTCAAGCCGCATTGCCGGTTCCCCTTCAAAAGTCGCTTTAGTGCATACCCCAAGCAATGCAGAAACCGCGTCAAGCACCCTTCCCGTGCTTGTCGTCGCGCTTCCCTCGCTTCCAAGGCATGACAGGATAAACTTTGATTCTTCTTTGCCGTAAGCTCTTTGAAGAACTTCAAAGGTTTTTTCCTCACCAAAGTTTTCAAAAAGCATTGAAGCAGCGGTTTTCAACGGCTCCCGCGCGGAAGCATCTCCAAAGTAAGGCTTTTGCGCCAGATGCCCTGCTCTTTCAAACCCCCCGTCTTTGCGCAAAAACACCTCCCCGCCCCAGAGAACTTCGTCGCTGCCAAGCCCTGTGCCGTCGCACACTATTGAGACAAAGTCATCTTGCGGTGAAAACCCGTTCTCGTGAAAAACAGGTGAAAAAGAATGCGCGCAGTGGTGTTGCACAGGGATTAAAGGAACCGATAACTTCTCACTCAACTCTTTCGCAAGAACTGTTGACTCAAACTGGGGGTGAAGATCGCATGCGATAACATCGGGTTTTCCAAACCAGGACACGTATTTTTCAAACTCCAGGCGCATCTGCTGCGATACTTCCAAAAAGTCTGCTTTTCCGATGTAAGGCCCCTGGAAAAGCATGCCTTTTGAAGCAACGGAAATTGAGCAGTCGCGCCTTGCCCCAAGCGCAAAAACTGTTTTTTCAAATTTAAATGAAAGTTTCTGCATGCCTGGAACATTTCCCCTGCCTCGCCTCAGAAAAAGAGGCCTTTCGCCTTGCATCCGGACAACAGAATCGTCACAGCGGTTTTTTATCTCAAGGTTGTCTGAAAGCAAAAAATCTACCGGCGAATCAACCGCAGTGAAAAGCTCTCGCGCTTCTGCGCCAGACACGATTGTCGGAAGCCCCGGCTTGTTTGCGGAAGTGTACACCAGGGGAAAATCAATCAGTTCAAACAACAGGTAATGAAGCGGTGAATAAGGAAGCATGACACCGACAGTGTGAAGGTTTGGCGAAACATATTCATTTAATTTTTCGTTTTGGAGAGACAACGCGTTTTCTTTGTTTTCTTTTTTTTCCACGAGAACAATGGGTCTTTTTTTTGACTCAAGCAGTTTTTTTTCGTGTTTTGTCGGCTGCGCAAACTCTTCAACTGACTTGAGGTCTTTTGCCATCACCGCAAACGGCTTGTTTCCCCTAAATGTTTGCTTCCTGAAACCCTTCACGTTCGGCGAAGTTGCATCCATCACAAAGTGAAATCCCCCCCAGCCCTTAACAAGCCCAACTTTTCCTTTTTTCAAAAGCTCTGCAGTCCTTTCTATCTTTTCTATCTCGTCTCCTCTTTCCGCAAATCCCGCTGTTCTTGCGCCGTGTTTTTCTTCAAGCTCAAGCTTTGGCCCGCATTCCCTGCAGGAGATTGTCTGGGCAAAAAACCTGCGGTCACCTGGATTTGAAAATTCTTTTTCGCAGTCCGGACAAAAAGAAAAATCTGAAAAAGAAGTGTTGCCCCTGTCAAAAGGAACTTTTTCCCCTATTGAAAAACGCGGACCGCAGTCAGTGCAGGCAGTCAAAAAGTAACCGAACCGCCTGTTTTTGGCTTCGGAAAGATCTGCCAGACACTTGTCGCAGACACGCGAGTCAACAGGCAGCCTGAAATTGTTTCCGTCAATAATACAGCTTGAAACTATCTCAAAATTTTTGAAATCTTCACTGTGCGCAAAAGCGGTTTTGTCAACTTCAACGGATGTTATTTTTGCAAGCGGGGGGGCAAGCGAAACAAGTCCGTCAAGAAATTTTTCTGAAACGCTGCCGCTTGCGATTATTTCAACGTCTGGCCCCGCGTTCCTCACAAAACCTTTCACAGAGTGCTTTTTCGCAAGCGAGAAAACATGCGGGCGAAACCCCACTCCCTGGACAGTCCCTTTTATCAAGATTTTCATTTAACTCACTTGACACCAAATCACTCAATCAGCAAATTCTTGGAATTACCTCGTCCTGCATCCTTAAAACCCTGGTTCCCCCTTCAGCTGTCCTGAGAAAAACCCCTGCCTTGCTCTTGCCTGTTTTTTCCGTCACGCGCCCGATTGCCTGCGCTCCTTTTCCAAGAGGGTGTGATTTCATGGCTTCAAGTGTTTCTGTGGGCTTGTCAGTGCAGACAACCACTCTTCCTTCGCACGCGACAGACAATGGATCAAGCCCAAGCATTGCGCACGCCGCCTTCACTTCTTTTCGGACCGGAATCTTGTCTTCATCAATTCTTATTTCAATCCCTCTGCCAAGGGCGTGAGAAGAAGGTATGGAGCTTTTCAGGGCGATTTCATTCAATGCAGAGTTAAGCCCGCCTCTGGTGGGGTCTTTTGCGGCGTGAGGCAAAGGTATTGACTGCATAAGGGTATTGAGGGGGGCTGCGTCTGACTCAAGCAAGGTTTCAAAGGATAGCCCTTCGCGGACTGACAGCAAGGCAATCCCGTGGTCTCCCACAGGCCCTGACACAATGACAGTGTCCCCGACTTTTGCACCGCTGTTCCTTACCAGGTCTGCCACTTCGCCGATTCCCGCAGTGTTTATGATTAACCCGTCAATGCTTCCTTTTTCCATGACTTTCGTGTCCCCGCAAACAATGGGAACTCCCGCGGTCTTGCTTGCGCGGTTCATGGACCCGATTATTTTTTCAAGGTCTTGAACCGGAAATCCTTCCTCTATTACAAGCGAACACGAAACAGCCACTGGCTTTGCACCCATGACAGAAAGGTCGTTTACTGTTCCGCAAACCGAAAGCCACCCGATGTCTGCTCCAGGGAAAAAAAGCGGCTTTACCGTGTAAGTGTCGGTTGTAAAAGCAATTGTTTTGCTGCCGTCAACAAGATTAATCAGTGCCGAATCTTCCGCGCAGTCAATACCGATTCCGCCGGGCGTGTTTTTCAGCTCTATTTTTGAAAAAATCAGGTCTAAAAGTTCCGCGCTTGATTTTCCGCCTGCCCCGTGGGCAAGGGAAATTCTGCCTTGAAGTGCTTTTGTTGCTTCTGCCATTGTTTCTCTTGTTTTGCCGTCTTCTTTTGAAAAACAACTGTTTTCATTGCCCATGCAAAAAAGATGACTTGCAAAGAATTTAATTCTTTTTTTGGCCGGCTCAATATTCAATACCTGCAATCAATGCTTATAGTCAATGTTTACGGTTGCGTAATTATCTTCGAAAGCATCGATGAACATGTCAAGAACAGTTACATGGAAATCTGCAAGACCGTCAAAGTCTGTTGATTCGCCGTCTTTTATTGGTTTTTTGCTGATTTCCTCCATGTCCTTAAACAACACCAAAACAGCGTGTTCTCCATAATACATGCCCCTGTAGACTTCTTTGAGCAGCACCTTGTAATTGTTGTCAATTTCAATTTCCTCGCCTACTTTCATCTTGTTGCTGTCGATTACAATGTTTGTTTTTCCAACTGATTTTTTCTCGACAATAATACCTGCTTCAGACCCTCCCTCACATCCAACGTACAAGCGTGTGACAATCACATTGCTGTCTAAAATCCCGTTGAAATCAGTTGCGGTTTGGAACCCGTGATCGTTATAAAATATTTTTTCCTCGGCTATAATCTCTTCGCCTTTAAGCAAAGTCAGGTAAATGTACTCCTCGTTGTGTTTGCTGATTAAACCAACCTCAATATCAGCGTCTGAAAATTCCACTGAATATTCTCCAATGCCTTCAATAACATCTTTAATGCCCAACCTGTCTGAAGACAACCTGTCACCGTAGTCGCAGTTGCGTTTTAGAACAATTGACTTGCTTTCCACAAACAAAACCGCATAACTTGTTAATTCGTTACCGCGAGGGACAGCATGATAGACAAAAACATTGCTGTCAAGAATTCCGTTGAAATCGGTTTTTTCACCTTCTTTGACAAACACCCGGTCAATTATTATGTCATTGTCAAGCAGCGTCAAAAAGACACCGTCTTTTTTGAAGACAAAACTTTCAATGTCAGATACTTCAATCAGGTATCCGTCAACACTTGCTACATCAATTACATCACCGTTTCCGTACTTGTGGTTTTTTGGAACCGAAGACTTCCTCTCAACACACGTGACTACATAAGGTTTTTCTTCCAGACCGCCGCTAAACGCATCTTTAACAACCAACCTGCTGCCAGTAATGCCGCCGAAATCAGTTCCGCTCCCCTCAACAACCCGGCTCATTTCAGGAAACACAGCAATAGGCACGCTGCCGTCAAACAACTCAAAAACAACCTCATTTTTACCGCCAGCAAAAGTCGGCTGAATATCCGCAACCCTGGCCAAATAACCATCAACATCAATCAAATCCCCAATTTCATGCCTGCTGAAACCTAGTTTGCTGCCGAGAACCATTTTAAGATCTGAAAACGACATCGGGCTTTCTGAACCGGACATGATTACAAATTCAAACAGGTTCGCTGCTTTTTCTCGGTTTACCGCCTCAATGTGGATCCTGAATAAATTCAGGAACAATCTTTCGACAGAAATATTGTTTCGCTCTGCGTCCGGGTCAATCAGGATTATTGTTTTCGGAGTCAGGCCTGATTTGTTTTTCAGCAGTTTGATCGTGTCTGCAAAAGACAGGTCATCAAGAGGCACGTCGTCTGTCAAGAGCATGTTTGTCAGGGGAATTGCTCCCGCAAGCAATGGCTTGATGTCTTCTTCAAGCAGGTAATTGTCTGTTACGACAAATGTGTTCAGTGAATTTAGTGTGTTTCCCATGTTTTCAAGGGTAACTTCGCAGCTGGCCGGCGATTCATGGAATCCTTTTTGAGTGAGTGAAATATAATTTAAGTCACCGTTATATTTCATTATCAGATCCAATGTGTATTCCCCGCAGATCCTGTCAAACGGGATTTCATTCAGGTCAGTGTAAAAAACACTGCCGAAAACCGGCTCAATTTCCAGGTTGTTCCTGCCGTATGTAACCTGCGGCAATGCGGATATAAACGAATCCGTTCTTAAATCAACCAGAACCGCATCTGAAACTTTGGCTTTAGTCCCTGAAAAGGGTTTTGTAAGCGTCACTTCAGACGGCACGGGAATAAAAATGACAAACAGGGGAGAGTATAAAACCAGCATGTATGGCGGCAGGCACAAAAAATACGTGCACGTTACTATAACCGTGAACACTGAAACCAAAAAAATTCTTGCGTCCACGGCGTGCGTGGTCGGTGAAGGGGATTCTGAACCTGAAACCGCTCAAAAACACATGAGGAAGCTGATAGGCAGCGGAACAAAAGTAAAAAAGTTTC
>JAGGVJ010000027.1 GCA_021158055.1 Candidatus Iainarchaeum sp. | reverse complement strand
AGTTTTGTTGTCTTTTAATTCTTTGACTGATTTTGACAGTTCTTTTTGAAAACTTTTGTTGTCAGTATTGAATTTATTTGCTATCTTTAACATTTTTTTTTGAAATTTTTTACTGTCGCCAAATTCAGATAGATTAAGATATACAAATTCAACATTTTTGTATTGTTTTTTCACACTGTTTATGAATTCATTTGCGAGAAATGTTTTACCAACTCCGCTTTCCCCTGTAAGTATTGCAGAATCTGGTTTTTGATTTTTTGAATATTCAATTATTTTTTTTAGTACACTTAACTCACGGTCTCTGTTGCAGAATAAATTGTGATTATAATAGGCGTTATTTTTTCCGTGAATATCGCAGAGTGTGTGTTTTGGGTTTTTGAACAATTTATGGTTTTTGTCATTAAACAAGGCATTTCTGTAATCATCTTGTTGAGTAACCATTCAAACACTCCTGCAAGGCAAACCCTTTGTTTTCTTTTGGGAAAAAGAAGTTTTTGTCTTTATGTAATTCTGCTTTAAGTTTGCTTAGTTTGTTGTTTGTCCCGCCATATTTTTCGCTTTTATATTCTTTAATAAGCTCCTTTAGGGCGGTTTTTTCTTCAAATGTTAAGTTAGAATATTTGTCATCAAGCAAAACCCCATAAAAATTTGAGATTATCTCAATGATATTTATCTTTTTTTCTTTTGCGTGTGCGAGGTCTTTGATTTGTTTTTCCAAATCTGGACAACAATCTTTTAGGGAACTTGTTTTTGCGAGTTCTGCAAGAAGATTGATAATCTTTTTGTAGTTAATGGAAACGTTTAATTCTTTCTTTTCAGGAATTTTGAGGCACTCAAAAATTTCAATTAATGCAAGTTTTTTTTCTTTGAATTTTTTCCAGAACACCGTTATCTCGCTTTTTTTAGGCGGTGTTTGAATCCGGTTTTCCAAATCGTTGGTTTTTACCGGTTCAATGTCTTTAAAATCCCTCCATTTTACATATGGTTCAAACAAGCCACTGCATTTGAAGGAATATGCACAGCCGTCACATAATTGGCTTTTTATCTTGATCTTGGACAGAAAATTCACACCGCATTTTACAGGATCCACGCGCAGGGGTTCAGAACCTTTGGTTGATTCAGAATCAAAGTCTATTGTTTCCATGTTCAGGCTAAAGCAGTCTTCTATTACACTTTCCGGAAATTCTTTGAATATGCACAAAGGCACGTCTTTTACAAACACTTTTGTGTTGTTTTTATTCAGGATTGGTTTTAATTGAGCTGGGAGTTGTGTCAATATTGGGACAAGGTTTCCTTTTGAGATGATGTTCATGCCAAACTTAAGGTGCGTATATCTTTGGATAAATGGAAGTGGATTTACCAGCCGAAAGATAATTTTTGCATCAAATTTTTCAATAACGTCAAATATTTTTTGAAGATTCTCAAGATTATTGTTTGTGACGGTTATTTCAAACTCAAATTCTATTCCTGATTTTTTGGTGTTATTTATGGCGTTCAGAATTTGTGGCGTTGGAATTTCATTTAAGGTGAAAATAACTTTTTTCAGGCCGTTTTGCCGTCCTTCTTTTGCGAATTTTTCATGAGAGAATAAAAACCCGTCGCATTCTGTTCCAATGCATGTGAAATTTTGTTTATTGGCAAAAAGCACCAGTTCGTTGAATTCAGGGTGTTCTATGGGTTCATAACCCTTAAAAAAGAGTTCTTTGAATCCAATGCGAGCGGCCAGCTCTATTTCTTTTCTTGCTTCGTTTGTTTTTTTCCAGTTGTATTCCTTTGTTTTGTTTGTTTCCTCGCAATGTTCTTTTTCTTTGCTGAGATAGATGCATGCTCTTTCAAGACCGGTTTTTGCTTCCAGATTCTTGTTGGCGCACACTATTTTTTCACACATCAGTTTTATTCCGCAAAATTCACACATCTCGCCAAAACACGGGGGGGTAGTGCTTTTTGATTGAAAGATATTGCAACGGGTTTCTATCTCCTCAATCATTTTCGGAAGGTCTTCCCTATGTTTTTCTATTCCTGTTAAATATTTTGGATCTGTTCTTAGTATCCATACGATTATGTTGTTTTTTTCAAGCCATTCTACAGCTTCTTTTATTTTTGGAGCTGCTTTTTTCATATCCGGAAATATGTTTTTTCTGTTTTCATAAGCTCTGCCTGAAGGAGCAGTTCCGACTATGTTGAGGTCGCGTCTTATTTCAAGTTCATCAACTATGAATTTGGCTATTTCAGGCAGGAAAGGATAGTTCTTGGAAATAAGAGCAATATCTACACTTATGATGAGATTTGGAAATCGCTGCGCGTTTCTTATGCCTGTTACAAGCTCATCAAAGCTCCCGGGAATATCGGTAAGCATGTCGTGGAGTTGGGCGTTGTGCCCGTGAACAGAAAAAGTAATTTCAGTCATTCCTGCTTCCACGAGTTTTTTTGTAAAGGACGGGTCGCTGAATTTCCTTCCGTTTGATACAAGCTGGATAGTTTTAAAACCATTGTATTTCGCGTGTTCCACAAAATTAGCTATATTAGGGTGTACTGTTGGTTCTCCGCCGCTGAATATGACTCTGTCAATATTTTCCCTGGCAGCTTTATCAATCCGGTTGAATATTTCTTCAGTACTTTTGTGACACGGATTAATCGCTCCGTTGAGGCAGAAAATGCACTTGTTATTGCATTTGCCTGTTACAACAATGTGTTCTCTGTTTGTGATTTTTGCCATTGTTGGTTCTCCTTTACAAATTTTCTGTTCGTTTCCTGCGCTAACACGCTTTGGATTGATTTAAAACGCGGGTATAACTCCCCGGTGCCGTACATTTCAGCATAATCTTCCGGCAATCCTGCGCATATGTCGTTGAGAAGGCAGATTTTGCAGGGTTCTGATTTTGTGTACCCGTTTATTTTTGCCCCTGGCTTGTGCCTGACTGGATTGAAATCTTTTTCTTTTCTTGAGATTAGGATAAATTCATCGTTTATGAATTTGTGAGCTTCACTTGATCGCGTTTCAAAGTAATGCATATAGCATAACGGGACCCTTTCTATGTGGAATTCTATTCCGCAGTTTTTGCATGCGTGAAAGATTTTCGTCAGGTGATATTCTGCACTGCTGATTTTTGGCACTATGGCAAAATTATTTTTGGAATTTCCCACCGCGTCTACGAAATTAAAGCTGATAAATGCTGTTTTTGGAAAATTGGCGGCAATGAACTTCACAGTGTCTGGGAGATACGGGAGGTTCAGCGAAGTTATTGTGGTGTTTATGTCAAACCATAGCTTGAGTTCTGTCATGTTTTCCATTGCAAGGATATATTTTTCAAAATTGCCGGGAACTCCCGATAACTTTTCGGAAATGTCTTTTTTGTGCGTGTGGAAAGAAAGGGCCACCCTGCCCAAACCGCTGTCTATGAGTTTTTTGACAAAGCATTTGTCAGCCAGTTTCACCCCGTTGGTTATGAGCCGCGAGGGCAGTCCTTGATCGCTTATGAGCTTTATCAATTTAGGCAAATCAGGATTTATTGTGGGTTCCCCTCCAGTCAAGACAATTTCAGAGACGTTTTTTTCTTTGAATCTCATGACTTTTTCTTTTAACTCTTTAAAGCTCATCCCGTCATTTTTTGGAGGAAAAGAACAGAAAGCGCAGTTTTGATTGCATTTGTGAGTGACTTCAAGATAGCCGTCAATGTGTTTTTTTTTATTCATCTGATCCCTGCATTATTGAAATTTTTCGTATTATTGAAAATATACGGATTTTGAATTTATTCAATCTTCGCATTTGTTTATTCAATTGTCATTTGTTGTTTACCTGTATTTTAGGGGCGAGATTTCTCAATTTTTTGAATGAGTTTCTTTCTATAGTTTTAAAACATTTTTTATCTGAATTTTTTGGCACTTCCCGCCGCACTTTCCCCGGATTAGATATATGCAGTCCAAGCAGCCGTTTTTTTTGTTTTGGTCTTCAGTTGTTTTCTGCACAAAATCAGTTAAATCACTGCGGGTTTCAAAATCACTAATTTTTTTTGGGTTTATTTTTAAGGCATTACAAAAAACAATTGTTCCATCTGGTTTTGCTTTGAACAGTTCAAGGCATTCTGCACATGGAAAAGAAGGCATTTTTTCTTTTGTGATGCAATAAGGCAGTGGTTTTGTAAGCTTTACGATAATGTTGTTTTTTTCTATTTCTTTTTTTGATTCTTTGAATTTTGAATAGCTGTCTTTGTTGATATGGGTTGAGTCAGGTATTAACACAAGCAAAATATTTGGTTTTAAATTTATGATTTCTTTGGCATTTTCGGTGTTTTTCGATACCAGGGATTCAAAGTTCACTGAAAGTATTTTTGACTCATTGTTTTTTGTTTTGGAAAATTCAGTTATTTCGTTGATTTTTATTTTTTGCGTTGAGAGTTGATACCACGCATTTTTCCCTTCAGTATCTTCAATAAGATATGGAGTCATTTTTTTTACGTTTTTTTCAAAGAACAAATTGAGGTATTCATCCCCCAAGTTTTTTATTGTCTCACAAAGTTTTGGGTCTGGCTTGTTGAGGTTTCGTGTTCTAAAAAGAGTTTTTGAAAGGCAAAATCCCGCACACCCATACCTGAAGTTGCATGAGCGGCAATCAGTTAACTTTTCAATTGTCCTGTTTTTGAGTTTGAGAAGTTTTTCGTCATTCAGTTCAATTGATTGTTTGTTTTTGTCAAAGTAGCCATATATAAAGTCGTTTGTTTCGGAATCATTGCCGCTTGGAGCTTCATAGCAGGATGAAATGAAACCATCAGGGGTCAGGCAGAAATTTCCCCCGGCTGCCTTGCAGAATTTGTCCACGACTCTTCCTACTGGTAGATATGAGCAATGCAAGTTCATTCCGTATTCATCACTCAATTCTCTTGCCTTTAAGAAATTATTTACGAATTTATGATATTCCGGGGCTGCAGAATAAGAAACAGTGTGTCTTGAACTTTTTGAGTTTTCAAACATAGGTTCAAAGTGAATATTTCTGCAACCCAAATTCCGGAAATATTCGACCATGTCATTTTGTTTTGCACACGAATATTCTGTAACTGTGGATCTTACAGAAAAACTGAAATCGCTTTCACTGAATCTTTTTAGTGTCTCTTCAACAATATTGCTGCTTTTGTCACCGTTTCTTTGTGGCCGTTGCCTGTTTTGTATTTCCGGGGGACCGTCGCAAGATACAGTTATGTTGTCAAAATTTTCAAGGATATACTCAAGGGTTTTTTCAGGAAAGACGCCGTTTGTCGAAGCGGAAAGAAACACGTTATCTGCTTTTGAGCGTGCGTAATCCTGGGATTCCTTTATTATTTCCATTGCAGTGGTCGGTTCTCCGCCGCCGTGAAATACAATGGGGATTGTTTTCTGGCAGTTCGTTAAAAACCAATCGATTCCGGCTCTGACAAAAGCCATGTCTATTTTTTTTGTGTTGATTCCTGCGTTTGCATAACAATAAATGCAGTTCAGATTGCATCCGGTGGTCGGGAATATTGAAAGGGTGTCCGGTTTGCTGTTTGAGCATTTAGGTTCATATGAGTGGGTTTTTTCCTCAAGTAATCCTGCTTTTAGAAGGTTGTAGTCAATTTCTGAATCGATTTTCCCGGAAAATGACTGTGTTCTTTCGAAGATGTCTTTTTCAATCCAATAAACTCTGTTAAGCAAGAAATCGTGAAGAAAAACAGCGTTTTTTGTTTCTTTAACTTTCCTCAGGCCTTGAGCGGGTTTGAACGCAAAGTTTTTTAGTTCCTCGATTAGCTTTGAAGGAACACAAGCTCTTGGATTAAATAGGGTATTTTTGTCTTCAAAAAAACTGTGGTAAAAATTACGCATACATACAACTCGCATTTATCGCTTTTTATTATATGCATGGCGTTTTATATATTTATTGTGGCTTTGGAAAGAAGTTATCAACTGTTGCTGT
>JAGGVJ010000008.1 GCA_021158055.1 Candidatus Iainarchaeum sp. | reverse complement strand
TTTTAACAAAAAACGGACTGAAAATAACCCAGGCAATACAGGTTTCTTCAGACATCAGCAACCCGTTAACCAAAAAAAGAGAAATCGAGGGTTTGATTCACGCAATGAATGAATACAAATTAAACACCGGCTATATTTTAACAATGGAACATGAAGAACAATTGCTCATCAAAAACAAAAAAATCATAATAAAACCAGTGTGGAAATGGCTGTTGGAATAATCCCGACAATTTTTTCACCACAAACAATTCACTAAATAATTATTCAATACAACATTGCCAAACACCGCATTACTCAACACAATTATTCAATAGAACAATGGTCAAAAACCTATTAAAACCAAATGAATAAAAGCACAAAACTTCTCAAAGAAAACAGGTAACATGAAAAAACTTGCTTTAATCTGTTCAGCCGTGGTGCTGGCCGCAGTCATTTCCGGCTGCGTCTTTCCGGAAGCGCCGGGGGAGCCAGGCAAAAATGACCACTACTGCGAAACCCCAAGCGACTGCGCTGAAAAAAATCTCATTCACCCGATGTGCGTGGGGCACTGGACCTGCGTTGAAAACCGATGCGGGTGGGAATGCGAAACCATCCCTTATCCTTTGGAGCCACCTGAAATCGAACCCCCTGAAAAACCACCTGTTGATCTGCAGCCGCTTACCAAAGAAACCTGCGAAGGTGCAGGCGGGCTCTGGAACGAATGCGGTTCAGCGTGCAGGGGAGCGCCGCCTGGAACAGACTGCATCATGGTGTGCGTGCAATACTGCGAATGCGGAGGGATAGCCGGGTTTGGGTGCCCGCAAGGTTACGTTTGCACTGATTTCATCCCTGAAGGTGCGGCAGACGCAATGGGCGTATGCAGGCCAGTAATAGTCTGAAAAAGTATTCAATACTGCCTATCTTCTGCACAACACCCGATAATAACATCCAATGCCAGCGTCGGGAATTGATGGAAAACAAACATTAAAGCCCGCAGGTCAAAAGAATTTTTTGAGTGGCTTTCAACTCTTCTTCAATAAGAAATTCAACGTAATCAACTGCTTCAACAAACTCGCTGTTGGTCAGCTTTGATTTCTCGGCTCTTGCCAAAACCATCAATTTTCTCTGGATTGACAACACTCTTTTTTCAAAGTCCTGCGAATAACCGTACTTGGAGTAAAAACTGGTTACCGGAGTGACACTCCCCTGTTTCAGATCATCGGGAATGTCTGAAATGTCCTTTCTGACAAGTTCCATTCCCCGCTTCAGCCGCAGCATTTCCGAAACAATGCCGAAGGAATCTTTATCAACCACAAGAATCTGGTTAAGCAAATCAAAATAAAACATGATGGCGTCAGCCCTTGCAAAATAACATCTGAGAGCGTGCTTTTCTTCATCAAACTTGCTGTCTGCTGCCAGTATCGCTTCACTGCATTCTTTTTCAACAAAAGGAATGTTTGTGTATTTCAAGACATCCAGCACCAACGTGTCCAAAATTCTTATCACTTTCGGCTCCGAATGAAGAATGGTTGAAAAAATAGAATCAGCATAGTCCTTTTTTTGCACGTCATAAAGCTTAAGGAAAAGATAAGACAAGCTGAAAAATTTAACAAGATCATCATTCCACCTGAGCTGTTTGTTCCTGTGCTCCTTGTCAATGGTGTCGTCAAGACTCTGGATTACCGCTTCCATCGGAAGGGTTATCATGGCAAATTCATTGACATGCTCTCTTCCAACGCCCGGTATCTTGCAGAGCACGCTCAAGACATAAACGTTCATGCAAATATGAATCCCGTGCTCCCATTTCTTTGAAGCAGACAACAAGGCTTTCTTTATTGATTCGTCAAATTTCACATCCAGCCTGCTTTCAAACTCATCAATGCAATCAGAATAAATACTGATTGCATCATCCAGAGTAACAACACCTTCCTTTAATCCAGCAGAATTTCCCATATGTCAAAACCTTCTTTTTTCTTTTTCAACCCTCTCAATACCTCTTTTTGCCTCGGGACAATAAAATCCAAATCAACCTGACTCGCGAGCAAATCTTCCTTGTTAAGATTCCCAAACTCTTTTTCAGTTGCATTTATCAAAACACATTTGTCTAAACCGGTTACGGCAGCACAAGTTTCCTCAACACACTGAACCAAATTATGGTGCACGATATAACCGCCGCCCGCAGTAACCCCTCTCAAGATATGGTCAACCGGCTCTTTAGAGGGATAAAAAAATTTCGGCAGCGGATTGTTTATCGTGTAAACATAAGACAAACTGCCATCTTTCCATTCAATTGTCTTATAATCGCCAAAACCGGCCATGCTCACAACATCCATGCCCAACCTGTACCTTTCAACAAACCCTTTAACATCATAAACTTCCTCAAACCTTTTCATATAGTCAGATGCGGTAACCCACCCCATCAGATACAACTTTGAAATTGAATTTGGGTCTTTTTTCTGATTTTTCAAATGATACTTTGTCAACCCGACAAAATAACTGGTCGGCATAATGTTAACATACTGGCCAAGAAGAGAAATCTGGCCTGAAGAAAATTTCATCTGGCCGCTGCTGATTAACTTCATTAAAAACTTAAACATGCCAACCCTACTTCAGCGCATAAACACCAATGCTCTCATCTGAAACGACAATCCCTTTTTTAGTGATTGAAAACTTGTGTACTCCTTTCTTTTGATTTGTCAGACGCATTTTCTTCACGTCAACTGTCCTAAACTCCTGAGTTCCCATACTCATGTGATGCAACAGAATAACCCCGTCACAGGCGAACTCAGAAACAGTATCCCTTGTCAGGTAATCACCGTTTTCCGGCGCATCCGTAACGAACAAAGAAGTAATGCCCAATCCCTTTATTTTATTAACAAACAAATAAACAAACTGCTGGTTTGTCTTTTCCCCGAACACGTCTGAATTGAATGTCAGCTTGCCGTTCAAATCCATATCTGTAACCAGTGACTCGTGTTTGGTTTTTTTCAGGGTAATGTAATACATCCCTGAATTGATTATAAGCTCGGCAAGAGAATCAATTACAAGCCGTTTTGCACCTATTTTTTTCACTTCTTTTTCAATCAAACCGAATATATCAGTATTCATCTCATCAACCGGAATGACAAACACCTTTAACTTCCGTGCTTTTTCAAAAGCAGGAACATTCCAGCCAAACTGCTTGCCCTGCTCTAAAATATCCTTACTTGCCTGGCTAAATGTAACATACAAGCCCGGTTCATTTTTTTCAGCCCCCCTCACCAAAAACTCCAGGCCAAAAATAGATTTGCCGGCGCCCGGAATTCCCGCAACAATACTGACTAACCCTTTTGGAAGCCCGCCCCCTATCAAAGCATCAAAACCCTTTATCCCTGTCTTAACCCTGGAAACCACAAAATAACCTCCTTTACCCAACTTATCCAATGTGTATTAAAATATCCAAGGCGTATTAAAAATGCCAAATAACCTCACAAAACCTTGGAATAACCTAAACAACTATCAATATCCATCAAATAGATAACCTTTAATAAATATTACTTTTTAGGCAGACGCCGCAAAACATATTTCCAGACGAATACTTTACCTGTGAACAATATGCCTCATTACTGGCAAGTTGCTTACAAAACAATTAATAATTTAAAAGACACAGTAATATGAGTCAATCCAGTCAACGTTTTGGCGAAAACAAAAGAACAAAACAACACAGGTGTAAAAATTGAGCGACAAAGAAACTGAAACCAAGGAAACAGAGAAAGACACAAAAGAAACAAAAATCGAAAAAGAAGAAATAAATATTCAG
>JAGGVJ010000007.1 GCA_021158055.1 Candidatus Iainarchaeum sp. | reverse complement strand
GTATATATATGTAGATATGTTCATATTTGTGGAAAAATCACAAAAAACATTATTTTTTAATAAATTTAGGGTTATTTATATGTTAATTGAATTTAATGTCGAAAATTTTCGTTCAATAAAAGAAAAAGCAACATTTAGTATGGTGTCAGCAAAAGATGATTCCTTAAGTGAAAATATAGTCAAAACAAATGTTTTAAAAAACGACTCACTGTTAAAAAGTGCAGCAATTTACGGAGCGAACGCATCAGGCAAATCCAATATTGTTTCAGCAATTAACTTGTTGAAAGGTTTTGTCTTATTATCCCATAATCACCAAAAAGGCGATAGACTTAGTTTTTCCCCGTTTAAGCTGGATAAAAACAATCTTTTGAAACCAACAAAATTCAATATTACTTTTATTGAAAAAAATATCCAATATGTTTACGGATTTTCTTTTAACAGTGAAAAAATAATTGATGAATATCTATATCAATATCCAAACAAAAAGATTATTTTTGAAAGAACAAACACAAGCGAATACCGGTTTCCAAAAGATGAAACGAGACAAAAATTAATCTTTGAAAGAACTTTGCCGAATATGCTGTATTTTTCAAAAGCAACACAAGAAAATTACCTGCCGGTTTCAAACGCTTTTGACTGGTTTAAAAATCGTTTACAGATCATTGCTTCAACAGACCACCCGGCATTACCTGACTATACCGCAGGTCTGCTTAAAGATGAATCTGCAAAAAAACTAATTTTAAAGGCATTATGCATGGCAGATGTTGGAATTGACGGTGTTTCATTGACTGTTGAAAGAAAAAAAGAAGAAGACCTGCCAAAAAATATGCCTTCTGAATTTAAGAGATTAATAATGCGCAATGCAAAAACCGTTGAAGAAAAAGTAATAAACATGACCCATAAAGGTGTCAGTTTTGACTTTAGCGAAGAATCAGGGGGGACTCAAAGAATGTTTTCTTTAATTGGCCCCTGGATTGACTCTTTAAAGAACGGCCGGGTTTTGATTGTTGACGAATTGGACATAAAACTTCACCATTTATTGAATGTGTTTTTAATTAAGTTGTTTCACGATTCAACACAAAACAAAAACAACGCCCAATTAATATTCACAACCCACAACACGAATTTGCTTGATACTCAAAACTTATTCAGAAGAGACCAAATCTGGTTCACTGAAAAAAACTATGAGACCGGAGCAACAGACCTTTATTCTTTAGCGGAATATAGCCCGAGAAAAGACAAAAATATTAAAAAAGGATATCTTGCGGGGAAATATGGTGCATTGCCGTTTATAAAAAATAACAAGGTATTTTAATATGGGAAAAGGGTACCGCTCCAGAAAAGAAGGGGTCCGGGAACCCAAACGAAAAGTAATAATTGTTTGCGAAGGAAAAAAAAACAGAAAGAAAATATTTTGAAGGGTTCAGGACAAGGAACTCCGGTGTGGATGTCCGCACTTATCACGGAAAATGCACGGATCCAAAAAGCATAGTTGAATTTGCAGAAGAAAACATGAAAAATCAATGGGCAGTTGATTTAGATGAAGGCGATGCAGTTTGGTGTGTATTTGACGTTGACGAAAACACGGATTCAGTCTTGAAACAAGCACACGGATTCAGTCTTGAAACAAGCACACGATTATGCAGAATCAAAACATATTCAAATCGCCCTATCAAACCCTTGTTTTGAACTTTGGTTTATCTTACATTATGATAAAACTCAATCTAAAATATCCAGACAAGAAGCAATACAAAAACTAAAAAAGTTCATAAATGATTATAAAAAAAACAAAAACATTAATGATTGCTTAGAAGACAAACAAACTACTGCGATAGAAAATGCAAAATTCTTAAACCAAATGCATAAAAAAGAAAATACGCCATTAAACAGCACAGAAAGCAACCCTTCAACACAGGTTTTTAAATTAGTGGAGTTTATTCAAGCGCTTATTGAAAAAAATAAACTCAACTAAACCGTGTGGGCAATAAATTTTTGTTTAAGAAAAAACTAATTCAATTAATACATTATAAAAGCATATTCTTCTTGCCTTTTCAGTGAGGGTGTACATTGCGCCGAACGAGTTCCTGTTCGGGTTTGACTCTTATTACCACGCGCGCCTTACCCAAAGCGTGATAGAGACAGGGTCGCTGCCGGCAACAGACACGCCCAGGTACTACACACTGACAGGGCAATAAACAAGAATGGTATTCAATTTGTTTTCATGCTAAAATGGTTGAAAGTAAAGGATATTAAATGATTGAAAGTAAAGGATAATGGGTTTTGAAAATTACACAAGTTCAGGAAGCTTTGGAAAACAGGACAACAGAAGAGATGAGGATTGTCGCGGAAAAGGAAAACACAGACATTAATCTTCTGAGGGAAAGAATAGCCGGCGGTCAGGCTGTCATCCCGGCAAACACCAGACACAGGAATTTAAATCCAACAGGCATCGGTCTTGGCCTGAGGATGAAAGTCAATGCCAACATCGGCACCTCCCAGGAAAAATCAGATTTAAAGACAGAACTCAAGAAGTTAAGGACAGCAATCGAAGCAGGTGCAGACGCAGTGATGGACCTGAGCACAAGCGATGATTTGGACAATGTCAGGAAAAAGATAATCAAAAAATGCATTGTTCCCCTTGGCACCGTCCCGATCTACCAGACCGCAATCGAGGCGGGCGGAGTGACAGACATGGACAAAGACCTTTATCTCGAGGTCTTTGAAAAACACGCAAAAGACGGCGTTGATTTTGCCACTGTTCACGCAGGGATAACCAGGGACGCTTTCCCCCCGATAAAGACAAGGGTGATGAAATGCGTCAGTCGCAGGGGTTCTTTTCTGCTTGAGTGGATGAAGTGCCACGGGAGCGAGAACTTTTTGCACGAGTGCTTTGATGAAATACTTGAAATCGCTGCAGAATACGATGTCACCCTGAGTCTGGGAGACGGGTTAAGACCCGGGTGCCTTGCCGATGCCACAGACAAAGCGCAGATCCTGGAGCTTAAAATCTTGGGAGACCTTGCAAGGCAGGCAAGGGAGAAAAAAGTCCAGGTAATGATAGAAGGCCCGGGCCACATTCCGCTGAACGAGATTGAAAAAAACGTCAGGCTGGAAAAAAAGCACTGCGACAACGCCCCTTTTTATGTCCTGGGGCCTCTGCCCACAGACATCGCCGCGGGATACGACCACATTGCCTGCGCTGTCGGCGGAGCCCTGGCAGGCTGGATGGGGGCGGATTTCCTCTGTTATGTCACCCCAAAGAACACATAGGCCTGCCCGGCATCAATGACGTATGGGAAGGTGTCGCGGCGGCAAGAATAGCCGCCCACATCGCAGACATCGCCAGGGGGAACAAAGAAGCTATCCTGAGAGACCGCAGGATGGCAGAAGCAAGAGAAGAAGTGAACTGGGATGAGATGTCAAAGCACGCGATTGACAGGAAAAAGTTTGCCAGGATGAGGGGAGGCGAATGCCTGAAAACCAATCATTCTGCCGGGACAGATTCCCGGACAAAACAATGTTCCATGTGTGGGCCGTTCTGCGTTTTCAGGGACCGCAAGCCAAAAAGCTGACTTTACAGGCGCAAAACAGGTTGTAAAAGCATAAAAAGAACCTTGGTTTTAGTTATAGTGTTAGTGTTATGGAGTTAGTTTTAGTTAATAGGTTATCAGCAGGCTTTATTTTTTTAACATTATTTTTTTGGAAGTGAATTTGCATGAAAAAAACCCTTGAAAAAACCCTTGACTTTTTGACAGACAAAAAAATCATTTTTTCCATTGCATTGATTTTCCTTGTTGCCTTTTCAGTAAGGGCGTACCTTGCGCCAAACGAGTACCTGTACGGGTTTGACTCGTATTACCACGCGCGCCTCACCCAAAGCGTGATAGAGACAGGGTCGCTGCCGGCAACAGACACGCTCGGGTACTACACGCTGAACAGGGCAATAAACGACCCCGCGCTCATGTACTACATAAACGCATTTCTTTACAACCTGTTCACGGGAAAAAGCACTGTCGACAACCCGCTTGACTTGATCGCGATCGTGAAATTTTTTCCTGCATTTATGGGGGCGCTTTCAGCCATTGCAATGTTTTTCCTCGGGCGCGAGCTGGCGGGAAACCGTGCAGGGCTGTTCTGCGCGTTTTTGATTGCAGTAATCCCTTCCCACGTTTACAGGAGCATGGCCGGGTTCTTTGAAGAAGACGCGCTCGGGATGCTTTTCATGATTATTTTCTTTGCGTTTGCAGTGCGGGCCATGAAAAAAACAGAGACCTCGTCGCAGGTCAAAAACGCCGGGCTCGCCGGCTTGTTTGTATTGCTCACCGTCCTTACCTGGAAAAACTTCATTTACGGCGCAGGGATTTTCGGGGGCTTTGTGGCAGTCCAGTCCGCAATCGACTTTGCACGCGGGCAAAAGCGAGACCTTGCAACACCGTCGCTTGTGATTGTGCTTTCGTTTGCAGTGTTTTCTTTTCTTTTCTCAAGCAATATGTTTTTCCTCGGAGCAACAGGATTTGCCTTGATCGGGTACCTTTTCGCAGCGTTTTTCCAGTGCCTGACCTCAAGAGGCATCACTATGCAGGGCCTTTTGGGAAGCGCCAGGCGGGGCAAGGCAGGAAAAGGCAAGGCAGGAAAAGGCAATGAAAGCAATGAAGACAAGGAAAAAACTAAAGGAACCGAAGAATCCGAAGAAGCCGGGGAAACAAAAGAAACCGGGCAAACCAAAGGAAAAGACATCAGAGAACCTGAAAAAAAATCAGTCGGTCTTGCAGCCGCATCCGGCGGCGTGAAATCCCTTGAGACGCTTCATCTTGCATTGCTTGTCTTGGTGGTTGTTGGCCTGGTTGTTTCAGGCGGGGTGATTGTTGACAAAGTCATTGACTTTGTGAGCATCTCTTACAACACCTCGATTTTAGGCCAGACAATCGGCGAGGAAAACATGGGAATATCGTCTTTTCCCCTGAAATACAACGGCATTTTTGCGTTGTTTGTGCTGGGGCTTGTCCTTCTTCCCCTTAAGATGATCAAAGACAAAAAAAGTTTGTATGCGTTTGCGCTCGTAATCGCGATTTCAACAGTGTACCTTGCTTTCATGAAACTCAAATTCACTTACCTGTTCGGACCCGCGCTTGCAGTAATCGGCGGGATTGCGCTTAACGAAGTGCTTGAAGTGTCAAAGAAAAAAAACATCACAAAATATGCCGGGGTCTTGTTTGTGGGTTTCATGCTTTTGATGGGTGTTTCTTCCGGGGTTTACTTTGTCTCCACCAAAAACACAGACCTTGACAACGACAAGGACTGGGTTGGCGCCCTTGACTTTTTGCGCGAATCAACTCCAGAGGGCTCGACCACGGTGAGCTGGTGGGACTACGGGCACTGGATAACTTTCGTGGGGCAAAGAAAAGCATTGATTGACAACACAAACGCGCACGGCGGAACTGTCGCGCAGGTTGCAAGGTTTTTGCTTGAACCCGACCTGAATTCCACGAAAGCTTTTCTTGAAAAAAACAAGGTTGACTACATCGTGTTAAACAAGCGCATGTTCGGCACTTACCGCGCGTTTGCGTCAATCGGGTTCAACGCGCCCCAAAGCGACAGGCAGGTAACCAGATACGCGGGAAGGTATTCTGACTGCACTGCCGAAGACAACCTGTTTGTATGCGGGGGAAAGGCCTACAGCAGTGAAGACCTTAGTGTTTACCCGAGCAAATGGACAAACAGGCCCGCGGGGATAGAGCGTGGGGTTCCGTTTTTTGTGTATCGCGCAGACGATAGCGACGCGCTTTACGCAATAAATTCTTACCTGAACGAGACACTGCTTGCAAAGCTTTTCTTCAAGGCCGACGATGTCCCGTTCGAGCTTGTGTTTGACTCGCCCAGCGTGAAGATCTACAAGGTCTGACTGGTTGAAAAGTTGAAGATATTCCGGCAGTTGATTAAAACGCGTTTTGCTGTTGCTGTTTTGGCTATTTTTTAGCAATATCGGCTAACATAATCGCCAAAAACGCGCATTTTTGGCTAATACAATAGCTGAAAATCAGTGTTTTTGGCTAATGTATTGACCGCATTTAAAATACTTCCCTAATGTGATCAAAAGTAGTGTTTATACCATTTTTCATATTCTTTGTGGTTGCCTATAAAATAAAACCGAACTTCGTTATTCTCTTCAAAAATTCGATAAATTAATCTATATTGCCCGATTTCATCAACAAAAAACCGAGCTCCTTTTTTGAGGTGACGTTTTTGCGGGGACACAAGTATTTTTTTTATTTTTTTAGCCGCGTGTTCTTTAATGGCATGTTCTAATTTATTAAAATATTTAGGCCAGTCCTCATCAAAACTTGCCTGATACATTTCAATTACTCCACGTGCCTGGAATAACTGCCGAGTGCCTGATTAACATCAAGCAATTTTCTTTTTCCTGAATCTATGTCTTTGTCTAACTTGTCAAGCTTTTTGTTAACTGATTTTATTTCATTTAAATAATCTTCACCAAAATTTATAATGGTCATTCTTATTGCTTCTGATTTAGTATTCGCATAACCTTCTTCAACCATGCTGTCTATGATCTGCTTGCTTTTTCCCCTCAAAAGAATATTCATAAAACCACCAAAGTATATGGCGCTAACATGATTTAAATATGTTTCATTTATGATTCAAATTGAACCAATTTGTTTTTAAAATGTCAAAAAAACCAAAAACTGTGCATCGTAATGCAAGGTTTTAGCGGCAAACCTTGCGTTATAACGCAAACTTTTATAAACAAAGTTTTCTTTATTATAATTATGCTTGAAAAGACATTAAAACAATGGAACATCTGGTGGGTTGATAAAAAAGTTCCGGAAAACAAAAAAAGGATACCACGACAAGATTTATTAAAAGAACTGCTTGGATTTCTCAGCGCAAAAGAAGTGCTGGTATTAAGCGGGGTCAGGCGCTGCGGAAAGTCAACAATGGCTTACCAGTTGATTGACGTGCTGCTTGAAAAAACAGACCCTAAAAACATTCTTTATTTTAACTTTGACGACCCCGTTACAGAAAAAAACACTGATTTTCTTGAAAACGTTTTCAGGTCGTTTTTGAAATTAAACAACCCTAAAGGAAAAAAGTTTGTTTTCTTTGACGAGATACAAAACGTTGCCGAATGGGAAAAATGGGTCAAAAAATATTATGACTTGTTTGGAGACGAAATAAAATTCGTGTTAACCGGCTCAAACAACACGCTTCTTTCAGACAATCTGTCCAAGCTTTTAACCGGCAGAATACTGGTTAAAAAAATATTCCCGCTGTCTTTCAAAGAATTTCTTTCATTCAACAAGTTTGAAGCAAAAGACTTCGATCTGCAGAAAGAAGAACTGCAGCATTATTTTTCAAGGTACCTGTTAATCGGGGGTTTTCCCGAGGTTGTCCTGGAAAAAAACAGCGACATAAACATTCAGAGATTAAGGGAATATTCAGGCAACATCTTGTTCCGGGACATAGTATTGTCTCAAGAGATCCGCGAGACAGCAAAGCTTAATGAGCTGGCAAACCATGTTTTTTCCAATGTGTCATCGCCTTTCAGCTACAACAGCTTATCTAAAGTAACTGGCTTAAACATCCACACCGTCAAAGAATACTTATTTTTTCTTGAAAACGCATACCTTGTTTTTCAGGTAAACTTTTTTTCCTATTCGCTGAAAGAATCGCTTGCAATCCAAAAACCAAGAAAAATATACTGCATTGACAATGGCTTAAGAAACGCAGTCAGCTTTAATTTTTCAAAAGACGAAGGCAGGCTTGCTGAAAACATTGTGTTCATTGAGCTTCGCAGACGCGGGAAAGAAGTCCATTACTGGAAAGGCAAAAAAGAAATTGATTTTGTGATAAAAAACAGGGACAACTCACTCACTGCAATAAACGTGACTTACACTGACACTATACCTGAACGTGAAACAAGTGCATTGAAAGAATTTAAGGAAAAATTCAATAAAACCAAAGACTTAATCCTGATTACAAAAAACACTGAAAAAACTGCGGATGGCGTGGCATTTATCCCGCTTTGGAAATGGCTGCTGAAAACAACCGGCAAATGAAAATTTTTTAATTACAGAATTAACTATTTTTGATTTTATATCCGGATATAAAGTTCTTTATAAACAAGTTTATATCGCAATATAAAATTAAGCAAAACATAAACAACTGCGGGTTATCTTAAGTTGTTTTGGTGATTGCCTGCAACGATAGCTTTTTATATATACGTATATAGTAATTTACTATAATAGTAATTAACTATATTAAGTGGTGGTATTGATCTTTATAAATCGTGAAACAGAACTTTTGGAACTGGAAAATATTGCAAAACTTTCAGAAAAAAGGCTGTTTACAACCTTAATTTACGGGCCAAGGCGTGTTGGAAAAACCGAGCTGGTAAAGCACGCGTCAAAAAGCATGCCTTTTTTGTATTTTTTTGTTTATGAAGGCAAAACAAAGGAGTCACTGCTTAAGGAATTTGAAACAGAGCTGAAAGAAAAGGGATGCATAGACAAGGATGTTGAAATAAGGGATTTTGATTCATTTATCCGCCTGCTTTTCCGTGCCTGTGAAAACACAAGGATAATATTTGACGAAGTGCAGTATATGAATCGCGTGTATCCGGCTTTTTTTTCCGTTCTGCAACGGGAAATTGACGAAAATCAGCAAAAAAAGATGCATTTTGTATTTTTAGGATCCATTACAGGGCTGATAAAAAAAGTCTTTGAGGATTCAAAAGCCCCGTTATACGGGCGAATGAAATCTTCAATAAATCTCAAGCCCTTGTCCTACAAAAATGTAAGGGTGTTTTTGAAAAAACTTAAGTATAGCAATGAAGAGGATTTTATAAAATTTTATTCTGTTTTCGGCGGGTTTCCCAAGTATTATACTGCAATGCAGGATTTCGGGCTTGAAGGAAAAAATTTTGATGAGATCATTAGGTATCTGTTTTTCCGGGACAATGCCCCGTTGAGAAACGAAGTGATATTTATCCTGAGAAGCGAGTTCGGAGCAGGCAAGAGCTATTATTACAATATTTTAGAAGCCATTGCAACAAGCCATACAAAATTTTCGGAAATTGCATCATTCATGGGGAAAAACCCTACGGCAATAACGTCCTTTATGGATGACGCCGTAAACTATTATGAACTGATAGAACGGCTTGTGCCGGTTACACACAAAAAGACAAAAAGCAGAAATACCTCATATGTCATTAAAAATCCATTATTCCGGTTTTGGTTCAGGTACATATACCCGCATTTGAGTTATTTTGAAAACGGCGACTATGAATATGTGCTGAAAAAAGTTGACCTGACGATAAACTCGTTTTTCGGGAAAGGATTTGAAACTGTCTGCCAAGAGGCTTTAAAAGAGTTGAATGGCCGGAAAAAATTGCC
>JAGGVJ010000036.1 GCA_021158055.1 Candidatus Iainarchaeum sp. | reverse complement strand
TTACTTTGTTCCAAAGCACCCTGAACTCCGGGCAGGCAAGGAAACCCTTGAAAAATGCAAGGAAGCCATTGAATCTAAAAAATTAGTCGAAAGCGCAGTGAAAAACGCCAGGGTTTTTGTGTTTTAAACCAGTAACCTGTTTTCACGCAAAATTGTTTTCACGCAAAGATTAAAAAAGAAAGAAGAATCTTATTTTAAACAAATCAGCGTTTATTAAACAAACAGTTGACTGGTAAAATGGTAAAATTTACGGCGATAATGGAAAGAGTAAAATCTGCGTGGGTTGCAAAAAACCCTGAAGCGCTTCGTTTCATCAGCAACACTTTGATTGAGGAAGCATCACTCCACCATGACAAAACCTTGGCTAAAGTTTCTCTCCTGTGCTATTCTTTAAGCAAAATTATTTCAAAAATCCATTTCAAAAAACAAAAAACATGGGGGGAGTTCAACAAAGACATCACTCACACTCTTTCTTCCGCGGTCATGGCCTTAAATGAAGGCAACGGCGACAAATTTACAGAATCGCTTCACATGGCAGAACTCGCAATTCACGTCCTGGACAAGGAATCAGGAAACTTCGCCACTTTTTTGATGGACAAGGCAAGGATAAAACAGGCTTCAAGGCTTTACTCGCTCGGAAGGTCGCTTTCCGACTCGGCTGACCTTACAGGGGCTCCAAAAGACGAGGTAATGCTTTACATCGGCTCCACAAGGGAAACCCCAAGAGAAGAAAAGGACTTTCGCGGAGTGAACTTAAAACAACGCTTCAGCACCACAAAAACAATCTTCGGGGGTGAAAAAAATGCCTGACCTCATCTGCGATTCAAGCTCGATAATAACCCTTTTTGACAACTGCTTCGCATGGATATTTGAAGAACTCAAAGAAGACCTCAACGGCGAGTACATATTGTTGAAAGCGGTCCGCTCTGAAACAGTTGACAACCCAAAGCAGTCAAAGCGGTTCAGGCTAAAGGCAATGAGAATAGAGCGCGCGATAAGAAACGGGCTTTTGACAATTGACAGCTCAAACATGGAAAAAGAAGCAATCAAGCTTGAAAATTCAGCAAACAAAATAATGAGCATAAGAAACAAAAACATAAACCTGATTCATCGCGGTGAATCAGAAGCCCTTGCGTTTGCATTGAAAAAAAACGCCGCTCTCCTGATTGATGAGCGGACCACAAGGGCGCTCATTGAAGACCCGAAGTCACTGCAGGATTACCTGTCGTTCAAATACAAAAAAACCGTGTCAATAGACAAAGACGCGTTACAGCGCTTCAACTCGATTGTCAAAGACGTTAAAGTAATCCGTTCAAGCGAAATGGTTGCGCTTGCCTATGAAAACAAGCTTTTCGAAGGCCGGTTTTCACACCCGAAACACGCGTTTGAAGCAAGCCTTTACGCGTGCAAGTTCGGCGGATGTTCAGTAAGCGAAAAAGAAATCCGCGAGTACCTGAAGATTTTGAGGTGAACCCTTGAGCAGACAAATAGGGCAGCTGGGAATCAGGATATGCCCTGCTGAAAAAACCGAGTTAGATGCTATTTACAATCTGATGAAAAAAGAATTTCCTTACGTTGACGATTCACTCAAAGAATTTGAAAAACGCTTCGATGACAAAGACGTTTTCATGTTTTGCGCGTTTTTGAACAATGAATTCGCGGGTTTTATTGACGTTCAGCTCACAGAAAACAAGGCAATAATCGTGGGGCTTGTTGTTGTGCCGGAATTCCGGAATCATTCGGTTGGGTTCCGACTCACTGAAAAAGCACTGGATTTTTTCAAAGAAAAGCAATGTACGGAAGTGATTCTTGAAGTGGCTGACAGCAACGTCAAAGCCGTAAAGCTGTATGAAAACTTCGGGTTCAGGTTTCTGCGCGAAGGTTCAAACAAGCCGGGACCGTCATCTTTTCTTTTCAGGCTGCTTGAATGATCTGATCATTGATTGGTCATGCCTGTTGAAATATTGATACTGACAACACAAAGGAGAAACCCATATGGGTATTTTAATAAAAAACGTCTTGTTAGACAATGAAACCAAAGACATTTTCATTAAAGGAAACAGCATTGAAAAAATAGGCAGCAGCATTGAAAAAAACGCAGACATTGCAATAGACGGTTCAGGCAAAGCTGCAATTCCTTCCCTTATCAATGCGCACACTCATTCTGCAATGAACCTGCTCAGGAGCTTTGCAGACGACATGGTCTTGGACGAGTGGCTGAACAAAAAAATATGGCCTGTTGAAGCAAAACTGTCAAGGGAAGACATTTACTGGGGTGCGAAATTCGCCTGCCTTGAAATGATAAAAAGCGGAACCACTTGTTTCAACGACATGTACTTTTCAATGGACGCGGTTGCGCAGGCAGTGAAAGAATCCGGGATGCGCGCTTTCCTCGGCCACGCCATGCTTGACTTTTCTGATGAAAGCAAAAGAAAAAAAGAAATTGACGCCGCGCAAAAATTCGTTGATTACGCAAAAAAACTGAACAATTCAAGGATAGTCCCTGTGCTGACTCCGCACTCAATCTACACGGTGTCAAGGGAAGGGCTTGTCTGGATAAAAGACTGCGCTGAAAAAAACAACCTGGCTGTTCACATTCACTTAAGCGAAACAGAAAAAGAAGTAAATGACTGCGTGAAAAAAACCGGAAAAAGGCCTGTTGAGTACCTTGAAAGCATAGAGTTTTTCGCCCCGGGCCTGAATGTCATTGCGGCTCACGGAATCTGGCTTGACAACAACGAAATAAAGATACTGAAAAAACACGGCGTGACAATAGTTTACAACCCCGCGTCCAACATGAAGCTTGGCTCGGGCGTGCTGCCTTTTGAAAAACTGAAAAAAGCCGGGTTGAACGTGTGCCTCGGAACAGACAGTTCCGCTTCAAACAACAGCCTTGACATGTTTGAAGAAATGAAATTCGCGTCCCTGCTCCAGAAATCAAATGCCGGCAACCCTGTTGTCCTGCCTGCGCAGGAATGCTTTGACATGGCCACCGTGAACGCCGCAAGAGCGTTCGGGCTGAATTGCGGGAAAATAAAGGAAGGCACATTGGCTGACTTGCTGCTGGTTGACCTAAACAACACAAAACTGAACCCGAATTACAACCTTGTGTCCAACCTGGTGTATTCTGCAACAGGTGACTGCGTTGACACAGTAATTTGCGACGGCAGAGTGTTGATGCATGGAAGAAAAGTCAAAGGGGAAAAAGAAATCTTGAGGAAAGTAAACGAAATTTTTTTGAAATTAAAAAAATGAATATCTTTTCAGACTTTTTTCAGACCCGGGCATGCAAATGACAACAGATACAAAAAAAGCAAAGTAAATGGCAAAAGAACATAAAACAAGCAGATTAAAAACAACAAAAACCATATTTAATATGGCTATGAAGAAACCGTCCCAGTCTGACTTATGATGACCGGAGTAACTACTGAGCCGATCAACTGAACAAGCCGAACAACTGAACAAGCCGAACAACTGAACAAGCCGAACAACTGAACAAGCCGAACAACTGGACAAGCCGATTAACCCATCAACGCAACAAGGCATCTAAAATGAACATGCAAAAGCCGAAAACAGGATTTTTTGAAATTGAAAATGAAGAAGAAAAAGAATTCCTTAAAGCATTAATGCCAAAGGCGCAGGTTAGTTTTTTCAGCGAAAAGCTTTCAGGCAAAAACGCGGAACTTGCAAAAGACCTTGACTGCGTATCTGTTTTTATCACGTCAAAAATTGATTCTGATCTGCTTGAAAAACTGCCTGCATTGAAACTGATTGCAACAAGATCAACAGGGTTTGACCACATTGCAGTCGACGAATGCAAAAAACGAGACATAACTGTATGCAACGTGCCCTCTTACGGTGAAAACACTGTTGCTGAACACACTTTCGGACTCATCCTGAATATTTCAAGAAAGATTCACCTTGCTTACGAAAAAACAATCCGCGGAGACTTTTCAATCGACGACTTGCGCGGGTTTGACTTGGCAAAAAAGACCCTTGGAGTGGTCGGTGTCGGGAAAATAGGAAAACACGTGATCCGGATTGCAAAAGGGTTTGAGATGAACGTGGTTGCTTTTGACGTGAAAAAAGACCCGTCGCTTGAAAAAAAGCTGGGTTTCAGATACGTTTCTTTTGAAAAGCTTCTCTCGTGTTCTGACATAATCTCTCTTCATGCCCCTTACAACAAGCACACTCACCACTTGATCAACAGGCAGAACCTGGACCTTGTAAAAAAAGGGGCTGTTTTGATAAACACTGCCCGCGGGGGGCTTGTGGAAACCAATGCGTTGATTGAAGGGCTTCAAAACAAGGTTTTTGGCGGCGCCGGACTTGATGTGCTTGAAGAAGAAGACCTTATTAAAGAAGAAAGCCAGATTCTTTCAAAAAAATTTGATTACGCAAAACTTGTGACTTTGGCGGGAAATCACATTCTTTTGTCCCAGCCAAACGTCATAATCACGCCGCACAACGCATTCAACAGCACGGAAGCAATTGAGCGCATCTTAAAAACCACTGCTGAAAACATAACAGGTTTTTTTAACGACAAAAAAAAGAATTCTGTTTTCTAATCATTAATTACTGGAAAATTTCATTATTCTACGACAAAAGAAAAAGAATCTTCCTGTTCTTCAAAAACTTTTTCTTTGAACTCCCTGAATTTTCCCTGGTCTCTTGCGCATTCCGCTGCATACGCCGCAGAACACGCGCCGGGGTGCTTCTGCCTTTCAATGAACTGGTTGCAGTCAGTGTCAAGCGGGAAGTTCTTAAACACAAACCTGACTTTTTCGCCAAACAACGACTCAAGTTCTTTTACTGTGAACTGCGCCTGTTTTGAGTAAGGGCACTTGAAGTCAAAAAATTCCTGTATCTGAACCTGGTCCGGGTCAAAAGCACTTGGCTGTGCCATCACCATGTAGCTTTCAGTTGCCTTAAACGACTTTGTGTCAATTTCCTGATTTAAAACCTGGTTAATGAGGTCTGCCATTTTTTGCGTTGTGCTGTCGCCCACTACCTTGATGTTTCCTGCCAGGACAAATGTGGGGGTGTGGTTTATCCAGTATTTTTCAAACCCGTCGTAAATCTGTTCTTCAACAACTTCTTTTTTCTCGTCAAACTCCATGCATGCCTTGAACCTGTCAGCGTCCAGACCGATTTCTCTGGCGTAACGCACAAGCTGTGTTTCAAAACCAGTGAGTTTTCGCGGTTCTTTTTCAGGGCATTTTTCAAAGTCAGTCACGCACACGCCGCCTGCCAGTGTCTCGCATTCACCGCATTCCGGGGGCTCGCAATCGCTTTCGCACAAGGCATATGTTTCCCCTTCTTCGCAGATCCCGTTTCCGCAGCAATCGCTTCTGGACTCGTAACTGCATATGTAATCAGTGTCCTGCGAACACGTGTTCAAATAACAGAGCCCTTTTCCAAGGCATAGATTCGGGCACGAAGTTCTTTTTATGATGCCGTCGCAGTCTGCTATGCTTGCGTTTGAAGCGCTCAGGTCATAAAAAAGATAGTTTGTGCCCGGGCTTGAGTCAACAGTTACCTGCCCCTCTGCTTTTTCTCCCGGAGAAATGTTTTTCAGGTCAAATCTTTGCTCTCTGCCCCCTGCGGTGATCCTTATTGAAGCGTGTTCAAGGCTTGCTTTCCCATTGTTTTCGACAACGTAGCTTATTTCGTGCGTGCATTTTTCCCAGGTGCAAAATATTTTGTCGTCAGTAAAACTGCATGAAAGTTCTGCCTGAATCCCCTGGTCCGGCGGCACTCGCAGTTTTCCGCCTGTCTCGGGCGAAAAAATCAAAAAAGCAATAAACAGGACCAGAATAAAAACCGCTGCTGACATCAGGAAAAGAAAATTCTGTTTTTTTGCATGCACCATAAATTAACTATAAGTGCATGTTATTTTAAAAATATGTCTTTAAATATGCAAAAAAATATGCAAAATCTGCCTTTTGTTTCAACCCGGGCCACTAAACCAGTGTTTATGCCGCTTGATAAAAGAAAGCTTAAAATAAATAGATTTAATTGTTTATACATAGGAAAAATTAATAAAATCGCATTGGCTTATCTGACCGGAACTTCCCTGTTTTATGGTCTGCTGATAGTCATTCAAAAAATGGGCTTAAATTTTGGTCTGGACCCGTTATCCTTTTCATTTTCACGGAGCATCATAGTCATTTTTATTTCACTTATTTTCTTCTCGCCACAGTTAAAGAAGTTGAAATCTATCAAAAGATATGAATTAAGGGATTTGGTTATTCTCGGGGTTGTTTCCGCCTCAGCTATTTTAATCTTATTTCTGGGGCAAAATGTTACAACAGCAGTAAACGCGGGATTCCTTACCCGGTTAACCCCCTTGTTTGTATTGCCTCTTGCTTATATTTTATTAAAAGAAAAATACCCCAAAAGTTCGATATTTTTTATGTTCATGATGCTGATCGGGGCATTTTTATTGATAACTGACGGGGCTATGACAATTCCTCAATTAGGTGACTTGCTGATAATATTTGTTGCCTCGATTGTGGCATTTCAAAATGTTTTCGCCAAGAAAATCATGGACGGTATATCAACAGATATGGTCATCTTCTTCAGGGTTTGTTTAAGTGCATTATTAATAGTAATGTTTATTCCTTTCATTTTGGGTCATCAAAGCATAAACGCATTATTCAGCGGTCTGTTTTATGTTGTACTCACTGCGATTTTATATTTCCTGTCTGTGATCTGCCAATACAGGGCGATAAAATTAGTCGGCCCGTTTATTACGACTACATTTTTCCTCTCAGGTTCATTGTTTTCAGCGCTATTTGCTTATATCCTGCTGGGGGAAATTTTGTCTCCAGTGCAATGGGTGGGTGCGGCAGGTATCTTATTCGCGGGATATTTCCTGATAAAAAAGAAATAAAACAGGACTAAATTTTCGGCGGCGGAGGGAACTCAAAAAGCGCGGGTTCTTTTAATCAGACTTCTTTTAATCACACAAATTATCGGAAATTGTAAGTCCGCCTACTTCGTTCCGCAAATTTTTCTTAATCCCAAGTGTTAAATGAAATATTACCCACCACCAAACTTTTTATAAATAACAAGGTAATCAATAGATTATGAGAAGGATCAAAATGAATTCAAAAACAAAAATCCTGACCGGAATTTTAGTCATTGTAATCATATTGATCGGAGGATCCTGGATTTGGAGCGATACCTCTTCAAATCAGATACCTGAAAAATATAAAGATTCAAAATATTGCGAAAGAAATGACGATTGCATATTAATCAGCGGAGGAGAATGCTGTTCACCGCCGAATATAGCTGTCAACATACACCATCGGCATTTAGAGCGAGTCAGTACCTGCAGCAGAGCGTGTCCGTTAAATACTGAAATTTGAGCTTCTGCGTGCATAAATAACCAATGCAGTGCAGTGAATGTCAAACAATGCATTGATGAATTAAAGTCAAAAAATTATAGCTATCTTCCCGGCAGCATAATCGTAAGTTTTGATGAAAAATTTCCAGAGAAAGAGATCAGAGATGTGATGAGTGAATACGACTTGAACGTGAAAAAATATTGGGACCTTTGCAACTGTGTTCACGTAGAAGTGCCTGAGGGTCTGGAATTTGAATGGATCTGCAAACTTAAACAAGACGAAAGAATAAAGCACGCTGAACCAAATTTAGAATCAAAAGCATACGCAAACGGAGAAAAAACGAACGAAAATTGTATTATCAAAATTCCCAAAACGATAAAGTTAGTGGCACTTACAGCATTTTCCTCTTCCGAAATTGATTCGGATCACATTGGGATCCACATACCAAAAAATCTTTGCGTTCCCTCTTATTCTCCTGAAGCCGACGGGTATTATATTGTCCAGTTCAAAGGCTCGGTATACGACAAAGACAAAAACGACATCATCTCTCTGGGCGGAACAATGCACGGCTATATCCCGGAACATGCATTTATTGTAAAGATGAGTGAAACTGCAAAGAATAATGTCCAGAACCTGGATAGCGTCAAATGGGTGGGAATATATCAGCCGGCGTACAAAATGCAGCCTGATCTGATAGATTCACTGGACAGGACAGGAAATATACTTTTAACTGTCTTGGTTTTCAGCGGTGAAGACAAGACAGATATAGCTGATAAAATAAACGCTCTTGGCGGTACGACCACGACAACCGCAAATATCAGAACCCTGATTGATGCATCTAAAATACCTGAGATTGCAAATATCATCGGAGTCCATTTTATAGAAGAATATAAAATGCCGACTATAGATCTTGCATAAAAGTAAAAGTTAAAGGTAAAAAATAAAAGCAAAAACAAAGATTAAAAGCCGGAACCTAAAAATTCAAGAACTTCATCGCTTTTTCAACGTCTTTTGAATCGATCACTATGAGCGTGTCGTCATAACAGCTCATGAACTCAAGTATGTTTATCCCGTTTTCGAAAAAAAGCCCGGTAAGGTAACTTAATGCACCCCTTGTCTGTTCTATTCCCGGACTGGTGATGGTCACAAGCGACAATTCTTTTTTTATGTTGAGTATGGATCCCTTAAACGACTTCTCAACCAGATCCCTGTATCTTTTCTGGATCATCACCGTGATCGTCTTTGTTCCCTCAATTGAAAAAACCATGCACTTGTCGTTTTTTACCTGTTTTTCAAGGTCAATCAGCGCGTCCGGATAAATGCTTTTTTCAAGCGTGTAGACATAAACCCTGTTCTTTATCTCTATGTCGCTTTCCTCAAAAAGCCTGAAAACAGAATCTTCAAGCGGCCTGGTTTTCATCTTGTCTTTGTACCGCCTTGCCGCGACCAAAATCGCTTCTTTTGATGTTTCCTTTTCAATGTCAAGCTCGCCTGCAATCAAGCGCGACAAAGCCGAATAGTTTAAAAGGCCTTTTTTCAGGCAGTCCTTGACAGAAACGTGCTCGTTGATGAATTTTTCCGTGAGTTCGCTTGTAGTGACCATGAACCAATTATGGGCATTGATACAAATAAACTTAACTGGAACCCGGATTTAATGACAAATAACCCGACAATTGATGTAGATGTTTCAAATAGAACAATTCTCGGTTTTGTTTTTTGTTTCAGTCACTATGTTTATACAGCCACTGTGTTTATAACTACTCTTCAGGCAATTAAGTGTCTATCAAACTAAAAACTTAAAACAAAAACAAGAGGTGGACATCAATGGGTGAAAAAGTGGTGCTGGCCTACAGCGGAGGACTTGACACTTCAGCGATTCTGAAATGGCTGATTGACAAGGGATACGAAGTAATCTGCTTCATCGGCGATGTCGGGCAGGAAGACGACTTTGAAAAAGCAAAGGCAAAGGCATTGGAAATCGGCGCATGCAAGGTTTATGTCGAGGACCTGAAAAAAGATTTTGTTGAAAAATACATTTTCGAGGGGTTAAAGTCAAACGCAGTATACGAAGGAAAATACCTGCTCGGGACTTCTTTTGCAAGACCCCTGATTGCAAAAAAGCAGATTGAAATCGCAAAACTTGAAGGGACAAACATCGTCGCCCACGGCGCGACAGGAAAAGGAAACGACCAGGTAAGGTTTGAAATGGTCTACATGCAACTGATGCCTGAAGTTGAGATAATCAGCCCGTGGAAAGACTCCGAATTCACTGACAAGTTCAAAGGAAGAAGCGACCTCATAAACTATGCAAAGGAAAAAGGAATCCCGATCGAATCAACGTTTGAAAAGCCTTACAGCATGGACGACAACTTAATGCACATAAGCTACGAGGCAGGGCAGCTTGAAGACCCTGCGTTTGAAGCGCAGGAAAGCATGTTCAAAAAAACTGTTTCCCCGAAAAACGCTCCTGACACTGAAACAAAAATAGAGATCGAGTTCAAAAGCGGGATTCCGGTCAAAGTCACAGACTTAAGCAAAGGCGGCGGCTTGGAAAACACCGTAACCGGCGGTCTTGAGCTTTTCCAGTATCTGAACGAGCTTGGCTCAGCCAACGGGATCGGAAGGATGGACCTGGTTGAAAACCGTTTCGTGGGAATGAAATCGCGCGGTGTGTACGAGACCCCTGCCGGAACAATTCTCTGGAAAGCGCACAGCGACCTTGAAGGGCTCGTGCTTGACAGGGAAGTGACTCACTTGAAAGACATGCTCATGCCGAAAATCGCCGAACTTATCTACAACGGGTTTTGGTTCAGCCCTGAAATGGACTTTTTGATGGCTGCGGTAAACAAGAGCCAGGAAAACGTCGACGGAAAAGTGACGATGAGCCTTTACAAAGGAAACGCGTTCGTGACCGCCAGGGAATCCCAAAGCAATATTTACAGCTGGGACCTTGCAAGCATGGATGATCTTGGCGACTATGACCCCAAAGATGCAAAAGGATTCATCAAACTCAATGCACTGCGCCTTACACTCAGGAAATGAAAACTTGAATTGCAAAGAAATAAATAATCGGCAAAAACTAAACATTAGGGAAACTTTGTTAACTACAAACAAGTACCTTTTATTTAAACAGTTGGTTGGTGGCATGAAATGAAATCGATACTCTCTTTGTTTGATCTGGACAAAACAGAAATACTGCATCTTGTCGAGCTTGCAGGCGACATCAAAAAAAACCCGCAGGTGTACTCGGGCGCGTTGACGGGAAAAACACTGATGATGCTTTTTGAAAAACCGTCTTTGCGGACAAAAATTTCCTTTGACGTGGGAATGCAGTCCATGGGCGGAAACACGCTTGTGATAGACAGCCAGTCAAGCCCTTTCAAAAGCAAGGAAACCGTGGCAGACACCGCAAAAGTGAGCTCGCGGTACGTTGACATAATCATGGCGCGTCTTTTCGAACACAATGACCTGGTTGAAATGGCACAAAACGCGTCGGTTCCCGTGATAAACGGCCTGACAAACGACTTTCACCCCGTGCAGATCCTGTCTGACCTTTTGACAATCAAGGAAAAGAAAGGACGCTTTGACAAGTTGAAGCTGTGCTTTTTGGGAGACGGGTTCAACAACGTGACCCACTCGCTGATCATCGGGTGCGCTCACATGGGAATAGATGTTTCTGTGGGCTGTCCGTCCGAGTTGTCACCGAAACAGGAAATCGTTGACAAGGCAAATGCCATTGCACAGGTTTCAGAAGCAAAAATAACAGTCACCCAGGACGCAAAAGAAGCAATCAAAGACGCTGACATTGTTTACGCCGACAGCTGGATGAGCTATCACATCCCGGAAAGCGAAAAGGAAAAGCGTGTGCAGAAGTTTTTGGGGTTCCAGGTGAATTCCGAGATAGTCAAGGGCGCAAAGCCGGACTTCATCTTCATGAACTGCCTTCCTGCAATGCGCGGTTTTGAGCAGACTGCCGAGATTATTGACGGCAGGCACAGCGTTGTTTTTGACCAGGCAGAAAACCGGCTCCACATGCAAAAAGCAATCATGCTGGAATGCCTGAAATGAAAAGTGGCAAAAGACTGTGAAACAGACGGCAAAATCGAGCAGGCTGCAAAAGAAAAAGATTAAAAGAAACTAACAGGTTTGTGTCTTTGATGGAAAAAGAAGAACCAAAAACAGGGCTTTTTATAGGAAGATTCCAGCCGTTTCACAACGGCCACCTGAAGGCAGTTGAAAGGATCCTTGAAGCGTGTGAAAAACTGGTTATTATAATCGGGAGCGCTCAGGATGAAAACACTTCCAAAAACCCTTTCAGCGCAAAGCAAAGGACTGAAATGATTGAAGCCGCGCTTGAAGATGCAAAAATACCCGGAAACAGATACTTTATTGTCCCAATCAAAGACTGCCAAAGCCACGGCGAATGGATGGAAAGCATTGAGCGCGCATGCCCTGACTTTGAGGTGGTTTTCACAGGAAACGCTTTTGTAAAGGCGCTTTTTTTGTCAAAAGGATACAAAGTGCAGGACATTGAAATCTTTGACGGGATCAGCTCCACAAAAATAAGGCAGAACATCAAAGAAAACATTGAGTGGAAACATCTTGTGCCTGAAAAAATCGCGCAGTTCATCGAAGACAGATAAAATGCTAAAATTTTGCAGCAAACGGCTCTTTGCAGTGGTATTTTCACTCCAGTATTTTTAGGAAAGAAAGGTCGACAGCCTGCTTGTTGTCAGAGTCCTGCATTGCCTTGGTTATATACGAACTTCTAAGCGACCCTTTTTTGTTTAACCCGCTGATTTCATCGCGCGAAAAAAACTTTACTTCAGGGTGTTCTTCTGACGCGGTTATTTTTCCCGACACTATTTCTGATCTAAAGACTATTATTGTTACATTATTTTCTTGTTTTGAATCTGGTTTCTGGTAAATCCCGATGATTCGCACGGGTCTGACGTCCAGCCCTGTTTCTTCTTTTGCTTCCCTGACAGCCCCTTCAACTATGCTTTCGTTTCCCTCAAGCCTTCCGGCCGGAAAGTTGTACTTGTCTCTTGCTATTTCTTTTGTTTCCCTTACAAGAAGTATTTTGCCGTTATCTTCTATTAAATTAGCACAGATAACCTTGATTTTTTCAGTCATGATAATCGTTTGATTCGCTTGTTATAAAAATATTTTGGTACCATCCGCAAACCCCGCGATTTCTTTGAAACTGCATTTGGTTGGTCGCCCACCAACTGTCTGACAAAACTATTTAAATCAAATCACATCAAATCATATCAAGTGATATCATGGAATTCGAAAAATACAATATAGCGCAAGGCAGTATCATGATTGCTTTTTCTGATGAAAAGTTAAGTGTCGGAACATTGGAACTGGATCCTAAACAAGAATTATCAAAACACAACCGGCCTGTTCCCAAATCATTGTTTCAACTTACGGGAAAATGTGTCATGAAACTATTTGAAGAAAATGAAGCAGTCAAAGAAGTCGTTTTAAATGAAGGCGAATCAATTGACATTCCCCCGCATAAATTTCACATCCACGCCAACCCCTTTGATGAGGTTTCCGTAACGTTCTGGAAAGCAAGCGGGGATATCACAGGGATCATCAACAGCATCAGGGAAAATAGCAGGATGTAACAATGTAAAACGGCCGGGCGAACACCCTGCGAAAACCGGGTTTATTGCTTAGACAATGACTGATGTCTTTCAGTGCATATTTCCGCCATTAAACGAAATAAAAACTAATGCATTAAGTATTTGTAAACTCTTTAGATGATGCATGAAAGAAATATTTGAAAAAATTTTTGATCTCGCTTTACCCTACCAGAATAAGCGCAATGATAAAGGGCACATTGAAATTCTGCTCAGCTACGTAAAAAAATTAATGAAAGTGGAAAAGGGAAATGAAAATATCATCATACCAGCAATAATCCTGCATGATGTCGGCTGGAGCCAGATGCCCCGTGAAAAAAGATTTATCATCTTTAAAAAAGGCGCAACAGCTGAAGAAATACTGGCTGTGAGATACGAGCACCAGGAAAAAGGCGTAAAACTTGCGGGAGAGATCCTGAATAAAGTGCATTACCCCATTGATTCAGTCAGGGATATCCTGGAAATAATTTCAGAACATGACACCAGGAAAGGGTTCATTTCAAAAGAAGATGGCCTGGTCCGGGATGCCGATAAATTATGGTGCTTTTCCAGTGTCGGTTTTAAAGCAGACGTGACCAGAAGCAATATTTCGCCTGAAGCCCGTTATGGCCAGTTGAACTCAAAAATTGAACACGCGGATTATTTTTATTCAAAAACCGCTAAAAAGATGGCACGCGAGGAACTTGAGTCGAGAAAAAAAGAAACCATCAAAGATTGAAAGATGGACAGGTTAAAATGAGCGCAATTTTATCAGGCACAAAAAAGTTTTTCAAGTCAAAATTCAATACAAAAATAAACAAGAAAATTAAATGGCAAATTCTAACGCTGATAAAAATAAATGCCCATACGGCAAAGAATTGCAGAGATACTGAGATAAACGATATCTTTATTTTTCAAAGTTTGACAAGGGAATCCAAATTGATAAAACCGCGTTATTTTCCGTTACCCCTGAAAAAGTGGCTTTAAAACAGGCAAAATTAATTAACTGCGATACGATTGTTGACGCTTTTGGCTGTGTTGGGGGCAATTCAATTGCATTTGCCAGATATTGCAAAAAAGTTTATCTGATTGAAATTGATGAAAACCGGCTGAAAATGGCGAAAAACAATTCCGAAATATATCAGGTACAGGACAAAATTGAATTCATTCACGGGGATTTTTTTAAAGAAGCGCCAAAAATATCTGCAGAAGCCATATTTTTAGACCCGCCTTGGGGCGGTCCGGACTACGCTGCTCTTCAAAGTTTCAAGCTTGAAAATTTTTCGCCAAACGGACAAGACATACTGAAACTTGCATTTAAGCATTTTTCAAAAGTCATCTTAAGAATACCCGTAAACTTTGACTTGACAGAGCTTGAAAAATTCGGGCGCAAATACGAAGTAAAAAATAATCTGCTGGAAGGGAAATTAATATCAAAAACAGTTTATTTTATGTAACTGAAATATTTACGCACGATAAAAACTTACATACTTGCCATGAATGCAACATCAATTCAAGTCAGCAAAGACCTGCTTCAAGAACTTAAATCCCGTAAAATGCATGATCTCGATTCCTTATCAAAAAATAGGGCAGATTTATTAATTTTAAAACACAAATAAGCAATATGGACATAATTGAAAAAGCACTGTCAACTGCGTATGAAGCACATAAAGGCCAGGCCAGAAAAATAACCGATTGCCCTTATTTTGTGCACATCCTGGATGTTGCAAAATACTTAATGTATGAAACAAAAAATGAAACAGTAATTGTCGCAGGCATACTTCACGACACGCTTGAAGACACCGCTTATTCAGAAACAGACCTGTTGAATGATTTTGGACCCGATGTTTTAGAGTTAGTGCGTTTTTGCACTGAACCCGGAAACACACCCGATGCAAGTGATGCAGAACAAAAAGCTTCCTGGAAACAACGAAAAACCCACTCCATTCAAAACATAAAAAACGGCACTGAAGAACAACTTTTAATATTTTTAGCTGATAAACACGCCAACCTTTCATCAATTAAAGAAGACCTGATCAACGGCACTGACGTATGGAGTGAATTCAATGCACCAAAAGACGAGATTGAATGGTATTACACTTCAATAAGAGACGAAATGACCAATAAATTATCAGGCACAAGACTCTATAGGATATTTGATGCTTTAGTGAAAGAAGTCTTTAAATAATAATAATAATAACACTAACACTAAAACAAAAAAACATCATTCAGAACCAAGCTCAAACTCTTCCTTTAACGCTTGCCACAAATGCTCTTCCTGCGGCTTGCTGAACAATTCTTCAAGGAAAACCCCTGGTTCCTGCTGCCATTCCAAAAACCTGTCGATTCTTTTTTTCACTGTATTAAATGAAGATTTTGCCGGCTGCTTGTCGTCAAAAAAGCCATTTATTTCGCCGTCGTTGATTGTGTTTCGAAGCGCCACAAACCCGATCGCCACGCTGATATTCTCAAGCGGGACATTGTTTTTCAGCGCAAACATCCTTTTGTAGATTTCAAGCTGCTGTCTGTATTCACTCGCACTATCTGCTTTTTTGCTTGACTTCCAGTCAACGATCAAGTATTTGTCTTCTTTCTTGTATACTGCATCTATTTTTCCCTTGAACAGCAAACTTGTTTTTTCACCGGTTAAATCTGAAAGTCTTACCCTGAACGAATCCTCCACGCTTTCAACCTTAAACCCGCTGCTTAAAATACTGCTGTGAATTTTTTTGATGTTCTCAACCGTCGGGTGCTGGTCAGTCACTTCCTTGCCGTCAAGTATGTCTTCCGCCCATTTGTGGACCTTGTTCCCAAAATCCATTTCTTTTGAATAACTCCTGATGTGAAGAACCTGATTTTTAAGGTACTCATACGAATGGTTCTCTTTTGGCAGACCGCTGAAAGAGACATGCTTTAACGCGGTGAAATAATCCTCAACAAACGGATTGAGCCAGTCGGATTCAACGTGAAGCAATTTACCTGCATCCGTTGCGTTTCCCTGTAAGAACAAAGAATACGCGCGTCTTAGCCTTTCTTCTGTTGACTGCGCTGATTCTTCAGTTGCTTCAACTGTTTTCACCTCGCTGAAATCATTGAGGTATTCGTGTGCGTTTTCAGCTATTATCACAAGCTTTTTTCTCGCCCGCGTATACGCGACAAAATCAATCCGCAGGGTTTCTTCTTCAAGCTCGATTGACGCGTCGATTCCCTTTGAGCACAGCACAGCGTGAACTATTTCCTTCACAAAATCCTGCTTATTCCTGGTCTTGCTCGGGACATAAATCGCGTGGTCGTATTCCCTTCCCTTTGACTTGTGCACGGTTGTAATCACGATGTCTTTTTCCACCGCGGTCTCGTCCAATGTCTGGTCTGCTGAATTGATGTAAGAAAAGACATCCATCAGCTGTTTTGAATCAACCGCGTCCATCGCTTCAACAAGCAGGTTCTGCAACTGGACAATGGCCAGAAAATACCCTTTCCCGCAAGTGGACGCAACCGGAAGCAAGGTGTTCTTGAACAGCAGGTCAATGTCGTTCACTGTCTTGATCGATTCCCGAGTTTTTTTGAACTCAGGGCAAACCTCAAACACTTTTTCAAGCGACAATTCATATTCTTTGGCCAGCTCAAAAGCCGTCCGGATGCCTGAAGGGAAAAAAGGAGTGAACATGCAAGCTTTTACGTCCTCGATGTCATTGCTTAAAATTCCTTTAAGGTACACAAGCAGATGTTTTCGCGCGTCCCTTGAGCTCTGCACTGAAGTCGAGGAATGCTCTATTCCCTGGCTTGACAAATACCTGGAAAAGCTTGCCACTTGCGTGTTGGTCCGTGCGATGACTGCAATTTTTTTATTTTTTGTCTTGTTTTCTTCTTTGCTTTTTTCTTTGCTTTCATCAATGTGTGCCCTGCATAACTCTGCAAGCAATTGAGGGACTTCTTTTTTCACTGACTCAATGACTGTGACTTTCTCCCCTTTTGTGTTGTCTGAATTCCTTAATTCTTTCACGTCTTGTTTTTGCGTTTCGTCTTGTGTTCTGTTAATGTAATCTGTCTTTGCGAAATCAAGGATATTCTGGGTAGACCGCCTGTTTTCGGACAGCACGAACTTTGTCGCGTCTGAAAACAGATCAAAGTTCTTAATAGACCCTCCTTGAAACCCAAAAATAGCCTGCTTCTTGTCCCCTACCGCGAAGAAGTTCTCGGCGACTTTCAGCGCGATTTCCGCTTCAATCCTGTTCACGTCCTGCAACTCGTCGATCAGCACGTACTTGAATTGTTTAGAGGGTTTTTCGTTTTTTGAAATTGTTTTTTCATTGTTTTTCTGGTCCAAAAACTGCAAGAGCATGTCCGCGTAATCGCAAGTCCCTTGTTTTTTCGAAGACTCGTACTGGTTGTAGATCGCGATGAACGCGTCAAGAAACAAAATCAGGTCGTCAACCGAATAACTCTTCATTTCCTTCAGGAAAGGCACCACCTTGCCCTTCTCAATATCCTGCGGGAGGATCCCGAAGTTTTTCAGGTAACTGATGTGGTTTTCAATTGACGGGACAATGGTCTCAAGCAAATAGTCATCAGAGTAATTCAAAAGCTCGTGCTCGCGAATATAATCAAAAACAACGTACCGCAACAAATTGCTTGACGACACTTCCTCTGCCTCAATATTATCCAAGGCAAACGAATGGAAAGTGTGGATATTCATCTTTGAAATATTAATGTTTAATCCCTCTTCCTCAAGAAACGCAATGATCCGCTCTTCCATCTCCTGCTTTGCCTTGATTGTGAAAGTCAGGCACAAGATGTCTTCCGGGTTTAAATTATCTTTTTTTATTAAAGAGATGTATTTGGCGGCTAAAAGGTACGTTTTACCGGTTCCCGGGTTGGCTGTTATCAGGACGTTACCTGAGGTTTTGATTATTTGTTGTTTTTCTTTGGAGATTGTCATTTAGAAGGCCTCTTTTACTTGCAAAAATACTGTTTTTATGCATATATTCTGAATGTATTAAAAGTATTTAAAATAAGATTACAAGACATAATTGAATT
>JAGGVJ010000003.1 GCA_021158055.1 Candidatus Iainarchaeum sp. | reverse complement strand
TTGAAAACGGCGACTATGAATATGTGCTGAAAAAAGTTGACCTGACGATAAACTCGTTTTTCGGGAAAGGATTTGAAACTGTCTGCCAAGAGGCTTTAAAAGAGTTGAATGGCCGGAAAAAATTGCCATTTGCATTTCATAAAATCGGTTCAGAATGGGGAAAAGACACAGACAGGAACACGTTTGAAATTGACATTGCGGCTTTTAATGAAGACACAAGGGAAATACTTTTCTGTGAATGCAAATGGAAAGAAAAAGTTAACGCGAAAAAGATATTGGCAGAGCTTAAAGAAAAGGCAAAATTTGTGCTGTGGAACAATAACGGAAGAAAAGAACACTACGTTTTATTTGCAAAATCATTCAAAGAAAAAATAAAAGAACCAGGCGTGATGCTGTTTGACCTGAAAGACCTGAAAAACTGTTTTGAAGGTTGAAAAAAGAGATATTCTTGATTTATGGAAAATTTCAAAACCGCGCAACTTGACATTGGAACAATTGGTAATAATTGATTTTTGTTAAGATAATCTTTCTTGATGCTTATTTTGATTGTTTTTGGCAATTTCTGCAAACCGCGCAACTTGACATCAAGTTTAAATCGTTGTTGCGAAATTGAAAATATTTAAATATTAATATGTTTGTTATGTTGCTATGAAACCAATAAATCAAAAAGAATTTTCAAAGTCAAAAACTGATTCTGCAGGAATTATTTTATGTGATGGTAAAGAATCAGAAGAAAATAAAAATTGCGCTTTAGAAATATTGAGTAACTGGAGAGCTGCACATAGCTATCCCATGCATATTTTTAAGAAAAGATTAAAACGGGTTTCTGAAAAGATAGATAAAAATGCATTATCTGTACAAAGGCTTAAGCGTGTCCCGTCAATTATAAAAAAACTTAACAGGAAATACGGTGACAATAAAGCAACAATGAAACTTACACAAATGCAGGATATAGCCGGTTGCAGGGTTGTAATGTCAAATGTTCAATTAGCAAAAAAACTATACAATGACTATTATATTAAAGGGGATTTGAAACATAAAAAAGTAAATGAAAAAGATTATATCTCCGATCCAAAAAAAGACGGATACAGAAGCATACATTTGATTTACAGGTATAACAGCGATAAAGGAAAGAAAATCTATAATGGCTTATTGGTTGAAGTGCAAATCAGGTCAAAATTACAGCATATATGGGCTACTGCGGTTGAAACAGTCGGGTTTTTTACAGGGCAGGCAATAAAATTAAATGAAGGGGAAGAAGAATGGAAAGCTTTTTTTAAATTAATGAGTTCCGCATTTGCAAAAATGGAAGGCTGCCCCACAATACCAAATACTCCTGACGATGAAAAAGAACTCTATCTGTTAATTAAAGAAAAAGAAAAAGAATTGAATGTAAGAACTAAAATGAAAAGTTGGACTGAATCAATCAAGCTTTTTGATGATCTAAAAAATAAAAAATATATACATTTCTTTTTATTGGAATTGGATACGGTCCTGGAAAGATTGACAATCTCTGCATATTCGAAACGACAAGAAGAAAAAGCAATAAAAGATTATGCAAATGCCGAGAAAAAAATTTATGGCAAAAAAGAATATGATGTTGTCTTAGTTGGAGCAGACACAATGTCAGACTTAAAAAAAGCATACCCAAATTATTTTTTAGACACCAAAGAATTTCTCGTTTATCTTAATAAAATTTTAGATAAATACTCAAAATAGGGCGTCATTAACACTTGCAGGTCAGTTTATTGATTAATCTTAGGCAAGCAGCCATTTATACAATGGAATAAACCTGATTCCCTGTTCATTTTTTTCTGTATCTCTTGTTAACAATATCAGCTCTTTTGTCTTGCTGAATTTTTTCTTAAACTCAAGCAACGCTTTAATCTCCCTGTCGTTAATCCTGTCTGTGTATGTGACGTTTATTGCGGTCAGCGACTGGTCAGTATTTTTAATAATAAAGTCAACCTCTCCATTGTTTTTCCAGTAATGTAAATTTTTTTTCCTTCTTTTTAATTCAATAAATACATGGTTTTCTGCAAGTTTTCCTTTGTCTTTGGAAAATTTAAAACAGACCGCGTTTCTCAATCCATTATCTATGCAATATGTTTTTGAAGCGAGGGTTTTTTGCTCTTTAAAAGAATACGAAAAATGGTCCAGAGTAAAAAAAAGAAATGCTTCTTTGCAGTAAGACATATAATCTTTAATGGTGTCGTAAGACATCCCCAATGAATTTCTTAAATTTCTCAGCGAGATTATGCCTGTAAAATTTGTCATCAGAAACAACGCCAAATCCTTTGCTTTCTGGCTGTTTAAATTGTACCTGTCAATAATATCCTTGTACAGTATATCATCAAAATACTGCTCAAGAACTTGTGTTTTATATTTTTCCTGCTTAAAGAAAATTTCAGGAAAACCACCCTGATTCAAGTATGTTTCCAGATATTTCAGAATTACGAGTTTTGTCCTGTCAAGAATTATGCCCTTTTTAAGTTTAGCTTGATCCACGGATAAGTTTGCAAAAAGCAGGTATTCCTTAAAAGAAAGGGGAAAGACATCAAACGTCAGATTCCTGCCTGTCAAAAGAGAGGAATACTCTTTTTTTAATAAGTAAGAGCTGGATCCGGATATCACAAATTTGTTGTTGGTCTTCAAATCATATTTTTTCCTAATCCACATTTCCCAATCCTTTTTTCTGTGAACTTCATCAAGAAATATGTATGCCTTTTTGTCAGGATTTAAAGATGTCCTATATGAGTCATAAATATCGTCCAGACCGGAGTTTATCAGTTTCTTATCTTCCAGATTTACAAATAAAATTTGCTCAGGAGGCACTCCATTGGTTAACAATCCATTAACCATCTGGTACATCAAAGTACTTTTTCCGGATCTTCTGATACCGGTTATGATTGTTATCTCCCTTATCGCAATGGAATCAATTAAATCATCATAATATGGCCTTGGAGTACCTTCTATCTCACGGATTAATTCCGCCTTTTCCCACCAGGGATTCCACTCTTTTAGTATTTCAATTAACATGTTACGTTATAAAGTAACATTTAATATATAAATGTTACGTTTTGGTGTAACATTATCTATTTTAATTTGGTAATCAGCGAAAAAAGCTATAATGTGTATGTATCTTGATTTGAAGATTTCTTTTCACGGTTAAATTCCGGTTAAATAAAAAATATTTATCTATTGGTTGCGTTTTAATGGAATTATGCAATTATTAAACAAATGCAATGTTTATTTATTACACAAACCACAATTTAATCACATCAATTCATTTTATTGCATTTTGTAAAGAGGTTTTAGCATTATCGAGTTAAACTACTTGTTTATCGCAGTTTCTGCATTAATCGGATTCACAATCACTTACTGGATCACCCCGAAATCAATCAGGTTCTTCAAAGGCATCGGAGTGTGCGGAGTAGACCAGCAGAAAAAAGGAAAACCGTTAATTGTCGGGGCAGGGGGCATTCCCGTGTTCTTCGGGTTCTTCTTCGCAGTGATGTCCTTCATAGGGCTTGTCAGCTTTCTTGACGGCAATTCAATCAACCTGTCCTTTGTCCTGGCAGCACTCATCACCGCGCAGACAATAATGTTTGTGGGGTTCATGGATGACCTGAACATCCGCTCCGAGAAAAAAAAAGACACTTCAGGAACCCTTGAATTCCGCGTGGGCCTGCCCCAGTGGAAAAAAGCAATTCTTGTCCTGCCTGCGGCAGTCCCCCTCATGGCAGTAATGGCAGGAAGCAGTGTCTTGACGATTCCGTTTCTTGGGGCAATCGACTTTGGAATATTCTTTCCCTTGTTTTTCATTCCCTTGGGCGTGCTTTGTGTCGCGAACGCAACCAACATGCTTGCAGGGCAAAACGGACTCGAAGCCGGAATGGGCGCAGTTGCGCTTCTTGCACTCGGGGTGTTTTCGTTTTTGATCAGGTTTGACTCTTCCGGTGCGCTGATCCCGGGAAGAATTGAGGCGACAGTGATTGCATTTGCGGCCGCGTTTGTCCTGATTGCTTTTTTGAGGTTCAACTGGACTCCTGCAAAAATACTTCCAGGGGATTCACTGACTTACTTTATAGGCGGGGTGTATGCAAGCGTCACAGTGATCGGAAACATTGAAAGGTTTGCGATCATCTTGTTTTTGCCGTGGATAATTGAAGCCTTTCTGAAGGCAAGCCAAAAATTCAAGGCGACAAGCCTTGGGGCATTGCAGGAAGACGGCTCGCTCAAGCCGCCAAACGGACGGGTTGAGAGCTTGAATCACTTTGTGATGAAGCTCGGGGATTTTTCCGAAAGACAAATTGTTTTGATTTTTGTGTTTGTTGAAGTAATGATTTCTTTAATTGCATTTGGCTTATTTTTCACAAGAATCATTTAAAGCAACAAGTTGGTTTTTTTAAAGTAGTTTATTAGTTTCCCCTTGTATTATTTTTAGTGATTAAATGAAAATTCTTCAAGCTTCAAAACATTTCTTTCCTGAAATGGGCGGAATGGAATCATATGTTTTAGAAATTTCAAAAGAATTAGTTGAACTTGGCTGCAATGTAACTGTTGTTACAAGTACACCCGGACCCCCTGAAGTTGAGGGGATTTCAGTAAAAAGAGTAAAACAGTGGTTTAAGTTTATCCGGGAACCCGTAGCTCCAAAAGCGCTTTATCAAATGTTAATAGAACCTTGTGATGTTATTCATGGTCAGTACCCTGAACCGTTTCTGAATTTTCAAGCAGCTATTGCAAGCTTTTTTAGAAGAAAACCTTTGTTTATAACTTATCAAAATGACCTGTTAATAAAAGGGGGATTAAAAGGACTATTTGTTTCTTTTGTGAACGCGACTTTCATGAAATTTGTTTTCTGGAGGGCAAGAAAAGTTATTTCCACAACCAACAGGTATAAAAGTGATTCAGATACTCTTTCGGAATATGCTGAAAAAGTTGTCATGATTCCAAACGGGGTGGATTTGAAAGTTTTCAATGATAAAAATACAAAACAAAAAATAAATCCAAACAAAGAAAAAAGTTTATTATTTGTCGGGCGGTTTGTCCCATACAAAGGACTACTTGAATTAATTGAGTTATTTTCAAGACTTGAAAAGGATTATTCACTCACCGTAATTGGCAGGGGGGAGCAAGAAGAACTTGCAAGGCTCAGGGTAAAAGAACTCGGGCTTGAAAAAAGGATTGAGTTTATCACAAACCGTGTTTCAAACCAAGAACTTGCAGATTATTATAAAGGCGCATTTGCAACAGTTTTACCATCCACTTCAAGACAAGAAGGATTCGGCCTGGTTGTGCTTGAATCAATGGCTTGCGGAACTCCCTGTATTGTTTCAGGGAACGCGGGAATTGCAAGTATTTTGGGTGTGGAAAATGG